>NZ_JAUBUR010000042.1:0-51336 GCF_036705485.1 Microcoleus sp. AT9b-C3 | reverse complement strand
TTATTCATTTTTTTATTCACGATCGAGTATTGCATATAATTGTATCATAGTCTTGATAATGATTTAGGATTGCTATACCTAAGAGAAAGATTGAGGAGGCTGAATGAAAACTCCGATCGCCCTACCAATTGACCAAATCACCAAATTCTGCCAACATTGGCAAATCATCGAACTCTCCCTCTTTGGTTCTGTCCTTGAGGACAACTTTCATGGAGACAGCGATATCGATATCCTAGTTGCTTTTGCCCCCACAGCCAACTGAGGTCTACTCGATCGCGCCCAAATGCAGGAAGAACTCGAAGCACTGCTAAGCAGACGAGTCGATATAATCAGTAAACGGGCGAACGATCGCAGTTTCAACCCGATTCGCCGTCAAGAAATTCTCTGTACCCCTCAAACTATCCCCAGTCAAATAATCGCGAGCGCGCTTCCTTGTACTATAATTCAGATACCAACCTTTGTTGGAGTATTTTTTTATGTCCTTGCAAGAGCTTAAAGAAAAAGCCAGCCAACTATCAGTCAGCGATCGCCTTGCCCTGCTAAGTGCGATCGTTCAATCGCTGCAAAGTACACCAGAAATCGAGAATTGGCAATATTTAACTGCACGTCCTCATGCTTGGCGCAAACAACTTTATATTAAGGGACGTAAATTACTGGTATCGACTATTTGGCGAGACATGACTGCTAATCAAATGTCCCCCGAACAAGCAGCCGAAAATTGGGATTTACCGCTGTCTGCTATCTATGAGGCCATTAATTACTGTGAAAGTCATCAGGAACTCCTAAAATTAGAAGCAGACGAGGAACGCTATCGATTGGAAGCAAAAGGAGTTCAACTTGAGTCTACGAATGCTGCTTGATGAAGATTCTCAAGCAAAGTATTTGGTCAATCTTCTTGAGGCAGTGGGTCACGATGTAGCCACAGTCAATACACTGGATTTAATGAATCGTCCAGATTCAGTCGTGCTAGGCGCTGCAAGACAAAATGAAAGAGTGCTGCTTACACGCAATTGTGATGATTTTCAACAATTGCATCAAGCCAACCCAGAACATTCAGGGATTTTGGCAGTTTACCAAGATTCTGAGGCTTCTAAAAACATGAGTTATCAGGCGATAGTGAAGGCAATTGATAATTTAGAAACAGCAGAATATGATCTCAATAATCAGTTTGTTGTTCTCAATCAATGGAGTTATTAATCTAAAGAGAAAGATTGAGGAGGCTGAATGAAAAGCCCGATCGCCCTACCAATTGACCAAATCACCAAATTCTGCCAACATGGGCAAATCATCGAACTCTCCCTCTTTGGTTCTATCCTTCGCGACGACTTTCATGCAGACAGCGGCATCGATATCCTAGTTGCTTTTACCCCCACAGCCAAAAGGAGTTTACTCGATCGCGCCCAAATGCAGGAAGAACTCGAAGCACTGCTAAGTAGACGAGTCGATATAATCAGTAAACGGGCGAACGATCGCAGTTTCAACCCGATTCGCCGTCAATAAATTCTCTCTACTGCTCAAACTATCTATGTCAAATAACCGCGATCGCGCTTCCTTCTCGAAAGTTTCAATAAAAAATTCAATACAGCAGCCACCCAGACGCGGGCTAGCAGTGTGAACCTTACTTGTATCTAGAGACGGGTTGTTTCAACAATATCTTCTCTACCTTTCGGAAGAGATAAACCCGCCCTGATTTAACGCCGCAGAAATAAAGTTTTGAGTAAAAACGCAGGGGTGGAAAGTACGAATGCAGATTGTAGGGTTTCCTTGCCTGTCATTCCCAAGTGCGATCGCCGAAGATAAGAGTATAGAAATTAAACGGCTGGTTTTCACCCGCCCTTACACAAAATGAACTCACAAATAGAACAACAAGTAACAATTCTACAAGACGAAACAGCAGCGGCAGGAAATTCAGCCAACCCAACATTTGAAACTCCTTTATACGCCTCAGAATTTGCCACAGAGGAAAAAGTCAGAGTGGAAGAATTTAAGATTAGCGGCGACAGCTTAATTGGCAAAGTTAAAGAGCTAATTCAGCAAGGAAAACTCCGCCGCCTTGTCATCAAAAACTCGCAAGGGCGGACTTTGGCAGACATTCCGCTGATGGCGGGATTGGTAGGTGGCGTTGCAGGCTCAGTAGTCTTTCCAATTGCTGCTGTACTTGCTACAGTGGGAGCAGTTGTGGCTCATGTGACTGTAGCCATCGAGCGCCAAGAATAGTCATTACTGATTAAAAATCTTCTCTTCAAGTCCGCGAAGGCGGACTTTGTTTGTTTAGTAGCGATTTCAATCGCCGAATTTTCTTATCAACGCAAATTATCCGGTACTCTCGCCGCAGGTTGGTCTAAATAATTGTAAACAATCCGCGAAATGCGACGGACAAAATCTCTCACAATCGGGTCATTGTAAGGACGTTTGACAAAGATTGCCGCTAAATAACGCTTGCCGTTGGGCATATCAATAATTCCCGCATCGCCAACCACAAAGCCGATATCTCCGGTTTTGTCAGCAATCACGGCTCCCTGCCCCAAACCGGAAGGCAACAGCGTTCTAGTTGTAGTATGTCGCAGTAATTCTAAAGCTTGTTCGCGACTCGATTCAGAGACTAATTTATCGCGAGACAGCATTGCCAGCAGCTTTACCATATCCACAGAGCTTGTGGTATTTGTTCCTTGAAAATCGCCGAGCCAATTGCGAATTCTGGTGTCAGTTAATCCCCAACTGCGAAAACGCTCGTTGAGTTTAGCAATTCCCCCCAAACGTTCAATAATCATGTTGGTGGCTGTATTGTCGCTGATGGTAATCATTTTATCTACGGTTTCTCTGATGCTAAACCGAGTTCCATTTGGTTCGTCTTGCATAGTGCCAGAACCGCTGGCAACTAAGTCGGACTTCATAACTAATGTTTCGTCTAGGCTAACTTTGCCTGCGTCTACATCTTGATAAAAAGCAATCAGAATTGGTAATTTGATGGTACTCGCGGCCGGAAATACTCGATCGCCCTTGATATCCAAATAGTTTCCTGTATCTAAATCCAGAAAAAACATTCCGGCGCTCAGGGATCTATACTGTTCGATCGCACTTTCGATTTGAGGCTTGATGGCTGTCATTTCCGAGCCTGTTGACAGCCCCAAATCAGCGGAATAGTTTCTCTGATTTCCCGGCGAAACAGTGGGCGTAACTTGACCGGCTGCTTGTTCTATGCGGGTAATAGCTGTTGGGATAAAAGACTCGTTCCCCGCTATTTGCTCTGGATTTGGCAACTGAAACGACCAGCGCGTGGCAGATTCTCTAATGACTCGGACGTTTTGCGGGTCTAACTTATAACCGGGAGTTAATTGTATCACTAACCTGGTTGTTTCGGTGTCAAACTGCCCGACTCTAATTTGTTGAATAGCTGAGTTGTAGCTTTGAGGAGTTTCGGGATATTCCAAGACTATTCCCGGTAAGTCAATTACTAAGCGGGTGGGATTGGCGATTAGTTTGACTTCCGGCTGAACTCCTGAATCTGTGGTTAAATTGAGTTGGTTTTGCCTGGGATCGAAGTGCCAAGATGTTAGTGTATCAGCTTTTGCGGGCAGGGCGATCGAGAAAAGACTAAGGGCGGCCGGCAACAGCCATCGCAGTTTTAGAGTCATGTTTAAAGAGAAAGAGTTTAACGGCTGCAGCGAGAAAGCGACTGGAAAGACGTTATCAACCGCTGTCGAGACGAAGCACCTAGCATCATACAGTCAACTCTTGCCCGCAGCCGTAATTTTTTTATTTTCTTTGAGAGTATTCCGTTTCCGGCACTCCTATCAAATCCGGTTCTATTACCCCTTTTTCTTCCCGTCTCGCGCAGGCCCACAAAACTTTGTACACTGGCGGATTCTCTTGGCAGAATTCTTGTTTTGTAGGCACAAATTTTATTCACCTGAGATGAATTCAAGTTAGGCGACTTCCCGATTTCTAGAATCTTCGAGCGAGTCGATCGCGGCTTTGAGAAAAACTTTTCCTTTCGCAACAAACCGGCGATCGCTCAAAGGATCGTAAGCTTCCCAATTACCGCTAACTTCGCGATCGCGCCACAAAAACCAGCAGCGGTAGATTTCCCCGCTATCTATATCATCGCACAAAGCCAGCCAATCGTCCCCCGTGAGAGCGCTAGCATCTAATGCTACCAATTCCATCCATGCAAGCGCTGTGCAGGCATCGATCGCCTCAGCGTCAACGGAGTCAGATTTGGTAGCTATAGGTTGTGGCGAACACAGTGTAGACTTCATAATTTCTCCTTAATTCAATTAAATCAATCAATCAATGAATTGCCCTATTTATGCAACTGACCCGGTACACCAAGTGGAAAAATTGTGTTTTGATAAATTTCTGGTTGGTCAAATTTACCAGCGGCTGATGCTTCTGTTAAATTATTAAGTGTATTAATTGTGAAAATGGCGGCGGTTCCCAAAGCGGCCATTGCCAGTCTGTGTAAGATTTTGCTCATTTGGCTGCTCCTTTTTTGCTTGGTGTATCTACTCTAAAAAGTTCAGTGGTGATTAGCGGCGGAGATTGGGGAGTTAAGAAAAACTTTTTCTCCTCAAATATATTCAACTGTTGAAGCCGTTATCAGGACAGAGTTTGAGGAGTCGATCGCCCTAAAAAACCTCTCCAAGTAAAATCCCTTAAATTCCGGCTGGCTGATTATCTTCCTTAAAATCGCCCAAAATAGGAACTTAAGGCGTTAAAATTTCTAGATTCGTTCCCCTTTCACTGCAAGCGAAGTGCTCAAGTCAAAACGCGATCGCGGCCGCATTCTCACTGCCTCTGGCTTAAAGAAACTTAACGAGGCGCTCCAAGAATGGTCTGACCGAAATAATATTAGAGGTACTCTGACTGAAATCGAGGCTGAATCTGGCGTTGGTGCCGATACAGTCAGCAAAATTAAGCAGGGTAGAGAAGGTGCGGATTTGAGTAAAATTCGCCAGTTGTTCGCGGCTTTTGAAATGACTCTGGCTGCTAGCGACCACCGATCGGCTAAACTGGAGGAACCGGAAAATTTAGACGAGCTCGACAATTCGCCGCCAGCGGAAGATACAGCCAGCAGCAGAATTGTTAAAGTATTTGTCAGTTATCGCAGCGCCGAACCCGATCGCGAGTTAGGAAAACAGTTAGAAACGACCTTAAGCGCGATCGGTCATACAGTTTTCACAGCCGAAAATAACATTAGATTGGGAGATAATTGGTTCGACCGCATTAATTTATTCCTCCAAGAATGCGATTATTTGGTGCTACTATTGCCACCAACGGGATACCAAAGCGAACTGCTAACATATCAAGTTCAGCAAGCAAAAGAACTGCAAGACTCCCGCCCTGACAGAAAACCAATAATTCTCCCCATCCGCGTCGGTTTTCCGTTGAATGCGCCTCTCAATCACGACTTGCGGGGCTATCTGTACCGCATCAAACAGAGGGAATGGAAAACCACCGCCGACACTCCAATTATTATCGAAGAGGTTCTGAATTTACTAGCAGAACAACCCGCACCCATCATAGAAGAAACGGAAGATTTAACACAAAAACAGCTATTAGAAATTAGCAGCGACGAAATACCTCTACCCGCCGCCGAACCTGAATTACCGGGAGGACAAGTCGATGTCGCTTCTCAATTTTATGTAGAACGCCCGCCCATCGAAGAACGCTGCTATCAAACTATTGTGCAGCCCAGCGCGTTAATTAGAATCAAAGCACCAAGACAAATGGGCAAAACTTCCTTGATGGCCAGAATTTTGCATCACGGAGCCCGTCAAGGCTATTGCACTGTGCCGCTAACTTTTCAGTTAGTAGATAAAGGCGTATTTGCCAACTTAGATAAATTCTTAAAGTGGTTTTGCGCTTACGTCGGCCGCGAGTTGCACTTACCCAATCAATTAGACGATTATTGGGACGAAATTTTCGGCAGCAAAGTCAATTGCAAAGATTACTTTGAAAAATACATTTTGCCACAAATCGACAGTCCTTTAATTTTAGGATTAGACGAGATCGATCGCGTTTTCCAATATCCCGACATTGCCGAAGACTTTTTAGGACTGCTGCGGGCGTGGCACGAAGAATCGAAGCGGCGCGATATCTGGAAAAAACTGCGATTAATTGTAGTTCACTCCACCGAAGTTTACATCCCGATGAACATCAATCAATCGCCTTTCAACGTCGGATTGCCTGTCGATTTACCGGAATTCAACCATCAGCAAGTACAAGAGTTAGCAGCGCGGCACAACTTGAATTGGTCGGAGGCAGAAGTTGAGGAATTGATGGCAATTGTCGGCGGTCATCCGTATTTAGTCCGAGTTGCATTATATCACATTTCGCGATCGGGTTTGACACTCGATGAATTAAAAGAAACTGCGATCGCAGATGTGGGAATTTACAGTGACCATTTGCGTCGGCAGTTGTGGAATTTGGAAGAATATCCAGAGTTGGCGCAGGGGATGAGAGAGATTGTGGCGGCCGACTCTCCGGTGCCATTAAAGGCGATGCAGGCGTTTAAATTAGACAGTTTGGGGTTGGTGAAATTGCAGGGGAACGAGTGCGTTCCGAGGTGCGAACTGTACCGACAATATTTTCGATCGCACTTGAGCGCGATCGTGTAAAATTTTGTGCGTAAGTGCTGTAAGTAATAATTAGGTGAATGATACCCATGAACGATATTTTTTTGATAACATCCGATAATTGGCTGGATTGGATAACCGTGTTTGGTTATCTAGGTGTTACTGTTTTCATTATGTGGCGCGTGTTCACCACAAAGTAGATATATGTTAAAACTAGGTAAAATCATAAATAAATCAACTCCCACATACTGTTATGTCGCCTGTTGAAAGCGTCGCAGCAATTCCCAACGATCTGATTTTGCGCTTGAGCATCGAGCAGTATCATGCGATAATTCAAGCTGGCATTCTCACTGATGATGACTCTGTAGAATTGCTGGAAGGTTGGCTGGTTTTCAGAATGCCAAAAAATCCACCGCATCGAGCAACAACTCGTCTTGTCAGAACAGCTTTAGAGAATATTTTACCCCGTGGTTGGTATGTCGGTTCTCAAGAACCGATCACGCTATCCAACAGCGAACCAGAAGCAGATATAGTGGTTGTTCGAGGGGATACGCGACAGTATCTCGATCGGCATCCGGGTGCTGAAGATATTGCCCTGATTATTGAAGTATCCGATACGACGCTTCAGCGCGATCGAACTGTAAAAAAACGGATTTATGCCCGCGCTGGAATTGCGATTTATTGGATTGTGAATCTTGTTGAAGGACTGGTTGAGGTGTACTCTCAACCTCTTGTTGATGTTGAGCAGCCAGATTACAGTCAAAGGTTGGATTTCGGGCGGTCGGCTGTTATACCGATTATTATTGAAGGAATAGAAATTGGGGCGATCGCTGTAGATGCTCTTTTGCCTTGATTTTGATTGAAAGCTATTGATTATTGGTTAATTGCTGTCTCAACTTTCGCAAAATTGGAATTTGTTCCAACTGTTCCGGCCGTATACTATCCCAATTTAACCCAATTGGACGCGGATAACTTGTATTAGTCTCAATTACCTCCTGGGCAGTAACAATCCAATTCAGCGCCCAATCGTGAGCTTGCATTGGCAAACGCGAATCTGCGACTATTTGCAAAGGATGCACTGTTGTTACAATTGGCGTATCGATTTGTACTAACCCGAATTCTTGCAACATAGCCAATTCTAAATCCGCAAATCCTGCACCTTTCCCGGTTCTTCCACCGTTGGGGCCGGCGGCTACGCAGCCGACTATTACTAAATCAATTGGCTGCATTTCTGCAAAACTTACCAATTTTCCGCAACTCAGTGCTTTGCGGGCGATCGCACTTTCGGCAATTGATAGATTTTGCCGCTGCAAATCTTCAGCAGTTAACTCTACAAAACAGCGATCGTCTGTCAATCGCGGTACTGCCATATAGAGGCGTTTTCCATCTTGCAAAGCTTGCATCCGCACCGGAATTTGCGCCGAATCTGGATTGCACTTAATCGTTTTTGCTTGTTGCCATATTGGTAAAGTTGCCAATCTTTCGGCCGCCAACTCAGCACCCACAAAGTTGGGAATATGACCGAACGGATCGCCAATAGATGCGGCTTGCTGCTTCAGCAAAGACCAAATTTCAGCTCTTAACTTGTCTTTGTCGTCGTTATATCCCGTCCAATCAGTTTTCATACTGTATTGTGTTACAATTTCTCATACAGAATTATGCTTTAATACCGCCTCACTTCTTCAGTCCGCGAAGGCGGACTTTGTTTGACTCTTGAGCGGTTTCAACCGCCGAATAACTTATATGAATTTTACCACAAAACCGAGTTACTATCAAGTAGGTGGAAGTTTGACAAATAACGCTCCGAATTATGTCAAGAGGCAAGCCGACGACGACCTTTATAACGGATTAAAAGCAGGGGAATTTTGCTATGTTTTGAATTCCAGGCAAATGGGCAAATCTAGCTTGCAGGTGCGGACAATTCAGCGGCTGAGAAATGAAGGAATTGCTTGTGCTGCGATCGACATTTCGGAAATTGGCAACCGCGGCGTCACTCCCGAACAGTGGTATGCTGGTTTGCTACGCATTCTCGAAAATAACTTTAACCTGTCGGATATTGTCAACGTGCGGACTTGGTGGCGCGATCGCAATTTTTTAACCCCGGTTCAAAGATTGAGCGAATTCATCGAAACCGTACTCTTACCCAACATTTCCAGCAATATTGTCATTTTTATTGACGAAATCGACAGTATTCTCGCCCTAGATTTTCCCGCCGACGATTTTTTAGCCTTAATTCGATCGTGCTACAACAAGCGCGCCAACAATTCAGAGTTCGATCGCCTAACTTGGGCCCTCTTAGGTGTAGCATCCCCGACGGATTTGTGCCGCGAGCAAAATGCCAGCAGCAATACCCCTTTTAATATTGGCAAGGCGATCGAATTAACTGGTTTTGACGAAACAGAAGCTCAACCGCTAGCAGCGGGGTTGGCAGAGCTGACAGACAGCCCTAATCAAGTTTTGACAGAAGTATTGTATTGGACTGGCGGGCAGCCGTTCCTGACTCAAAAGCTGTGCAAACTATTGTTGGAAAATCCCGAATTAATCCCGAATTTACCCCCCCCAGCCCCCCCTTGGCAAGGGGGGGAGGATGATCCAGCCCCTGCTTGGCAGGGCGAGGAGAATGATCCAGCCCCTGCTTGGCAAGGGGAGGAGAAAGATAACATTCACCCTTCTAAAGAGTGGGTTGAAAAGGTAGTGCACTTAAAAATAGTGGAGAATTGGGAATCTCAGGATGTCCCAGAACATTTGTCAACAATTCGCGATCGGCTTTTCAAAGAAAACCAGCGGATTGTGAGGAGGCTCGGATTATATGAGCAAATTTTAGAACAAGCTGAAATTACCCCCGATGGTAGTGCCGAACAAATGGAATTGCGATTAAGCGGATTAATCGTTAAGCGCCGGGAAAAATTAACAATTTCTAATCCTATTTATGAAGCTGTATTTAACAAAGACTTAATTGAACAAAAATTAGAAACACTCTCGCCTTACTCGGAAGCTATCAAAGTATGGCTAAATTCGAGCTGTGAAGATGATTCCCAACTGTTGCGAGGGGATGATTTGCAGTCAGCATTAGTTTGGGCTGCGGGAAAAAGTTTGAGAAACGAAGATTTTCAGTTTTTGACTGCGAGCCAGAAAGTTATTTTGAGCGACCAAAATCAACTGCTGCATTCAGCTACACTAGAAACCAAGAAAGCAGTGTGCGATGCCGAAAAAGCTTGGAGTGAAGCTGACTCAGCCAAACAAAAAGCCAAACAGTGGATCGGCATCGGTTCTGCGGTACTGGCAGCATCGTTACTGGCGGCGATCGGCTTTTCAACTCTCGCTTACCAGCGGTTTAAACTAGCACAAGCAAGTATTGAAATCGAACAAAATGGCAGCGATGCTTTATTGTTGGCTGTTTCTCAAAAGACAGAAAATAGCGAAGCTTTATCAGAAGCTTTACTGAGGGCGATCGCCTCGGGGAAAAAATTAAAAACCTTGGTGGAAAACAAACATCAGCTAGAACAATATCCGGCAACTAGACCCCTGTTAGCCTTACAAATAATTCTCGATAAGATTAGCGAAAAACAGCAGATAAAAGCATCACCACTTCCACAAAAAAAGATAAGTTGGCAAGCTCATAAAGGTGCTGTTACCAGCGTCACTTTCAGCCCAAACAGGCAAGTTATAGCAACCGCCGGAATAGATGATAAAATTCGGATTTGGAACTTTTCCGGCCAAAAAATTGCTGAATGGAAAGCTTTACAGCAGTCAGTTACTATGGTAAATTTTAGCCCAAACGGTAATTTTTTAGCGACCGCCGGGAGGGACAGCACTGTTAAAATATGGAATTTATCAGGTAAAAACATTTCTACTTTGAAAGGAATTCAAGGTTCTGTTACCAGCATCAGTTTTAGTCCAGAAGGAAAGTTATTAGCGGCGGCAGGGATAGACAGCTATGCTGCAATTTGGGATTTGTCTAAACTTCCACAATTAGTATCGCCTAGCCTGAAACTCCCAGGTCACAACGGCTTAGTGAGAAGCGTAAATTTTAGCCCAAACGGCGATTTCATAACGACTTTAGATGGCAAATCTACAGTGCGACTTTGGAATTTGTCGGGCAAGCTGAAAAAAACACTGCCTGTTCAGGCCATTGGGCTGAGTTTCACTCCGGCTGAACACCAGTACCGCTTTGCTACAGTAACATTGAATGGCAAAGTTGGGCTGTGGAATGTGTCAGAAAAAGAATTAGTTAAGGAATTTCAAACCTTGCATTTTGATGCAAAATCAATTAGTTTTAGTCCCGACGGAGAACGGCTGGCTACAGTGGGAATTGACAAGACTGTACGGCTGTGGAATTTAGCGGGGCGGCAGGTTGCTCAATTTGAGTTCGAGGAGAATGTTGTTAGTGTCAGTTGGAGTCGAGACGGAAAGCAAATTGCTGTAGCTGGAAGCAACGGCACTGTCTGGCTGAGGCAGGTTGAAGGGTTAGAAGAATTGCTCAAGCAAAGCTGCAATTTTTTCACCACTCAACCGAAGTATTTTACAAGAGTTTCAACTCTATGCAAGTAGGACACAGCATTGCCATGTCCTACCCGTAGCTAATGAGTTATGACTATCAATTTACTTTAACAGGCGAAACACTTACATTAGGATTTGTAACTCTTTTTAAGAGTTCTTGTCGGGCTTGTTCGGGATTTTGCCCCTTGGGTACTTGATATAATAATCTACAGGAACCGTCTTGAGGATTAGCTGCACAAATAATTAGTTGACCGCTGGTCGATGCACCTGCTGTGACAATATTTTCCCAGCTTCCTTGCGGTTGCGAGTTGTTGAGAATTCCTGAGACTCTGGTACATCGAGTAATCGCATCTTCTCCTGATTCATTGAAATAGTTATCAGCTAGCCACAAAATAACGGGAATATTTTTGCCTTGTTGGACAGCAATTGTAGCTGGGCGGCCGCCAGCAGCGCCGCAGAAGAATGAAGGCGCTTGGGCAAAGGCTGGACTGTTTGCTAAAATCTGAGCAGCAAGGGCAATAATTGACGCGCTAAAAGCTGACTTTAAGAGCCGAAATTCCATGAGCAGTAATAAGCTTTTTCATTTAAGGTTACTAATAGTCTAAAAAGTTAAACTGTTTGTTGCCGGGAAGATTAGGCATTTAGAGAAAAAAATAAAATTGATTCTGCAAATTTTTGCCATCGCACACACTGGCCTCATCTGGGCCAAAACTCCGGGAAAAAAGCTCGCTGACAAACACCAAAGGGCGAAAATAGATGCAGCCGTAGCGGCGCAGACGCCAAGGTATAGGGTAAAGGAGTGGTTTTTCAGCGTTTTTTGCGATCGCCTCGCTGTTCCTGATGCCGTCCCACCTAAAGTGGAACCTGTGTTAACATCAAAAAAAATATTCTCTTTAATAATCAACAATGGGCAATGTTCTGGTGCTGAACGCCTCCTACGAACCCCTTAACATCACCAATTGGCGAAGGGCGGTAGTTTTGTTGCTGAAAGGAAAAGCAGAACAGGTAGAACACAACGGGAAATTTATTGCGCCAAACTTCCCGCTACCAACTGTGATCCGACTGCGGCATTATGTCCGAGTTCCCTATAAGGATATTCCGCTGACCCGCCGGAACATCTTGCACCGGGATGCACACTCTTGTCAATACTGCAGTTATACGGGGGACGATTTAACCCTCGATCATGTAATTCCCCGATCGCGCGGAGGGGGCGACACTTGGGAAAACCTCGTCACCGCCTGCGTCCGCTGCAATGTCAATAAAGGCAGCCGCACGCCGAAAGAAGCGGGAATGCCGCTGCGCTATCCGCCTAGGAAACCTCACAGCGGTCTGTATTTTGAAGTCACTAAACACGTTAAGAGCGGTATGCACAAAGAATGGCAAAAATATGTAATAGGCCTTTAAAACCCCTGTCAGCGCAAGCGCGGGGGTTTTTTGCAGGAGTTATTAGTTCTGAGATTGCTTCGTTCCTGGCAACACACACTCTCTGCATGAATTAAAAAATTAAAGAGAGAATTTACGCTCTTAAATCAGGTTTGTCATAAAAAGTATGGGCTTGGACAAACAGGCATCTACAAAGAAACCGGGTTTAAGATCGAATGTCGTGCAAATCCTGAAATAGTTAAATAGTTAATTTTCAACGATGAAAGACCAGCCCGCTAACAATTCCGATGAAACATCCGGCAACCGCGAAGGTGAACTTGATACCAGCAGCGAGGTGGTACCCCCAGCGAGTGCGCCTGCAAAACGGCGCAGCAAAGCCGAAGTTGCTTCCGAAGAGAATCGAGGCCGTCTCCGCGAGGAATTGCACGATCGCAAAGTCGAGCAATTGCGCCAAATGTTCGATCGGCACAAAGGCACTCGCCAGTTAATATTGCTGCAAGATTTTCCCGACCCCGACGCACTTTCAAGCGCTTGGACTTACAAATTAATTGCCGAACAGTACGATATCCAATGCGAGATTATCTACGCCGGCGCCCTCAGCCACCAAGAAAACATTGCCTTAGTTAAATTGACAGGGTTGCCGTTGCAGCGGTGGACGCTGGAAACAGTAAAAACTAAGGATTTGTCGGTGTTTCAGGGCTGTGCTTTCATAGACAATCAAGGAACGACTTGTAACTTAACCGAGTATATTTTAGCGGCTGGAGTTCCGATCGCCGCCGTCATCGATCATCACAATTTGCAGGGGGAAATGAACGCAGAATTTATCGATTTGCGCCCTCAAATCCGCGCTACAGCCACGATTTTTGCCGAGTATTTACAGGCTGGACTCCTAACTCTCGACGCCAGCGTCAGTCTGCACATCAAGTGCGCTACAGCTTTGATGCACGGTTTGCGATCGGATACGATCGCCCTCAGACAAGCTCAGGAGGAAGACTTTTTAGCTGCGGCTTATTTGAGTCGGTTTTACGACCCGCAGTTGCTGAATGCAGTGTTACAGTCGTCTCGTTCTAAGTGGGTAATGGACGCGATCGAGCGATCGCTCAAACACCGCACCGTCCAGAACAATTTTTCGATCGCCGGCATCGGCTACCTCCGCTATGACGATCGGGATTCTATTCCTCAAGCCGCGGACTTTTTAGTAACAGAAGAGAACGTACACACAGCCGTTGTCTACGCAATTGTTCACGACAAAGATGAAGAAATTGAAGTGGTAATTGGCTCGCTGCGAACTAATAAACTTACTCTCGACCCCGACGAATTCATTAAAGAAGCCTTCGGTCAAGATGCTCAAGGACGCTTTTTTGGGGGTGGCAGAAGTCAAGCCGGAGGTTTTGAAATTCCCGTGGGGTTTCTTTCCGGCGGGAATGAGAAGAGCGATTATGCAAGGCTGAAATGGGAAGTGTTTGATGCTCAGATTAAGCAAAAATTGCTAAATTTAATTAGTCCTAAAGACAATCCTGTTTACGATCATTAACTCGGAAGTTTCTAGGCGCGGCCTTGATTCCAGCAACAGCCTGGGTTCTACCTCCGGTTACTACGAGCTTTGGCCGCGTTTTTTTCTCGTTTCGGGCAAAATCTCAATTTGACAATCCGCACTGGACGCACTCTAACTCTCATCAACCGGGTTGTTTAACTCTTATTGAGGATTTGAACGAAGTAAGGGGGTTAAAAAACCCGGTTGCTCCGTCTAGGACTAACAATAATAAATTTAATCCCAGTTTCCCAAAAATACACACCCAAGAAACCGTTTTTTTTACTATTGTCAATGGATCCAACGAAGTATTTTGGTAAAAACCCCATGTTGCGGGGTAAAGTTAGTTTGATATAGTTTACTAAATTCCACAACATAATTATTATAATTTAATAATTATTGAAGCTGATTTTTGTGATAATTACTATAATTAAGTTAAAAACAACAACAAGTTTTTCGAGTTGATGCAGGAGACTTTAAAGTTAGATAAATTTTTATAAAAAAGCGCCGTACAATAAGTAACATAGAGAGTGGAAAACATAAATTTTTGGCTAACTCACATAATAAAAAAGAAAGTGTAGTATTTCATGAAAGTATTTATTTCAACATAAACTGTGGGTTTAATTTTTTTCAACCAAGCGACTTGTTGTTACGACTTAAAAGAAATTATTAACTTTTTTTGTAGCGGGTTAGAATAGTAGAAAATTGCTTGACAAAAAAAGGAACATGGAGATGTCTACAAAACAGACTTTCTCTTGGTCGTTAGAGAAAATCCTAGAAAAAGTTTCAGAAATTGCACTTAAAATCAACGAGTTCGTGGCTCTGGAGACAATTTTGCAATGTGCGCTAGAAGAAACCAGGGTGCTGCTGCAAACCGATCGCCTAATTATTTATCGCTTCCTATCGCATAGAGATGGCGTAGTATTTGCAGAATCGGTTGATGCCCATTGGCCGCCAACCCTAGGAAAACAGATTTATGATCCTTGCTTTGAAGCCACCTGGGTAGATCTTTACAGCCAGGGACAAACGAGCAGCATTTCTGATATTCACGCTGGTGATCTTCAAGCTTGTGATGTCGAATTGCTCGATCGCCTCCAGGTTCAGGCAAATTTAGTTGCGCCAATCTTGCTAGATGGCAAACCGCAGCAATCTCCGAAGCTTTGGGGACTGTTGATTGCTCATCACTGCCGAAGTCCGCGTCAGTGGGAACCTCTCGACGTTCAGATCCTGCAACAGGTTGCAATGCACATCGGGTTGACGATGCGGCACTTGGAATCTCACCGCCCGGTACTGGGACCAAATCAACCGCCGGAACTCGAAACAGAACCAAATCAAACTGCGACCAGTACAGAAAGCGCGCCTAGAGTCAATCATCAAAATTGTCTACCACTAAAGTTTGCCTATTCCCTGAGCGGCGATATTGTCCACCTCACGGCCTTTGACTTGTTGCAAAACCCGATCTGGATATTTGATATTGAGAATTTGCAAATGCGGTGGGCAAACCAAGCATCCTTGTACCTGTGGAATGCTTCTAGCCGGCAAGAACTTGTGAGCCGCAACTTTAGCGATGTGTCAGAGTCTACTGGGATTCGCTTGCAGACATATCTGCAGCAGTTTCAGCAAGGCAAAACCTTGTCCGAGCAGTGGACGTTTTACCCGGGCGGTCAGCCTGTTTCTGTCCGCTGTCGGTGTTCTGGGATCAGGATTGAGGGCGGGCGTTTGGCAATGCTAGTCGAGGGTACAGTCGAAAGCGCCGATCGAATGGAGCCGGAAATCCTGCGATCGATCGAGGCACTCCGGCACACCACGCTCATGGTTTCCCTGTACACCCTAGAAGGCTTACCGCTGCTGGAAAACCCGGCGGCATTGCGCTGTTATGGGGATGCGCTGCACCCTCGCTCTGCGTCAGATAATGCTTTTCTAAGCCACTTTGTTGACCCTCAGGTAGGAGAGCGAGCAATGGGAGTTCAAGGGTACGGCGAGGTATCGATCACTGAGGCTCAAGTGATTACTCTGGCTGGGATTCGCTGGCACAGGATCGACGTGCGGTGTACCAAAGACCCGGTAACAGGCAACCCGATGTTGGTCGTCAACGAAAATGACATTACCGCTCGTCGCCAGCAAACAGAAACTGCCCTGCAACAGAATGAAACCAGGTTGTCAGAAGCCCAGCGAGTTGCCCAAATCGGTAACTGGGAATGGGACGTGATTACGGGTAAAATTACCTGGTCTCCCCAACTATTTGAGATTTTGGGACGCGACAGGGCACTTGGCGAACCTACCTATGAAGAAAACCTGCGGCTTTACCATCCCGAAAGTGCCAAACAGCTACACCTAGTAGTTCAACGAGCGCTGACTCGGGGAGAGCCTTATCTATTGCGCCTCAAAGTCTTGCGCCCGAAAGGTTCTATCCGCCATACTGAAGCCAGAGGGCAGGCCGAACTCAATGCAGAGGGACAAGTCATTCGGTTGTTTGGTACATCCCAAGACATTACGGATCTTGTCAAGGCGGAAACAGAACTCAGAGAATTGAGTACAGCTCTTGCTAATGCAGTTGAGGGCATCTCGCGGCTGGATATTTTCGGACGGTACATCACCGTTAATCAAGCCTACGCGAATATAGCAGGTTATCAGCCTGAAGAAATGGTTGGTATGAATTGGCAGAAAACAGTTCATCCCGACGACTGCGACAGGATGATGGGGGCTTATCAAAAAATGCTGGCTGAGGGCCGAGTGGAGGTTGAGGCCCGTGGTATCAGGAAAGATGGTTCGATTTTTTACAAGCAATTGGTGATGTTGGCAGCCTACGACTCGCAGGAGCGATCGATCGGGCATCACTGCTTTATGAAGGATATCACCGATCGCAAGCAAGCAGAAGCAGCATTACAACTAGAGTTCCAGCGTCTGAGTATAGTGATTGCTACCCAACAGGAAATCGCCATCCGCAATCCCAATCTTGATGCAGTCATGGCTGTGATTGCAGAGAGGACTCAAGATTTGACCCGCGCCGATGGAGCAGTGATTGAAATGGTTGAAGGGGATGAAATGGTGTATCGGGCAGCCAGCGGTATCGCCAGGGCCTATGTTGGATTACGGATCAAAGTAGGGACAAGTTTATCGGGAAAATGTATTGCGACTGGTCAAATCATGCTTTGCGAGGATTCAGAAACCGATGCACGGGTGGATCGGGCTGCCTGTGAGCGCATTGGTCTGCGGTCAATGGTGCTTGTTCCCTTGTTCTATCAGGACGATCGGGTTGGGGTCTTAAAAGTGCTTTCAGCTAAACCCTCTGCCTTTACAGAGTCAGATATCCAGACCTTACAACTGATGGCTGGGTTTCTGGCAAGCAGCCTGAATCTGGCTTCAGAGTTTGATGCCAAAAACATTCTCCTGAGTCAATTACAGGAAAGTGAGGAACGCTACCGTTCTGTGATTACTAGCATGACAGAAGGTGTCGTACTCCAGCTAGCAAACGGACAAATTACTGCGTGTAATGCTAGTGCCGAAAGGATTCTAGGGCTGACCCCGGAGCAAATGATGGGGCGCACATCCGTAGATTTAGACTGGCGAATCGTTCGGGAGGATGGCCAACCGTTCCCGGGCCAACAGCATCCGGCAATCCTCACCCTGCGCACGGGACAAGGGCGATCGAATGTGGTGATGGGAATTCACAAATCGGATCAAACGCTGACTTGGATTTCGATTAATTCTCAACCGCTGTTCCATTTCAATCAGTCTAAACCCTATGCAGTATTGACAACTTTTGCTGATATTACAGAACTCAAGCGGGGCGAGGAGATGCTCAGACACTGGGCGGAACAAGAAAGATTAATTGCTACGACAGATGGGTTAACACAAGTAGCAAACCGCCGCTGTTTTGATGAGCGATTGCAGTCGGAATGGCATCGGCTGATGCAGGGCAAACAACAGCTTTCGTTGATTATGTTAGATGTAGATTATTTCAAGCGATATAACGATTGCTACGGACATCAAGCTGGGGATACTTGTTTGGTGCAAGTGGCGAAAGCTGCTGCCGCCGCGGTTAAACGTTCTACCGATTTGTTTGTGCGCTATGGGGGCGAAGAATTTGCTGCCCTACTGCCGAGTACGGATGCTGCAGGGGCGATCGCGGTTGCTGAGTCGATGCGTCAGGCAATCAGAGATTTGGGAATCCCTCACGAGCAATCTGAGGTAAGCTCGATCGTGACTGTGAGCATGGGAATTGCAACTGTGATTCCCACTGCAGAAACATCACCCGATGAACTCGTTGCCGTCGCCGATCGAGCATTATATGATGCGAAACGACAAGGGCGCGATCGCTACAAAAGCGCAAACCCGATGACGGCGCCAGCAGATTTCAATACAGTTGTAGAATAGGCAAAAAGTAGGTATATCCTCGACCGCTCATAGAAAAACAGGATAAAATGCCTGGAAGTATTAATATATGGTTATTTATCTGATCCGGCACGGTATCGCCGCCGCACCCGAAAAATATGATACAGACTCAGAACGCCCGCTGACTAAAGAGGGCGAGCGTAAAACCAGGAAAATTGCCGAACGCCTGTACGAACTCGAAATTCAGTTTGACCTGATTCTCACCAGTCCTCTACTGCGCGCGCAGCAAACCGCCCAAATCCTGCAAACAGTCGGTTTGAGTTCCCAAATAGAAGAATCCGCCACCCTTGGACCTTCAGGAGACATTGGGAACTGGTTGGAGTGGTACAAACAGTGGCAGGAAATAGGTAGCCGCAGCTTGGCCCTGGTGGGCCACCAACCAGACTTAGGCCACTGGGCAGAAACTTTGCTTTGGGCTCGATCGCAAGACGCCCTGATTCTCAAAAAAGCAGGTATCATCGGCTTAATCCTCCCCGAAACAGGCTCCCCAGTGGGCCGCAGCCAAATGTTTTGGCTAACTGCACCCAAGTTTTTGCTGCACTAGAAACAGCGAACCGCCCCGACATTAACAGGACGCGCCAGCAGTCTTAAAACCGCATTCTGGGACGGCGAAACCAAGTTTGAGGGGCGACAATACGCAGCGGTGCGATCGGGCTGTCTGTTGAAAAACCCGGTTTCTGATCCCCAATTAAATGATTATTTGTCAAGAGTGTGACACTATCTTCGTTTCTGGTAATGTACTTTTAGTAGATTGAACTCACACAAAACGGTATCGCAATGGTCGTCGGCGAATTCAAACCAGGTTTAGAAGGTGTTCCCGCCACCTTGTCCAGCATTAGCTACGTCGATGGACAAAAAGGGTTGCTGGAATATCGCGGGATTAGCATCGAGGAACTGGCACTGAAAAGCTCCTTTCTCGAAACTTCATATTTATTAATCTGGGGGGTACTTCCGACAAAGGAAGAACTAGAAGCTTTCGAGCATGAAATTCGCTATCACCGCCGGATCAAATATCGCATCCGGGACATGATGAAATGCTTTCCAGAAAGAGGACATCCCATGGACGCCCTGCAAGCTTCAGCGGCCGCCCTGGGCTTGTTCTACTCGCGCAGAGCTCTGGCTAACCCAGCATACATTCGAGAAGCTGTAGTGCGGCTGCTAGCTAAAATTCCCACAATGGTAGCAGCGTTCCAGCAAATGCGACGGGGAAATGACCCGGTGCGGCCGAGGGATGACTTGGACTACTCGGCTAACTTTCTTTATATGCTCAACGAGCAAGAACCCGATCCGCTGTTAGCTAGCATTTTTGACACTTGTCTGACTCTCCACGCTGAACATACAATTAATGCCTCTACATTTTCGGCAATGGTAACAGCTTCGACCCTGACAGACCCTTACGGGGTAATTGCTTCAGCAGTTGGCACTTTGGCGGGGCCGCTGCACGGGGGAGCTAATGAAGAAGTGATTGATATGTTGGAGCAAATTGGTTCGGTAGAAAACGTGCGGCCTTTTGTCGAGAAGTGCGTTGCAAATAAGGACAAAATCATGGGTTTCGGTCACCGAGTTTACAAGGTGAAAGATCCGAGAGCAACTATTCTCCAAGGGTTAGCAGAACAGTTATTTGAGAACTTCGGTCACGACGATTATTACGACATTGCTGTCGAGTTGGAAGAAGTGGTTGAGGAGAAATTGGGTCACAAAGGAATTTATGCAAATGTAGATTTCTATTCGGGTCTGGTTTACCGAAAAATGGGAATTCCGATCGACTTATTTACACCAGTTTTTGCCATCGCCCGTGTTGCTGGCTGGTTGGCCCACTGGAAGGAACAGCTAGAGGCAAACCGCATTTACCGCCCGACTCAAATATATACGGGCACTCACGGTGAGCCTTATATTGCGATCGAGGACAGGCTCCCATCCTAAAGCAAAATTATCAACCCCGATCAGAAAATAGCGAAAATAATTGTTTTGCTTTCGTGAAGTGTTGAATTAACAATTGCTTTCGCCTTCCGAGTCAGGAAGCAATTTTTGTCTGCCACAAGCTGCCGTGCTGGGTTACACCCCTCTTGTATGTTGCGCTGTTTGTTGGCGACAATAGTAAGAAGTGACGATTTTCAGGAACTCCGGTCCTCAGGCTTGCGGGTCTGAGGTTTTTTATTGCATATCAATATCAACCACCCCAGTAACGCGCTACATTACTGGTCATGTAAGCGGGGCGAGGCGCACCGTACTTTTATTCCTTCGAGTCTACCTGCTTAACTTCCTCCAAAGTTAGCCCCAGCAACTCTGCGATTTGCTCGTCTTTCAAGCCGAATTGGCGTAACTTACCCACCATTTCAATCTTGGCTTGATACTGGTCTCGCTGAAAGTCAGGAGTCGCAGGCTGGCTTTTATTTGGGGTAGGAGTGGGGCGATCGGAGCAAATATTGATGTAACCCATAATGTTGCTAATATTGTTATCGCCAAAACTAATATTGAGATTTCCTTTCCGTTCTAAGACCGATTTAAGATTGTGTTTATCAACGGGTTCATCAAACACATCTGATAACATTTGCAAAAGCTCGTAACCTCTATCCTTAACGTGACCTTCCGAAAGACGATAACTATCGGCAATCTCAGCATACTTTTGTCGATTCAGAGTTCCCTCGATAATTCCACGCTGTAAATCATTGAGGCGTTTACCTGTCTTATCGTAGACAACTTGATCTACAAATTCGAGTACCTCGCGAATATCCATCATCAAGGGTTGTGAGAAACTTCGATTATTATATCCGACTTTAACCGCCTCGCTCCGTCTTTTTCCGACTTATAACTGAAAGGTTAGAAAGATCCGTCTTTTCCCGCTTTTCAGCTTAGGGACGATCGCTATATTATGTGGAAGAGTGATAAAGATAAGCTTGACATAAAGCGGTAGCTGTAAGCAAAAGGCTATTCGAGAGAATTCTCAAAGCGTTGACGCCGATCGGTTTTAAGAAAAAAGCTGTAGGCTGAGCACTCAATACACTAGAAAAGCTCAAGGAACCAAGTGTTATGGCCAGACTTAAACTTCTGCGTGTGGTGACTTCCCTTTGTGCTGTCGTAATTCCGTTTTTGCCTTTGGGTTACAGCGGTGCGATCGCTCAAGAGTATCCGGGCTGTTTCTGGACAGATCCCAAAACGGGCAACCACATATCCCTTGAGCCACTATGTGAGAGAGGACGGATAGACGATGCTATAAAGGCAATAGAACGAAATCAGAACCCCTTAATTGCTAACTTAAGAGTATCGTCAGACTTAAAAAAAGGAATAGAAAATTGGGCTCTCATTGAAGGTAAAATCACGAACCGCAGCAGTAGACCCATTAAGATTGGTACCCCAAATATTCAGATCGGTAAAGGCAATACAATTCTCTACACGCATCTGGTGAGAATTAATCAAACGTTACAGCCTGGTCAATCAGTTGGTATCAACGAATCGATTCTTAAAAGTTGGTTAGGAGTAAGTTTTATGGGTGGACTGGAAGTTAAAATTGAGGATTGGGACTCTAGCGACTAAGGGGAATTAAAATCTATCCTCTTTATTTCATAAATCGCCCGACCCGAAAGGATAAAAAGCTTAAAAAGGCGCTCAATATACTTACATACACCCATCAATTTAATCATGAATTTTCTATACCAAGTTATCACCATCGTGGCAATTCCACTCACAATAGGTATAATCCCTAATGCTGCGTCTAGCCATTCTCCCGCAGTTATTATATCTCAAGCGAGTTCCACAGACTTCTATACAAGGGGTGACGATTTTTTTAATAACAAAGACTATAAAGGAGCAATTGAAGCCTACACCCAAGCTATCAAACTCAATCCTAATTTTGCTGAAGCACACCAAAGCCGATGTTTGTCACGACTTCTGATCGGGGACTATCCTGCTGCACTTGGAGACTGCAATAATGCCATCCGCATTCGACCGAATGATGCTGATGCTTACCGCATTCGGGGTACTGTTCGTCTTAACTTAAAAGATATTAGAGCAACAGTTGCCGACTGGCAAACAGCAGCGAACCTGTATAATGCTCAAGGAGATAGAGAAAACTTTGAATACATGATGAATCGCCTCAAAAACGTTCAGCAAGAACTTCAGCGGATACAGCAGCGATGACTGCTAATTTTAAGCAGTGAACAAAAATAGAACGAGCAACGCTAGTTAGTGTTTCAAAGTTCCCGGTTACTACTTCTGATTTTGCCCTCAAGATTTATAAAAATTTCCGAAGGTGGGCATTGCCAACCATTGGTATCCAGAACCAGGCTAAAACCACCTCTAAATTATGGTTGTAGCCTAGTCTCTATCCCCCTAAATCCCCCTTAAAAAGGGGAGTAGGGGTTGACTTTGAGTGCTTCCAGTCCCCCCCTTATTAAGGGGGGCTAGGGGGGATCTCCGGGTTTCAAAACACACCCTACTCGCTACATCTAAACAGATTGAGTTACGTGATGACGGCTGGTCAATTTATCCAATTGATTCACCAACAAACTGAGGAACAATCCCACATCGGTAACAACTCCAATAGATTCGATCGAACCCCGATCGCTCAATTTCGTCACCACCGCCGGATTAATGTCCACACAGACCATCTTCACACCAGCCGGCGTCATATTTCCCACACCAATTGAGTGCAGCATAGACGACAGCATTAACACCATATCTGCACCCCGTAACAGCTCAGTATATTCTTCTTGAGCCTTAACTAAATCCATTTGCGTGTCAGGAAGCGGGCCGTCATCCCGGATCGAACCTGCTAGGGAAAACGGTATATTGTTCTTCACGCACTCGTACATCACACCGTTAGTAACCAAGCCTGCTTCTACAGCTTTTGCAATACTCCCGTAACGTCGCACACTGTTAATTATTTTCAAGTGATGGCGGTGTCCGCCGCGCACAGCAATACCGCGTTTCATGTCAACCCCTAAAGAGGTTCCCATATTCGATTGTTCCATGTCGTGAACCGCGATCGCATTTCCGCCCAACAACGCTTGCACGTAACCTTCGCGAATCAAATGCGCTAAATGTTCGCCACCGCCGGTGTGGATAACAACAGGCCCCGCCGTAACTACAACTTTGCCACCGCGATCGCGAATCTGGCGCAATTCCCACGCTACTTGTTCCACTACCAATTCTACGCGGCGCTCGCTAGAAACGCTGCCCGACATAAAACTGAATTCTTGAGAATTGCGCTGTTCCCGCGATTCGGTTTTGCGGATAGTGCGGATACCCACTACATCAACAACGACTTTTTCACCTACTCTTAAATCTCGCAGTAATTTGCATTTAGCTACTGGGCCATCAGCAGTTTCAGTAATAGCAACTGCTCCATCCATCCGCTGATTTTGCGCTTTCACCCACTGGCCATTTACCCGCACTTCCGTGGGATAAATTGTACTCACATAAAAATCGTCCGGGCCGACACCATCTTGCACTACCGGTTCTAAAATAGCGTCGCAAATCTCTTGTGGTGGCGGCACTGCACCCAAGTCAATTAGCATTCCCATGATTTCTTCCATCACATCGTGGGAAGGAGCCGAAACTTTAACGTCTGCACTGGATGTGCTTTGCCGCTGCTCTCCTAAATTGAAATTGAGCACTTGGAAACTGCCGCCGTTTTCGATAATTAAGTCTAAAGCGCGACTGATTAAACCAGCATCGAGCAAGTGACCTTCCATGCGAATTGTGCGGCTTTCTACCATCACGTTTGGCGCTCCATCTTCTTGCACCGGTTCCGTTACCCGTAGTGTCAAGCACTTACAAGCGCCGCCCGCTTTCAGAAATTCGCTCATCGGCGTTTCAATTACTTGAAAACTAGCCTCAGTGATGCGCGTTTTCAAGGCTTCGCTAACCTTGTTCATTACCACAATTTTGTCAATATTGACGGCATTGCAGGCAAAGTTAGCGGCATCTGCTTCTTCAATGGCAATGCGTTTTTCTGGTGGTACCCGCATTTCAATTAAGCGGTTGGAGTAGGAATCAAATGCTGCGGGATAGTAGAGCAAATAGCCGCCTGTCAGAGGACAAAAACAGGTGTCTAGGTGATAGAAACGTTCGTCTACTAAACGCAGCGAAAGCACTTCAATGTTGAGCCATTTTGCTAGTAACGGGTGCGAGTCGAGTTCGGAACGGAAGCCGTATCCGGCCCACAACCAGCGTCCTTCGCGATCGAGCAAAGCATCGCCAGCGCCCTCAAACGGCAAGTCTTTCGGGAGTTCGTGCACTGTGAAACCTTTGCTTTCAAACCATGCTTTGAAATAGGGTTCTTCGCCTTGGCGTTCTTTGTGATAGAAACGGCTGAGGACGAAGGTATTGCCTAAAAGTAAGCCTGCGTTGGCGGTGAAAACCATATCAGGCCAACCTTTTGCAGGCGGTACGAGGTCTACCACAGCGTTGTCTTTGAGGACGTGGTAGAGTTTTTCCCACTGTTCGACGGCGCGATCGCGCGATGATTTGTGGACATTTCCTTCCATCCACGGATTAATCACGTAATCCACATCGTAGTGGTCGGGAGCACACATGAGGAAGCGAATTGAGTCAGTCATAATTCAGTTAAAATGTGGTAGACGCTACAGCAGACGTATGTTGACAGAGTTTGTATAATAGCAACTGTAATATTGACTACTAATTTTAGCAGCGCCACGTCTGGAGCCTCAAAAGGCTAACTCTTTACTATATCATGTTTAAGATGAGATTACACTAAAGGACAGAGCGTTCGCAGGAAATATTGGAGAAAATGTCAGGTTATGACGCACTCTAAAATAGGTTCTGATAAACGATTAATATGATCTCCGTTGCAATTGCCGCCCGTCTTACGTTCGGGGCGGGTTTAGGCTCATCTCTGGCTTATATTATAGATGGTTGGTGAACCGGCCCCTACAAGAATTAGGGTTAATTTACCCCCCATGATTTAACAGCTTATCCTAACTTTTAACTTTCAAATTTTGCGAAATCGGCAGTTCGATCGCAAATTCTGTTCCTCGGCCAACTTCTGAATGACAGTCCAACTTACCGCCGTGGGTGTCTTTAACAATTTGGTAACTAATCGACAACCCCAAACCAGTGCCGCTGCCGATCGGTTTGGTAGTAAAAAACGGGTCAAACATCCTTGACTGAACTTCGGGACGGATACCGGGCCCGCTGTCAGAAATCCGCACACACACTTGATTTTCTCCGCTGACTTCAGTAACAATGCGAATCTGGTGAACTTTGCAAGTAAAGTGGGCTGATGACTCTTCCATAGCGTCGATCGCATTCACCAGCAAATTCATAAATACCTGGTTTAATTGAGCCGGATAACACTCGACTTTGGGCAGTTCTCCGTAATTTTTAATAACTTGAATTGCCCGACGTTTTGGCTGTGATTGGAATCGGTGCTGCAAAATCACCAAAGTGCTCTCTATCCCTTCATGAATGTCTATTACTTTGCACTCTTTTTCGTCAAGTCTCGAAAAGTTTCGCAAAGACAGCACTATCTGCTTAATTCGGTTAGCACCTTCTTGCATTGAAGCCATGATTTTTGGGAAATCTTCAGCGATAAAATCTACCTCGACTTCTGCCAGTTCTTGGGCAATTTCGGGAACGGGTTCGGAATAGTATTGCTGGTAGAGATCGATCAATTTTACCAAATCGCGAGCGTAGTTGGCGGCGGGAATAATATTGCCGTAGATGAAGCTGATGGGGTTATTAATTTCGTGGGCTACTCCCGCTACCATTTGCCCGATACTTGACATTTTTTCAGCTTGAATGAGCTGAGACTGAGCCTTTTTTAAGTCTGCCAGAGTCTTTTCTAACTGTTTCGCTTTTTTTCGTTCTCGCTGTTCGCTAAATTGCAACTCTACTTGGGCTTGTTTGCGATCGCTAATATCAATATGCGTCCCCGTCATCCGTAAAGGATTTCCCGAAGCATCGTGTTCCATCACCTTTGCTTGAGCTAAAATCCACTTCCACTCGCCGGATTTTGTCAGCATCCTAAATTCCGCTTCGTAAGTAGGATTTTGGCCTTCGAGGTGAGCATTTAGCGCTGCTTTAGCCGGAGACAAATCCTCTGGATGTACCAGTTTCTCCCAGGATGCAGAACTATTGGCTATTTCTTCTACTTCATATCCCAGCATCGTTTTCCAGCGCGGATTAAAATAGACTTCTCCCGTGGCCAGATTCCAATCCCACAATCCCATCGCACTGCCTTCAAATGCCAGATAAAAACGTTCTTCACTAATTTGCAAAGCTGCTTCAGCTTGTTTTCGATCGCTAATATCCATCACTGTTCCCAACAGTTTTATTACTTCCCCGGTTTCGCTAAAAACAGCTTCTCCCCTTCCTTCCACGTATATAATTTGACCGCTAGGATGTAAAAATCGAAACTCTCTTTTGTAGGCAATGCCTTGTGAGATAGTTAGGCTGACTGTTTGTTGAAATAATTCTCTGTCATCGGGATGACACATCTTTAAAAGTTTGGCAGATGTCGGTTCAGTTGCACTTGAGTCAAGACCAAAAATGCGGAATACTTCTTCTGACCAAGTAATTTTATTGGTGACTAACTCAAATTCCCAACTGCCGATATGGGCAATTTTCTGGGCTGCTGCTAGACTAGCTTCGCTTTGTTGAAGTTTAAGTCGCTGTTGTTTATCTTGTTCGAGAAGATTGGCTTGAGCGATCGCAATTCCCATCTGTGCCGCCACAGCGCTCAATAATCTGATCTCATCCTGCGTCCAGTGGCGGGGGCGATCGTACTGATGCAAGCATATCATTCCGTTGGCTTTTCCCTGATAGGAAGTGCGGATGGATATCATCGACTGCAAGCCTATTTGACAGCACAACTCTCGGACGTTTTCTAGCAGGGGTTCGGAAAAAACATCGTCAGAAACTACAGCTTGATCTTGGGACAATAAAAACTCAACGTGAGGATTGCCCTGTATGGGAATTTCTAAATCTAAAAGCGATTGAGAGGCTGTTTTTCTGTACTCAGCGACATTAGAAATTCTGGGAACTGGGTCTTCTGTATATGTGTGAATCAAGCAGCAATCGGCATTAAAAATTCGACCTATTTGGGCGGCCGCTGTTTGAAAAACTTGCTCCGGCTTTAAGCTATAGCGAATTTCGAGAGTAATTGTTTCTAGCAGAAATCTTTGTTTGATTTGCCGTTCCAAAGCCGCTAAAGCTGTTTTAAGTTCTAGTTCTGCTTGTTTGCGATCGCTAATTTCAGTTGCCGTTCCCAAAATTTTCCAAGGTTTGTCGTCGGCTGTTCTGGCAAACACTGTATCCACGCTAACAAACCAGCGATATTCACCATTTTTGTGCTGAACTCGGTACTCAAACTCAAAGCTTTCACCGTCTTTTGCTGCTTCAATCCTCCTCATGTGTTCTGAGAATCCTGGCAAATCTTCAGGATGTATTAAGTTAGGAAGAAATCCTCCTGCCATCTGCTGGATTTCTTCAAAAGAATAGCCAATATCGCTATAAATTTCGCGGTTGATATACAGAGTTTGATGTTCAATCAAATCGGAAACGTACAAAAGATTAGGATGTGTTTGAATTACTGCCGACAGCCAGCGTTGGCTGTCTCGGAGCTCTGCTTCGATCCGCTTGCGTTCTTCTATTTCTGCTTGAAGCCGCGCATTTTGTGCTAAAATTTGTTTATAAAGGCGGCTCAGAAGTAGTTGATTTTCGACGCGACTCACAACTTCTTCTGTTTGAAATGGTTTACTAATGTAGTCTACCCCCCCCAACGAAAAAGCTTTGACTTTATCAAATACTTCATTTAAAGAACTAATAAAAATTACAGGAATATCTTTGGTTTGCGGACAAGCTTTTAGCTGTTCACAGACTTGATAGCCATCCATACCGGGCATCATGATGTCCAGCAAAATCAAATCTGGTGGATTCGACAGAGCAAAGTTAAGAGCCAATTTACCATCTCGTGTCGGCCGCACTTTATATCCCCGCTTAGACAAAAGCTGGGATAAAAGCCGCAAGCTTTCTGGATGGTCGTCCACCATTAAAATATTTTCTTGTAAGACAGTGTTTTGAAGTCTAAGTGTTTCTAGTCTTGGATTTTTATTGTCAGTTGTATTCACAGCAGACCCTCAAATTATTCAAGTTGTATATGTGGGAATATTTTTAAAGTCATTAACCGCTTGTAGCTAACACTCTCCGATAAACCAGCACAACTATTGGCTCTCTAGCACACTCCTAAATTATCTGTCATTATATCAAAAATAATGCTCATTTGAAAGTCTTGGTAGCTCAAATTATCGGAGCAGAGTGAGTAAACAGTCTAGATGCCTCAAATCACAGGCGAAGCAAGGAATTTTGATTAAATGTAAAAATTTTACACTTTCTATAACCCGGTTTTACCTGCCTTTATCTGGTGGCTTTTTTTGTGTTTTTTTCAGTAGATATCCTCACTGGAAAGGTTAATTAACACAGGCCGCAACATGGGTGTCAACTTAAGACTAAAATTATTTGTTTTTCTGGTTTGTATCCAAGTCTTGAGTTCCCTAAATCCCCCTTTTTAGCAGCGCTAGGGCAGTGTAGGCATAATTGTCAAACAGTATGCCGTTACTACATTTGAGCTTAAGTTGACACCAATGGGCCCTGAAATACTCCTACAATATCTTATATTTTATTTGCGCTGTCGGGCTGATTTATGGTATCTTTGTCTCCGTCTGCAATTCCCCGCACGCGGCGTACACGGCTTTCACGTTATACCAATTCAGAAAAATCCGAGCAATTTCTAGAGCTAACTGCGGCTTGCCTTGGTCAATCAACCACTGCAAAAAAGGAGTCAGAGTTCGCTCGTTCAGCATCCCACCTAATGATAAAACTCCCCACAGGATTTGGTGCAAAAAAGTCATTTGAATCATCATCCGTACTTCCAAACTTGGGTGTTTTTGATAAAACAAAACTCCCATTCTCCCGCGCTGAATTTCGCGGTCAATCATGCCAGGAATTTGCTCTAAACTAAAAGGTGGATGCCAGTGATAGCCGACAGCCTGCGGACATTTAAGGAGTTTCAAACCTAATTTTTTCAACCTAACTCCCAACTCTAAATCTTCCCATCCGTACAGTTGAAAGCGATTGTCAAAAAGTCCAGCAGCCAGCAGCCAGTGGCGGGCGATCGCCACATTTCCCGTAGCAAAATAAGCCGCCGAAAAATCCGTTATTTTGTAGGGTTCCGAAGTAGGATTGTCGAAATTGCAAGTATTAATTACGCTGCCGTAAGTAAAAACAGCATCAGTCTCTTTGTAAGCCTGTAGTAAAGCATCTGCGTGTGCTTGCAAAAAATGCTCTGTTACCACCAAATCGCTGTCAATAAAAATAATCGTATCGCCCTTAGCATCTTCAACGCCCAAATTCCGGGCCGCCGCCGGGCCCTGGTGAGATTGACAGATCGATCGCACATGAGGCAACAAGCCAGCATTTGCCTCCAACCACTCCAGCGTCCCGTCCGTCGATCCGTCGTCTACGACAATTACTTCATACTCTCTAACAATCTCACCGAACTGCTGATTTTCCAAAGCCAGTAGACATTTTGCCAAAATCGGTTTACGATTATACGTCGGAATCACAACACTAAAAAACACGGCTTTTCCCCATCGCCACAGTTACCGTATCCCACGGTAGCAGATTTTTCGCAGCAACTCCTGCGGGAAATAGCAAAGTTTAGCAAAAAAAGAATATATAAATCTGTACTATTTATGACAAGAATGGATCTCAATTAGGTGCATAATACAAAGTTGGTTAAATATCACATCTAAATTCAGGATGTAAATAGCAGTCAGTAACCCAGGTCTAAAAGATACTGGGCTTGATCGCGAGCAATTCCTGCAAGCCGTACTGACGGGCTTAAGTCTTAACTGACTACGTTTGTTGAGTCACGACACCCGGAAATGCGTAGCTAGTTTCCTGCTCTGTCATTTGCAATTAAACAGTTCTAAGGTCACTGGAACAGTGTTGCAAGTCTAAAAAGCTCTTTAAACATTGACCGACAAGCTCACTTTACTGGAATGGCAAGGCGCTCCCGGCAATACAGGGATTAGATAAGTACCATTCCTCTACTTGTCTAGCCCCGAAAGGGGTAGGCGGTTTTAACCGCTCGTGTCGTTTCCCTCTCAGGGCTAAAGCCGCTGAGTTTCCCACTTACCGAGTATTTTCATGAGTCGCGCTAAAAAAGTTGTACTAGCATATTCGGGCGGAGTCGATACCTCCGTCTGCATTCCTTACCTCAAAAACGAGTGGGGTGTTGAAGAAGTAATTACTCTGGCCGCGGATTTGGGACAGGGAGACGAATTAGAACCGATCCGCAAAAAAGCTTTAGCATCCGGTGCTTCGGAATCTTTAGTTATTGATGCTACCGAAGAATTTGTCAAAGACTATGCGTTTCCAGCGATTCAAGCTAACGCACTTTACGAAAACCGTTATCCCCTTTCAACTGCCCTCGCTCGCCCGCTGATTGCTAAATTGTTAGTAGAAGCTGCCCAAAAATACGGTGCAGATGCGATCGCCCACGGTTGCACAGGTAAAGGAAACGATCAGGTGCGGTTCGATGTGTCGATCGGCGCGCTCAACCCCAAGATTAAAATCTTAGCACCTGCGCGGGAGTGGAAAATGAGCCGCGAGGAAACGATCGCATACGGCGAGAAATGCGGCATTCCGTCGCCGGTGAAAAAGTCTTCGCCTTACAGTATCGATCGCAACTTATTGGGAATGGCAATCGAAGCCGGAATCCTCGAAGATCCTTGGGCGGAACCGCCAGAAGAGGTTTATTTGATGACAAAGGCGATCGAACAAACTCCCGACACCCCCGAATACCTAGAAATCGGTTTCGATTGCGGAAATCCTGTCAGTTTAAACGGCACAAATTTATCACCAGTCGCCTTAATTACCCAACTCAACGAAATAGTTGGAAACCACGGAGTCGGGCGGATTGACATGATTGAAAACCGCTTAGTCGGGATTAAATCGCGGGAAATTTACGAAACACCAGCGATTTTAGTTTTGATGCACGCGCACCGAGACTTAGAAAGCTTGACGCTGACAGCAGATGTAACGCGGTACAAGCGAGGCATCGAAGAAACCTACAGCCAAATGATTTACAACGGTCTTTGGTACAATCCTTTGAAAACAGCTTTAGACGCATTTATTCAGGACACGCAAAAGCGAGTAACTGGAACCGTGCGCCTCAAACTGTTCAAAGGAAATGCGACTATTGTCGGCCGCAAATCTGACAATTCTCTGTACAGTTTCGACTTAGCAACCTACGGCGCAGAGGACGAATTCGATCACAAAGCTGCCGAAGGATTTGTTTATGTTTGGGGACTACCAACCCGCATTTGGTCGGAGAAAAATAGGGGTTATAAATAGGAGCGAATTAGGTTTGAAAACCTGATGTTAAGCCGCCCAATCGAATTCCGATTAACAATTCGATGTTAACCCGCCGAATCGAATTGGCGGCTACACAAACCAAGTCCGCCTTCGTGGAATTAGAGTAGGGTGTGCACAGCACACCTTATTTGCCACAATCGCCCAACCTCTGCCAATTGCCTAAGTCATGAGTTAGTAAGATACAGTAATAATTGGTAATTGGTAACAGGTTATTATCCTAATAATTTGTTAAAGTGTCTTAACACAAATTTAGCTTTAAGGTAAGGGTTGAAACCCCTGCCGGGTTGCTGCAGGGCTGCGCCAGGATTGCTGGGTCAACGTAAAACAGCCGATCGCTAAGATTTCTGTTTTTCCACACTTCCCAAATCCAACTTAGCCCGCAACTCCTCCTTAATCCGATTTAAAATAGACTCCTCATCCAAAGAAGACAAAATCTTGCTCACCACAGCCTTTGGCCCATCATCTCCCCAAGAAGCACCATTAGCCAAATAAGCCTTAGTAACTTGACCGATACCGTAGGAAGAAACCCCCGCGATCGCAGCTTGTGTCGCCGCCACAGACAAATAAGGCCCTAAAGCCAAACCCCCCGTCGCCGGCGTCGCCAAACCCAACAATCCTTTCACAGAACTCAAACCAAAATTAGCCAACAATTCACCCGCAGTAATTCCCCCCATACTAATCGCAATCTTTTGCAGCAATTCCACCGCGCCCGCTTCCGTCATCGCAATGCCGTAAACTTTAGATAAAGTTAAGATCATCACCACATCAATTACCGCACCGCTAAGAATATCAAATACAGTAATTGGATTAAGTGCGATCGCCACCGCTTTCGTCATTACCCCGTTCCAGATAATTCGATTAGCCGCGTCATCTCGAATTTCCATTTTTCGTTGCACCAACTGCTCGTTAATATCCCCCGCACAGAGCATCGTATTCAGCGCGACCAAAGATTTGCCTTCTCGGTCTAAAATCTCCAAAATCTTTAATTTTAAATCTTGCACTTGTGGCAAACTGCGAGTCATTTGCACGCCCATACTTCCGTCGGGACGGCGCACCGCCCTCGCCGTCAAAGGCGAAGCCGCCGCCATCACAATTTCATCGGGAGACAACAATTCTCTTACGCGATCGTCTCGAATTTTATGATAAATTGCCAGCCTGTCTGCATCAGGATACTGGTCAATTTTATTAAACACTAATAACATCGGTTTTCCGGCTTCCCGCAACTGCGAAAGTGCTGCGTATTCCACCTTCGTAATGTCGCCAGCAACTACAAACAAAATCAAATCTGCTTGTTGAGCAACGCGGCGGGCTAAAAGTTCGCGAGTTTCGCCGTCAACTTCATCTATTCCCGGAGTGTCGATTAATTCAACTTGCGACAAACGGTAAATAACTGGCGAAAGTCGTAGCGTAGCGGGGCGTAAGCCATCGGGCAAATTCTCATCAATTCCCTCTCCGACATCCCACTGGCCGATAGTCGTCGTGCGAGTTACGCCGTGAGTCGGGCCAGTTTCAAACACATTTTGACCTAGCAGCGCGTTCAAAACCGAAGATTTTCCCCTTCCCACCATCCCAAACACAGCTATTTGCACGCAAGCGCGCTCTAGCTTGTCGAGCATTTTCTCCAATCCGCCAATTTCCGGTTCCAGTCCAGTTCGCTCTTGAACTGTCAAGTCGAGATTTTCTACTATATCTCGCAGAGCATCTTTAGCGTGGCGCAGGTTGAGTTCTGCCTGAATGTCTGCGAAGCTTAAAATTGTGTCATCTAATTCGCGATCGACATTTGAAAAATCCGAGGCTTCAGTCATTGTTACCTGATGTTATAGCTTTGCTTCACTTAAAGTTTCAACCGATACCATGCCATTCTAGCTTTTTCCGTCTGCTTTGTACATTAGGGCTACGGCAATGGTGTGTTTAGAATCCGGGTAGGGACACAGCAATGCTGTGTCCTAATCCTGGTAAGGACACAGCAATGCTGTGTCCCTACAGATGTCATGTAAAACCTGTTTAATTTACAACAATGATTAACCGCCTCCAAATAATAGCCAGTTATCCATTTCCTTTACGTGTGATAATTTTCCTCTTCATCTTGCTAGCAATTTGGCTGCCGCTAGCAGCACCAATTTATCTGTTAGTTAAAGATAGTAACCTAGCAACTATTCTGACAATGGGATTGTTGTTTGCTGAGTTTCTGTTCCTAGTGCCGCGCTGGGGAAAACAGGTTTACGGACAAACCCAATTACTCAATAGTTACGGTTTAATCAATACGCGAAAAAATGGTTTTGAGCTTTTAATCGGATTGGCGATCGGGCTTTTGCTCACTTTCAGCTTATTTGCGGTGCAAGGGCTGTTCGGCTTAGTCGCGTGGCAAAATTCTGATAATTTGCCGAGAATCATCGCAGAAGGGCTGTTAAGCGCCCTTGGAGTCGGTTTTGCGGAGGAGTTGGTATTCCGTGGTTGGTTGCTGGACGAGTTGCAGCGGGATTACAATTATAAAATATCCCTGTGGGCGAATAGCCTGGTGTTTGCCCTATCTCATTTTATCAAACCTGTCGCGGCCATGCTGCAGAGTTGGCCGCAGTTTCCGGGGTTGTTGTTGCTTGGTTTGATACTGGTTTGGGCAAAAAGATCGCGCCAAAATCGCCTCGGTTTGTCGATCGGGCTTCATGCAGGTTTAGTCTGGGGATATTACATAATTAACATCGGGCAGTTAGTGCGATATTCGGCATTTGTTCCCGAGTGGGTGACAGGAGTTAACGGCAATCCGCTAGCTGGGGCCGTGGGGCTGTTGTTTTTGAGTGTATTGGCCTTGGGAATGCGAAAAATGTCCCAACAGTCCAAAGGTTTGGAGTAAGGACGAAGAGTCCTTATTTCCCACAAGTTTCAGGACTAAAGTCCTCACTACCATCCAACTTATTCACAAATTTGTAAACTTATGAAAATCAGCATCTTTGGCACTGCTATACTGTTAACTTCTACAGGTTTGCTAGCTCCGGCAAATGCACAAACTACCGCTCAACTCAAGCCCCATAATTCTTTAGTTCAAGTGCAGCCAGCGCGAGAACAAATTCTCAATGCTTGCGTGCAGAATCAGGCTGAAACCCTGCCGAATCCTTTTAGCGATGTACCTTCCAATCACTGGGCTTACAAAGCTGTTTTGACAATGTATTATTGCGGGGCTTACCGAGAAGGGACGCCACCTGCTTTAATTAAAGAATCACTGGAATCGGGAGATCCTACTAGAGAAAGTTTGCCTTCCCCATTACGTTTTCACACTTTCCCATCACAGCAATTCCCGATAATTAATTAAACAATTAGTGGAAGCGGGATATCCTACTAAAGGAAGTTTTTATTCCCGATTACCTTTTCCGCATTTCCCATTACCAAGATTTTAAAACTGGGCCCGAACCGTAAACGAATAATCGCCACCTGGTTCTAATTGATAATCCCATTTCTCCAGGAAGCGGTGCAGGGGTTCCTGAATCAATGCCCTACCCTGAGAAGGCTCAAGTATCAGCGTTTTTTCTGACGTGAAACGCCACTGAAACTGCCACTCAAAATTGCCGGCAGTCACTTCGCCCTCAATCGTGCCTTTTTGCCAAGATTGACCAGTAACCCGGACATATGCAGTTGTTTCGGGCAAACGTCTCGAACTCACCTTTTTGTTTCCGCGTTTGTTTCTGCAATTGTGCGACTATTGTAAAGGCTCATGGCTTTTTCTACTCCTTGGTGCAGACTTAGTTCCACAGCTTCTACAACCAGTTTAAGCACTTTTTCTACTAACTGACTTTCCTCTGAGGAAAACTTTCCTAACACGAAGGAAATCGTATCTTTCTCATTTTTAGCAGCATCGTTTTGAGGTTTGCCGATGCCAATCCGCAAACGGGGAAATTTGTCTGTGCCCAAATGAGAAATTGTCGATTTCATGCCGTTGTGTCCGCCGGCGGAACCAGCAAGCCGCATTCTCAATTTCCCGATCGGCAAATCCATATCATCGTATACTATTAATACCGACTCCGCAGGTATTTTGTACCAATCCGCCGCCGCTCGAATCGCTTGACCGGAGAGATTCATGTAAGTAAGCGGTTTCAGCAAGCGGATTTTCTGTCCCCGCGGCCGGTTTCCCTCGCCAAATATGCCTTGAAATTTGCGATTTTCCGACAGCGAAATCTGCCAAGATTTAGCCAAGGCATCGACAGCATTAAAGCCTATGTTGTGTCGGGTGCGATCGTATTTAGGTTCGGGATTTCCCAACCCAACAATTAGCTGGGGAATCACTAACTCCGCTGGTGTTTCCGACTTCTGAGTGTTGTTCATTTAACTGTCTGTGCTATCTTCCTTGGGAGTAGCCGCCGTGAGTTTTTCAGTTGCCGATTTGCTGCTAGTTGCTACTGCTTCTTCTAACTGCTTAGCTTCCCGCGTGAACTCCGACTCAAAATCCCGCGAAGCATCTTGAAAGCCGCGAATTGCCTTCCCCATACTCCGGCCGATTTCAGGTAATTTTTTCGGGCCAAATACCAATAGGGCGATCGTAAAAATAACTGCCATTTCGGGCAAACCAATGCCAAAAATATTCATGGTTTTTCTCCAGCAATTTGTTTAGTTACTTCTTGTTTATTTATGGCAAAAGTAATCGGGAAGGGTAAGGAAAAACGGGAAAACTTAGCTTTTACCCTTTCTCCTCAACCCTCAGCTTTTACTTTTAGCCTTACTGTTTTGCGCTCAATTTTTAGCGGCCGAGACTCGACCAATCCATATCCACACTCTCCAGAATCAGAGAAGAGTTGTAGATTTGCAAAATAATCAACAAGAACACGAAAAACAGTCCAATGAAAACGCTCATCAACAGCGTGGTGCCCCAACCCGGAGCGACCTTGCCGTACTCTGAGTTAAGGGGTTTGAGTATATCTCCTAACCAAGTCCGTTGTGCCATAAGTCACCTACAATGAATCTCTACAGAGAAGTTTGACATATTTTCACCGCTAATTGCGATCGCAATTTCTCAGAAATGCTGCAGGGGGACTCGGAAAATGGGGAGTGGGGGTTGGCTACCATACCGTACAGCGCCTAAAATCACTAGAGTTTCAGACGGATTGTTATTTTTTGTAATATTATAGAGTGGAGCACTCATAATCGATCAAAAATATGGAACCTGCAGCAGTTCTAGGCATTTCACTGGGCGTGTGTCTGGTGGCAATCACCGGATTCTCGATCTACACCGCTTTCGGTCCCCCTTCTAAGGAATTGAGAGATCCTTTTGAAGAACACGAAGACTAAAGAAGAAGGAAGGCACAACACGGATTCGGACACGGATACACGGATGAATTTAAGTGTGTTTCCAGATATCTCCTATTCTCTGTCTCTCCCTCTCTCCCTGGTAGATATTCTTCTAGGGGTGGGAAGGGAGTGATGCGGCGGGGCGATCGCCTGTCGCCTACTCGTCAATGGTATATTTTTCAGAAATACAGTAAATCTCTATTCCATTTAAGCTAAAAATTATTAAGTTTTAGGGAAAAGCATAATGGGCAATACCTTTGGGCATTTATTTCGGATATCGACATTTGGGGAATCTCACGGCGGCGGTGTGGGAGTAGTAATTGACGGTTGCCCGCCCCTGGTGTCGATCGACGCATCGGAAATTCAAGCCGAACTCGATCGCCGCCGCCCCGGCCAAAGCAAAATTACCACACCTCGCAAAGAAGCAGATACCTGCGAAATTCTCTCAGGGGTGTTTGAAGGCAAAACTTTGGGAACGCCGATCGCAATTTTAGTCCGCAATCAAGACACTCGCCCCCAAGATTACGGCGAAATGGCGACAACTTACCGCCCTTCTCACGCTGACGCTACCTACGATGCTAAGTACGGAATTCGTAACTGGCAAGGCGGAGGTCGAAGTTCGGCGAGGGAGACAATAGGTAGAGTAGCAGCAGGGGCGATCGCTAAAAAAATTCTCTCTCAAGCAGCAGGAGTCGAAATAGTCGGCTACGTCAAACGCATCAAAGACTTAGAATGTGTCGCCGACCCGGACACTGTTACCTTAGAACAAGTAGAAAGCAACATCGTCCGCTGTCCAGATGCCGAATGTGCCGAAAGAATGATTGAACTGATCGAAAAAGTTCGCGACAGTGGAGATTCGATCGGCGGTGTAGTCGAATGCGTCGCCCGCAATGTACCCAAAGGGCTGGGAATGCCCGTATTCGACAAACTCGAAGCCGACTTGGCAAAAGCCATCATGTCCTTGCCCGCCAGCAAAGGCTTTGAAATTGGTTCCGGGTTTGCCGGGACTCTGCTCAAGGGCAGCGAACATAATGATGAATACTATACTGATGATAAGGGTGTAATTCGTACAGTGACGAATCGCTCTGGCGGAATTCAGGGTGGGATTGCTAACGGCGAAAATATCGTTTTGCGGGCGGCATTCAAGCCAACTGCGACAATTCGCCAGCAGCAGCGTACAGTTACCCGAGAGGGCGAAGAAACCCTGCTGGCTGCCAAAGGACGGCACGATCCTTGCGTTTTGCCAAGAGCTGTGCCAATGGTCGAAGCAATGGTAGCTTTAGTGTTGTGCGACCATCTACTGCGCCATCACGGACAATGTGGAACCTTAAAGCCTGAATTTTAAAATGGAAATCAGCTTGTCCTCTGTAGCGGCAACTCCCGTTGATTGCCCTCAACCCTCCGAATCAATAAAAGGTATAGATGATTTTGTAGTACAGTTCTGGGGCGTGCGGGGCAGTGTTCCGACACCCGGACAGGAAACTGTTCGCTACGGCGGCAATACTTCTTGTTTGGAAATGCGAGTCGCTGGCAAACGCTTGATTTTTGATGGCGGAACAGGCTTGCGGATGCTGGGAGACCAGTTGGTGCAAGAAATGCCCGTGCAAGCTTATATGTTTTTTACTCACTATCACTGGGATCACATTCAAGGTTTCCCGCTGTTCGCCCCAGCTTTCATCCGCGGCAATAGCTTTGATATTTACGGGGCGACTCCGCCGGATGGAGATTGCATGAAAAGGCACTTTGTCGAACGGGTGTTGCACTCGAATTCGCCGGTGCCGCTGATGGGTTTGCAGGCAGATTTGAATTTCTACGAACTCCATCACAACCAGACGATGATGCTGGACGATATTGAGATTAGGACGGGTTCTCTGAATCACCCCAATACTGCGATGGGCTATCGAGTGACTTGGCAGGGACGATCTGTTGTTTACTGTTCGGATACCGAACATTTTCCCGATCGCCTAGATGAGAATGTCTACAATTTAGCCCTCGACGCTGACGTGCTGATTTACGATGCGATGTACACAGACGAGGAATATCACAACCCCAAGTCTCCGAAGGTGGGTTGGGGACACTCGACTTGGCAGGAAGCGGTGAGAATGGCTAAGGAAGCGCGGGTGAAACGAGTGGTGATTTTTCACCACGATCCGGCTCATACTGACGATTTTCTCGATCGCATCGCCGAAGACGTGCAAATTGCTTTTCCGAAGGCTGTCATGGCACGCGAGGGTCTGATTTTGCCGATCGGCTTCTGAACATTCGCCCTGGTGAGATCGATCGAACCATAATTGTTATGTGAATATGTGGATCTGGCGGCGAAACCAGCTCCACAATTTTTTTTTAAGGCGCAGCAAACTCTTAACTGCATGGTATAATTCTTGCTTGTTAAGTTTTTAGGCAGAGTATTTAAGGTTTTTTTTATTCTTCAACCGCGTCCGCAAGACGCCAAGACGTAAGATAATTGGAGAATTGCCAAGGGTGAAAAGGAGCAAGACTTAAGTGCCAAATAGTTCGCTAAAAATATCCATAGTTAATCGTGGAGGAGAAGTTTTGTGTTTGCCGTCAAGCGAGCGCTCAAATTGAATAACCGGGAAGCGACCTTGATGGCAAAACACGCAGGATTTCGGCGGGTAGTGTTTAACATGGGGTTGAGCTTGCGGACTCAAATGTATAGCGGGGGACAATTCACAGACTCAAAGGTACTTAACGAAGTCAAAAAAGTTCTCACCAACTACGTCAAGAAACAGCCTGAATTCGGTTGGATGAATCAATTATCTAGTCGAGTTTATCAAAATGCTTTGATTGACTTGAAAGATGCTTTTAGTCGGTATCGCTCTGGAAAGGCAGGTCATCCAAGATTTGCTAGCCGCCGAGACGGTCAATCTTTTACAGTTGATTCATCTAACGGCAAAGTTTTACTAAGCGCTGGTAAAACCATTAAGATTCCTACCTTGGGGACTTTTCGACTCTACGAAGCCCTAGAATGCGGTTATGTGTCTCAAACTTTTACGATTTCAAAAGAAGGAAGTCGTTGGTTTGTTTCCTTTTTCGTTGATGCCGAACGTTTGCCAGTTCAACAATCTGAAAGCTCTGTAGGAATCGATGTAGGCATTAATTCTTTTGCCACGCTGTCAACTCAGCAGGTCTTTGATGCGCCGAAGCCGTTAAAACAAGCGAAAACCAAGCTTGCCACCTTGCAACGCCAAGCATCAAAACAGGTAAGAGGCTCCCAAAATCAGCGCAAAACCTACCATAAAATCCGTCGGCTCCATGCACGGATAGCTCGTATTCGCTTAGGCTTTCTTCAGAAGGTAACAACTTATTTAGCCCAAACCTTTAAGCTAATTAAGATTGAAAACTTGAAGGTTCAAGGAATGATGGCGAACCACAAGCTGTCCGGGGCAATATCTGACTTAGGTTTTTACGAGTTCAAACGTCAACTCGATTATAAGTGCAAAATGTATGGGGCAAATTTAGTGCTGGTAGACCAATGGTTCCCCAGCACTAAAACCTGTTCTAATTGTGGCACTAAAAAAGATATGCCACTAAGCATTCGGACTTTACACTTTCCCGCTTGTGGCATATCTTTAGATCGTGATTTCAACGCCAGCATCAACATTTTAAACTGGGAACCCTCGGCTTGAGGGGGATAGCCTACTTATCTTGGGATTAGCCGTCTACCCAACAGCGTAGGAAGTAAACTCCGAATTGTGTCTAAAGATGGCTTTAGATAAGTTTAGATAAGTTTTACAAAGCAGACTGTTTTGAATGTCAACAAACACGGGGAGGCGAGGCGATCGCACGCCTGAGTGCTAGTCTGATGCCAGTAGACTTCCAGAAGCCTTGTTACAGATTAATTATTAAGGACAAAAACTGAAGTTATAGCTCGGCTCAAATAAAAGCGCGATCGGTTTTTTCTGCTCATGAATATTGACAACTCTCAAAAGCTAATAGCTTTTAGGTAGAAACTGAGAAAATTTTCAGCAGTCAATTGGACTAACCAAAAAGAAACGATGGCTCTTGGGTTTGGCAGGAGCTGCGGCAAGCGAATGTTATGACTTGACTATCAAAATGGGAAATTTACGTTTTAGATCTTCAGCACATCAATACAGATGGATTGCCCTAGGCAGTTTTGCTGTAATTATGGGTATTTCAGGCGCCCTGGCTTACCGCCTCGCCCCGCCCCCCGGATTCATGGCTCAAGGCACTCTCTCTTCTAATAATCCGCCAGTCAAATTTTCGAGTACGGGCACGACAATTCTCAAGCAGGGAGAGCAACTCACCCCAGAGGTTCTGCTGGCAGATAATGTTGTCAAAGCAGTGGCAGATGCAGTTAAGCTGTCGCCCCAGCAAGTTCGACAAAATGCTAGTGTCAAGATTTCTAAGCCGGAACAACCCCTAGAGATTGTTGTTGGGTATCGCTCGCTCGATCAGGAGCAAGCAATCCAAACGGTGGATATGTTGATGAAGGGCATGGTGGAAAAAAGCCGCCTGATTAACAGATATCGGTGGCAATCAGTCAATCAGTCGCTCAACCAACGCTTGGCACAAGTCACTCAAGACCTAAAACAAGCTCAGCAAAAACTCGACCAATACGAAAGAGAACGCGCTCGCCTGTTGCAGCAAATGAAGCTTCAGCAAGACTTTTACAACAAAACTCAGCTTGCAATGGCGGATACGCAAGCTTCGGAAAAAGAAATGGTTAGCAGTTTGGCCGCCGCTACAGTGCCGCAAATTGTGGCGACGCCCACGAGCGATCCAACAGTGCCTCTGATTTTGGGAATTGGCTTGCTGTTGGCGATTTTGGTCAGCCGCGGTTTGATTCCTTCGGTGGCAGATTGGAGGTACAAAGCAGCTTTTCAGCGAGAAGAGAGCGAAAGACTCCAAAGTGCTTTGTACCGACTGATCAAAGAAGGCCGCGGCGAAATAACTCTGGTGCGGTTTGCGATGGAAACGCGGCTGTCGCCGGATGTGGCTCAGCGTTTTTTGAACCAACAAGCTGAAGTTTTTAATGCCAATTGCGAAATTAAAGACGACGGCAGCATCTTGTATCACTTCCACATTTAAAGGGCTGCGAGCGATCGCGCTTTACAGAATAATTTAGCCGATCAAGTCATCAGTGCTCGATCGGCTTGTTTTTTTCTGTGGAGGACTTATATCAGGTTCGGTCGATCGACTCTCCCCCTCTAGGTAGGCGCGGGTTTACAGAATCTACAATTTAATATTATCACTACAGATTTTGGTCAACCCGGCGACGCAAGCTGGCGTTGCGGTAATTTGACCCGACATGATATTACGCTCAACTCGGTTTCTTAGCTTGTAGGATGCCCCGGAGCTAAAAATTGCTCGACCGACAGAGGTCTTGACTAACGTAGAGCACCCGAAGATTGTGCCAGTTCCTCCCTGACTGGCTCAAAAATATTTTTTGTGTTCTGCTTGCTTTTTGCTTAAATATATGTATAATGATAAAAATCAGTAAATATACGGTTGCTTTTTACCTAAGTTACCGGATTGAGGGGTAATTTATCCTTAAATATTTCTTAAGGGAGAAGTCAACTCAGTAGAAATGCGGTAGTCTTGATGTGTAGCGGATTCAGCGAGATTATGTAGTTTCACATCAGAAACTCGATCGGGCAAAAGCCTGGAATCAAACTCTCCAACTGATAGCTTACATTTTCATATTGAACTTTTGTAATCACCTAGAGGCTAAATCATGATTTTTGGAATAATTGGTTCTTCTTTGGTAGCTTACTTTTTGCTAATGTCGATAGCTAATTACGGCGACACGGGAATGTAAATTAGTTAAGGCACTTATGCAGCGAGACAGAAGGCAGCAGGCAACAAAAAAGAGTTTGACAACTTCGATTAAGTCTGTGCTTGAATTGTGTCTGTGGTGTCCGCTCTGATCGAAAAATGGATGGATGAAGGAGTCGTTAAGTACCACTGCGACTGGGAAAAAGCAGACCCTGTAGCTGCCCAGACCATAGCTGATTTGATGGACTGGCGCGATCGGCTACACTCTTGGGGATTAATTGGCGTCTACGAAAATGGCATAGGGTTTGGCAACGTCAGCGTCAGACTCGGCAATTCTTGCCAATTCGTGATTTCGGGAACCCAGACTGCCCACTTGAGAACTCTGGGACCAGAATCATACTGTACTGTTACCGAATTTAACTTAGAACAAAATTACCTCGGCTGCCGGGGCCCCGTACAAGCTTCGTCGGAGTCCCTGACGCACGGGGCCCTGTACCTTCACAGAGATGATGTGGGCGGGATAATTCACGTCCATAATCCTCAGCTATGGCGGCAACTGCTGTTTAAGATTCCTACTACGAGAAAAGAAATACCTTACGGCACTCCCCAGATGGCCTTAGAAATGTTTAGACTTTTGGAGGAGGAGAATTTGGCAGAGCGCAAAATTCTGGCGATGGCCGATCACGAGGACGGCATTATCTGTTTTGGCAGCACCGTGGACGAAGCTGGCAAAGTGCTTTCGGCTGTGATTAATGAGATTGGAGTTGACGGTTGATCTCTCGAACGATCGATCCATCGCCTAGGTTGTGGCAAAGATCGAGCATCAAACTCTCGCAACCAACTCAAAAATTGCCAAGTGCCTCTTGCCTCTGTGGTAATGGAAAGATATTCTAAATAGCAGATATATACTATATTAAATCGTAAAAGCTGAGAGTCATCGTCAGTAACCTAGCCCTAAAGGGACTGAGCTTGGTCGCTAGTGATGGAGCAAGCTGTACTGACGGGCCTAAGACTTTAAAGGTCTACGTTATTGGGGTCACGACACCGGAGAATGCGACGCTAGTTTTCCGCTCTGTCGCTTGTAGTTAAACAGCCTTAAGGTCACGCTCGGCAGTGCTGCAAGCTTAACAAGCTCTTATAACTTTGGTGAAGCGAACATTACCCCGAAAGGGAGCCGGAGACAACCATATCTCCACAGAGGGGTACCTATACCCCTCTACCGCCGCAAGGGGAAAGCGGATTCAAGGCGGTGGTCACGCTTGCCCTTCGGCTTCGCTCAGGAGAAACTCCGTCGAATGTATTGAAACCGCCCGTGTCGTTTACCTCTCAGGGCTAAAGCCTCTGAGTTTCCCACTTACGGAGCATTTTTATGAATCAAACTAAACTTGTAAGCTCAAAAGAATTGCAATCAGAGGTATCTCGTCTCACCGAAGAGCTGCAAATGCGCGACCAATTGGTGCAGCAGTTGTCTCAAGAACTTTTCAGGCTGGTGAAGGGCAATTCTAATTTTGTGCCGACACCGGAAGTTTCCGATCGCCACCAAGCTCAAATGCAGGCAATGCGGGAACAACTCCAAGCTGTTGAAGAACAGGTGGGTTTTTATCAGGAACAAATCGCCGAGCGGGATGCTGAGGTTTACCAACTGCGGCAGTCGGTACAAGAATTGACGGATCGCTCTCGGATGCTGGAACAGGTGGTTCAGGAATTGCCGGGGGTTTACCGCCAGAAGTTTGCCGAGCGAATCGAGCCAATTAAGGAAAAATTGGATCAACTGCAAAAAGAAAATCGCCAGTTGCACACAGAGTTGCAAAGCGTCACTTACCGTCTCGCTGTGCGGAGCCGCAAGGCTAAGGGCTTGGATCTGCCGAGCGTCGATGAAACGGACGATCGAGGAATTCAAATGCCGAGCTTTGGCAATGTCTAAGGTTTTGATTGTGGCGGGTGGTGAGACAGATCCGGCCGCAAGTCTCAAGGCAGCTATCGCTCAATCTCATCCTTTAACTGAAGTCAATATCTGTGGGGTTTCTGAACTCAATTCTGGCGCGATCGCTTCGGATGGGGCGATCGTTTGTCCTTTGACGCTAAATGTGCCAGAAAATCTGGTTTTTCCGGCTCAAGAGGTGTTTCGATTTTGTAGCAATGTTTCGGCGGCGCGCGATCGCGTGGCTCAGGAGTTGCTTTTTCCCGTCGGCGATGGCAATTTTTGGCTGCCTGTGGTGTGGACGGCAAAGGGGCCACTGTATGCTGAGGCGATCGGTGGGGAACCTGACAAGCAGTCGGGCGAGTTGAGTTACTCTCAACCGGTGCATTTTTCGGATGTTTGGCGACAGCAGTTGTATGAGTTGGCTTACCGCTTGCTGAATCTTTTAAATGCGCCGCCGGCGACTTATTTGATGCAGTTCGGGTTTGTAGGGGAAAGGATTTGTTTCGATCGACTTTGGCCTTTTCCGGCTGCACCTGCGATCGCTTCTGTCGGCGTTCAAGTGCCGGATTTATTTGTTTGTCATTGGTATTGCTTGACAAATAAGCCTATTTATGATATTCAAATTAACTCTGCGGTTGCTTGAAGTCTCTTGGAAACTTGAGATTTAAACTGGGCAGCTAATTTTAATCAAGCAACTAAAGCCGGAGTTTCAGTGGAGATAACTTGCTCGAAACTGTCGAAGATTTCAAAGAGTTGGTCGAGTTGAGTAATTTCAAATATTAGCCTGACTGTTGCTGAGAGGTTGCAGATGACGAGGCGGCATCCCCGGTGGCGGGCGGAGTTGAGTCCGCCGACTAAGGCGCAGATCCCGGAACTGTCGATGAAATCTACGGCGGCCATGTCTATTACCCAGAGTTTGTGGCGATCGGGCACAATCTCGGCTAGCTGTTGCTGCAGGAGGCTGCCGGCTTGGGAGTCGAGGCAGTTGTGAGGTTGAAGGACGATGGGTGGGTTGAAGTTGGGAGATTCCATAGCAGTTATCCTACGATCGTAAAGTATGAATAAGTTAGTTTAGTTGCTGACTCTCTTGAGAGACTCAGGGAATTTCAGCGTATGTTTTAGGATGGGCGATCGCCCTTGTGGGAATCGGGGGCGAGAGCCGTTGTGATAAATTTAGTAGGAAACTAGCTAGCGATCGCGCGGAACGCAACCGCAACAATTCTCTATTCCTCTAGTATGCCTGAAAGGCTAATTTTTAGTTAGCCCAGCGATCGCGACAACAGTGTGTTCTTCATCACAGCGAAAGATTGCACTATTGGCTGAATCGAGCCAATATATAAATGTATTGAGCTTTGCAAAAGTTTACGAAGGCAGTATCGAATGTCTTTTGAGTTTTTATCGTTAGAGACTATTCAGCAGTTTGCGCGTGATTACGGCTACTGGGCAGTGTTTCTGGGAATTTTGCTGGAAAATCTGGGAGTTCCTCTTCCAGGCGAGACTATTACGATAGCTGGCGGGTTTTTAGCTGGCAGCGGGGAACTGAATTACTGGTTTGTACTCGGCAGTGCGATCGCCGGTGCTACATTGGGGGGGAATTTTGGTTATGCGATCGGCAGGTACGGCGGCTGGCCACTGCTGCTGAAGCTGGGACAATTTTTCCGCTTTCGAGAAGAACAACTGTTTGACTTAAAAGAACAGTTTAGCAAAAATGCAGCTAAAGCCGTATTTTTGGGTCGTTTCATCGCACTGCTGCGAATTTTTGCTAGCCCCCTAGCGGGTATTGCAGAAATGCCTTTTTGGAAATTTTCGCTGTTCAATGTTCTGGGTGCTGCAAGCTGGGCATCTGTAATGGTAAGTTTATCCTACTTCTTGGGACAAGTTGTGTCTTTAGAGAAATTGGTAGCTTGGGCTGCTCAATTTGCGGTATTTGCTTTGCTGTTAGCAGTTGCTTGGATTGCAATTCCTATTTGGTTGGAGTCGCGGAGTTTGGACAAGACTAAGTAGGGTTGGAAGGCGTTCCCCAAAAACTCAATATTCTTGTGGAACGGGCATCTTGCCCGTTCTTCAGAATAGTGAAATATATGAAAATCACATTTTGCACCAATGTCAGCAACGGGCTAGAAGCCCGTTCCACAAACAATAAACTTTATTCTGAGTTGGACTTCGACACCATACATTTATAAAGAGGTCGAAATCATGGGATACACTACAACATTTGACGGAATATTTCATTTAAACAAACGGTTATTAGACAGCGAATCTATTTACTTATTGGAGTTTTCTCGAACTAGACGAATGAAGCGAAATCCGGCGATTTTGCAGAGTATTCCCGATCCAGCGAGAGAAGCAGTTGGTTTACCTGTGGGCGAAGAAGGCTGCTATTTTGTGAATGAAAAATGGGATAAAGATTCCGAGGTTTCTGTTGTTAATTACAACCGCCCGCCCAAGACTCAGCCCGGTTTGTGGTGTCAGTGGATTCCGACTGCTGACGGCGGGGGGATTCAGTGGAGCGGCGCAGAAAAGTTTTATGATTATGTGGAATGGTTGCAGTATATTATCAACAATTTTATCGAACCTTGGGGTTATGTTTTGAGAGGCGAGGTGAATTGGCAAGGGGAAAGAGAAGAGGATGTGGGTATGATTTGGGTTGAGAATAATGTGATTATTTCACCAGAGGGTGCAGAGGAATTGTTGAGGTATGCGGTGTCGCCGGTATCCGTACCAAAGGTGGTTTGGGATTGTTTGCAAGCGGTGGAAGCGACGGGGAAGCCTCTGACACATTGGCATGGGATAATCGATCGCGCTGTGGAGTTGGGACACGGGGAAGCGGCGCTGTGGATTAAGCCTAATATGGATAAGTATTTAGATGGTTGGGACAGGGGTTTTGAGTTTGAGGGGAAGGTAATTAAAATCACAGATAGCGAGCTTTAAACGGTTGTTTCGATCGCGGATGATCCGGTTATAATGTGAGTACGATCGCACGAGGATGTAGTATGACGGCATCAACAGAAATTCGCGAAGAAGTAATTGAGAGTAAGCCACAGGCTTATTATACTCCTGAAGAGTATTTAAAGCTGGAAGAGGCGGCAGAATTTAGAAGTGAATACCACGATGGCGAGATAATTCCTATGACAGGCGGAACACCGAATCACAATCAGATTGCTCTGAATTTTGGCGGGGCAATCAATTTTGCTACGATAGGAAAACCATATCGAGTAAATGTAAACGATTTGCGTTTATGGATACCATCGAAGCGGGTTTATACTTATCCTGATGTCATGCTGGTGGGGGGAAAATTGGAGTTTGCTGAGGGTAGGAAAGATACCATTACTAATGCGGTGATGGTGGCTGAGGTTTTATCGAAATCGACAGCAAGTTACGATCGTGGTGACAAATTTAAACTTTTTCGTTCTATTCCTAGTTTTCGAGAGTATGTTTTGATCGATCAATACGAGATGCACGTCGAACAGTTTTGCAAGACGGATGATAATAAGTGGGTTTTGTCTGAGTATGATGGTGCTGATGCGGTTCTGATGTTGAGTTCGGTGCAGTTTGAGATGCGGTTAGGTGATATTTACGATCGTGTGGATTTTGAGTCTGAGTCTGAGGAGTGAGGAATGGGGAAAGCGCGATCGGGCTTTTGGCTGCACTCAGTTAATTTGAGAATAACCAACAGGACATTGTAGATTGCTCGTAGAGTTGTTAACGACTGGTGCTCCTGGAAGCTTTTTTGAGGGTTGATGGCTTTGACAAAGTATACTTGAGGTAGTTTGTTCACCACCAGCGCTTTTAACTAAATAAACTATACCTGTATAATTTCTCAATCCATCTATCTTTGGCAAAGCGATTGATTGAACAAAACGCTTATTGTTGCTCAAAACAATCCTATAGGAGTAATTTTCTGTCTCTGATTTTAGACCTAGAATTCCTCCTTTTTGAAATTCTTCTAAGGTAGATGCGAAACGTCCTTGTTCAGCGTAAAAAGCTTGTTGTCCTCGATTCATAGAGCTAACATACTGTTTTGCCTCTGCCTGTTTCGCCTTGTTTGCTTGAGCTTGAATATCTTGATTATTAATGACTGTAACATTTGCAGGCAATGTCGTTTGTTCAGATATTTTATTAAAAACCGTTGCATTGGAACTAAAAGATGTAGGTCGAGATTTTTTGATATCATAGAATTCTAAGCGCAACTTACCGTCAGCCGTGAAATCAAAAATTGTATTTGTGGCAATTTGACCTCCTACTAATAGATCCAGATACTTGGGTTGACGAGTTACGTCAGTACGATACTCAAATTCAATAGCTGAAGTAGATGTCTGCAAAATAAATAACTTCCCTTCCGGTGTAAAAATTAATGTTAAAAGGCGACCTGAAATTTCCCCTTGCCATTGACCTATCAATTTTTTAGAAACAGAATTTTGAGGGATAGCAGTAGCTACAGAATTTGAGAAAATTTGAGGGGCGAGCAAATTCCAGAATCCCCAGCCATCTAGCACTAATAATGCTGTCGAACTAGCACCAATTAAGCTCCCTTTCAACAGTGAAAAATTAGACTTTTTTTGAGGGGGAGTCATATTTTTTGGGAAGTGAGTATTTACAGCTAGGAAGCTAGTTATTAGATAACTATTGAGCAGTCATATTCACAGTATAGTTTGTATTGCCTCCTTTTTCTTGAACCACAAGAATATAGTCATCAGCACCTAAGCTTCTTTTAATTGTTCCGGTTGAATTGCTATAAGCCGAAGCGCTGTCCACCTGTTCTCCAGAATCTATAACTCCATTACCATTTGTATCAACATAAAGCCACATTCCAACTTCATTAGTTACTTGATCTAAGGAAATGCTGACATTGCTGGTACTCTTTAATGTAAATCGGTAATATTTTTGGCGATTTTTGCGATTTAAAGAACCCGTCTCACTAAAGCTTTTACTAGCGGGCAATTCTCCCACCTTAACGGCATCATTGGTGTTGTTAATAATCTGAAAAGTGTAGTTAGTATTGCCACCTTTAAATAGAACGGTAGCAATATAGCTGTCTGCTCCTAACATTTTACTAATTGTTCCGGTTGAATTGCTATAAGCCGAAGCACTATCTATTTGTTCTCCAGAATCTATGACTTTATTACCATTCGTGTCAACATAGAGCAAGATTCCAACTTCGTTAGTTACATTATCCAAGTAAAGACTGACATTGCTTGGCGTGTCTATACTAAAATAGTAGTATTTTTGATTATCTTTTGAAGTAAGCCGATCGCTAAAAATGCGGCTTTCTTTTAAAATACCAATATTAGGATCGCTGGATTTGGTGGGTTCTACAGGTTTTTGCTCAATCTCAGGTGTTTTCGTTGGCGATGGCGAAACTGGCGCTGGAGTCTCCGGCGCTGGAGAAGGAGTGGATGTTGGTGATGAAACAGGAATAGGATCTTGTTTAATAGGCTCAGGTGAAGGCGAAGAGCTAAATGTTGTGGTCGGTGGAGTTGGAATGACAGGTCTAGGTTCTGGTGGATTTGAACATTTCAAAATACCAAATTTACATAGAACACTATCTCCAAACAGCCAAGTTCCTATATTCGCTACATTTTCGGCCGCAACTAAACCGCCTGCAATACCTCCCAAAACTATAGCAATCCCTATTCTTCTTGTAGGTGCGCTAGAACCTCCACTGCTGCCACTACCACCGCTACCAGTTCCACTGTTGCCACTACCACCGCTACTGCTACCACCGCTACCACCAGATGACATTAATAATTTCCTCTTCTACTAAGAATTGTTTTTCAGTCACATTGCTTTCTAATAACTAGCCTGATGTTGTTGAGAACGATATCAAGCTAGTAGCGTTATTTTTTGCCTAGTTCCACCTAATCATCTTTTATATTCAGATCCTTAACGAAGAAGCTATCAAATAAATTATTGCCAAAAACCAATCCTGTTAACGCCCAACTTCCATCGGTATAGCGCGAGAATGTCGCTTCCCCCGGCCCCGAAAAGTTTTGCTCACTTATTGTACCAAGCATGTTTGTTTTGACAATTAAATTTGATACCTGTAATGTAGCTACAGCAGTATTATCGGGATTTTCCCGAACTCCTGCTATCTCAATTGTTCCACTTCGGGAAGCTTTCCATTTATTAACTATTTTTTCGGCTTTTTTTGTAGAAAGTGACTTATCTTGTTTAATCAAGTCACAGCCCGTAGTTAAAGTAGACAAGACTCCTACACTACCAATGTAAGATAAGGTAATTAAACTGAATGTTAGCAAATTTTTACTTAACATGAAGCTTCCTGTTAATTAATTATCAGCAATATTGGACAGAGGCTGGGATATTCTATGAGACTCCAACACAAACACTGTTTCTGTTGATTACATTCCATATTATCAAATCCACATCTGTCTTAAGAAGCAAAAAAGTAATATAAAAGTATCTTAAAAGTAGTATAAAAGTAATAATCCAAGAGGAATTACGCAACTGACAGAATTAGTAGGGTGCGTCAGTTGGGAAAACCCTAATTTTTCGTACTATAGTCATTTCAAATAAATGTGAGACAAATGCAAGATGATGTAAAATGAAGAAAAATGGTTAACTCGGAGCTGAAA
>NZ_JAUBUR010000041.1:0-52157 GCF_036705485.1 Microcoleus sp. AT9b-C3 | reverse complement strand
TGGTTTGTAAGGCAACGATCTATATATATCTTGCCTTACAGATTTTTTTTTGCTCACTTTTTCAGTGCCATTGGACTAAAGTCATCACTAGAAACTAATTTTAGGGCGCTCGTTATTTATAGGATTTCTTTCAAAGTTTTAACCAATATTTGATTTTGTTCCTCCGTACCTACACTAATCCGCAATTTATCTTCTAATCGTGGCTGATTGAAGTATCGAATCAATATTCCCCGTACTTTCAGTGTTTGATAAATTCTTTCTGCATCGCCGTTTGGTGGCCGCACTAACAAAAAGTTGGTTTGCGAGGGCCAAACGTCAAAGCCTAATTCCTTGAAGCTAACGGCTAGTTTTGCTCTGGAAGCCTTAATCTTTTCGGCGTTGGCTATTTTATGGTCTTGATCTGCGATCGCAGCCGCCCCCACTGCATAGGCTAAAGCATCCACATTATAGCTGTCTTTGATTTTATTTAATTCTGCCAGCAGCGCCGGATTTGCTATGGCAAAACCCAGCCTCAATCCTGCTAGGGAATAACCTTTTGAAAGCGTCCTCAAAACTATAACATTACTGTCCTTCTTTGTCAAGTCCAAAGCATTTTCTTCTGCGAAATCTACATAAGCTTCATCGATGACAAGAATGCCCGATAACTCTTTAGCCAGTTTCTCCAAATCTGCCACAGATATGGCCGTTCCCGATGGACTGTTTGGCGAGGCTACAAATGTCACTGCACCTCGGGCTGCGATTAGCAAATCGACTGGTAACTTGTAGTCATCTGGATAAGGAACTTCAACAAATTCTGCATCTTGAATTTCTGCCAAAGTGCGGTACAATACATAGGTAGGCGCGGGACAAACAATCTGTTTCCCGGCTTCGCCCACAGCGCGAACTATCAAGTTTAATAAATCGTCGCTGCCGTTACCTACCAAAATCCAATCGTTAGGAACCCCCAAAACTTTACTAGCCGCGATGCGGAAACTTTTGCCAGTTGGATCTGGATAGCGCCGCAGCATTTCCCCGTCTATTTCCTGAAGCACTTTTAAGGCTTTTGGAGAAGGCGGATAGGGATTTTCATTAGAATTTAGTTTAATAATTTTTGTGCCTAGCGGTGGCTGTTCCCCCGGCACATAGCCCGACATTTCGTGGATGGTTTTGCGAAAGTAATTCATCTATTATCTGCGTTTATCTGCGTTTATCTGCCTTCATCTGCGGTTAAAAATATCATATCAAACAATTAGTGACTATCCGCGTTATACCCAAATCAAGTAACTTGTGCATATCTGCTGGATCGTCCACCGTCCAGGCCACAATGTCAACTCCCTGACTCCGGCTTTCTGGAATTAGTGCGGGGTTTTCCAGCAACACGCGATACAGACTGCTAATCAAATTATCCTGATAGGTCACAGCTTGAGCTAATTGAGTTTTGTATGCTTCTAGATTAGCAACAATGTGTCCGATCGCCAAATCCCCAGATTGCCGCCGCACTTGTTCCAGAAATCCATCGTTAAAGGAAGTAATAACGCATTTGTGTTGGAGCTCTGCGCCCTTCAAAGTATTGACAAAATCCGCGACATCTGCCTCAGACCACTCGCAGTGCGGCTTGACATCAAAGTAAAGAAATTTGTCAACATTTTTAAGGATAGCTAATGATTCTTTTAAGGTAGGAATTTTTTCTTGTGAAAATTCATCGCTAAACCATTTTGCCGCATTAAGTGTCTGCAATTGAGAAAGAGTTTTTTCCCTAACTTTGCCAGAAACTCCAGTGATTCTATCTAATGTTGCGTCGTGAAAAATCACTGGTACGTTGTCGGCGGATAGCTGGATGTCAAATTCGATCGAATGAGCTCCACGGGCGATCGCCAGTTCAAAAGCTGCTAAAGTATTCTCGGGGGCGATCGCCGAAAATCCCCGATGTGCGATAATTTCTACATTCACTGTCTTGTGCCCTCTAAAAAATCTGCCACAGTTTGATTAAAAGTTTCCGGTTCAGTCAAAAAAGACCAGTGATTCCCGGGTAGTTTTGCAACAGTAAGATTTTTCAAGTATCTCTTGTATGGCTGCATTTGCCAATCCATGCGATTTACGCCTTTTTCCGGCTGTACGAACAAAGTCAGTATCTCAATATTTTCAGTTAAACCTGCAACTTTCATCACTTCTGCAAATATCTGATTTCTGGCTGCAATCGCAAATTTACTGCCCCAAGTTCCGTCTGATTTTTGTTCGATTTGGTGTTGGAATACCATTTGCTGCAAGTCACTCCAATCTGCGTATTCTCCCGATTGTTTTGCTGCTGCTTCTGCTTGGGCTAAAGTCGCAAACGGGCCCACACATTTGAGACAGTCTAATTTTCGGTAAACAATTGGCAGGGTGAGTTTCATCGCGGCGGGCATTTTGGTGATGAAGATGGGGTCTACTAAAATCATACTGCAAAAGCGATCGGGATTTTGCCTCGCCCAAATCGCTGCTAGTTTTCCCGTCCAAGAATGTCCTAAAATGTGGGCGTCTGGCCAGTTGAGATGTGCCATCAAAGCTTCTAAATCTGCGATCGCACTTTCAAAAGTATAGCCTGTTTTCGGTTTGCTACTCTCTCCGTGACCGCGCATATCTGGCGCTACAATATGATAGCGGTTGGAGAAATAATTGCCCAAGCTATTCCAGACACACGAACTATCTGCTAAACCGTGTAACAACAGCAAACGCGGAACTTTTTTACCTGTTTCTGGCTTCCATTCTAGGTATGAAAGTTCCATTCCTGGCAGGTGCAAAGTGTTACGACTTGGCATAATTAGGGGTTTTATAGTTGCATAAAGTTGATTTAACTTTTTTATTAACAGACAAAATGCCTGTTCCACAAAAAGTGAATTTTCTTCGACAGTTTTCATTAACAGGCAATATCCCTGTTTCACAAAGAATCAATCTTCTTGTGGGGTGGGGTGGGCTTCTAGCCCGCCCTTCTAACTTAACCTTTGCCCTTCAAACTCAACAAGATAAACTGAGTTTTCTGCGCTTCATCAAAATTGTCATCGCTGACCAAAACTATACTCTGGCTGCCATCTGGCAAGCGCGGGCCGAGGGTCATCCCTTCTAAATTGTACAGCGGAATTCCGAGTTGGCTTAAGTCTAGCAGCAACTTTTTCTTAACAGGTTCGACTGCCACTCGCCCTTTAAAACTCTGGATTCTCGAAGTATCTGTAGCCGCCCCAACTGCTACTTGATAAATCCTAGCGCCGTATCCCGACAGCCCAAAAGAACGTTCTAAACTCAGAATCTGACCGCCACCGACAGTTACTAATTCTGTTAAACCGTTCAAAATAGTCATGGGAAATTGGTCGAGGGTATAAAGATTTTCTGAGACTAATTGCGGCGTTTTATCGACGATAATATAATGTAAAAGACGGAGTTTGCTTGCCTGTTCCGGGTCTAAATCTTGCATTAACGGCGCTTCCGTAGCTGCGAACAAACGAAACGGATCTAGACCGCCCGGACTAAAGGTTTCTGGGTCGATGGTTAAAGATTCAAAACCTAAATTGTCCACCACTCCTTGCTGCTGTTTTTCATCGCTGGTATCGGGAATATAGCGCTTGGGTATCGGCAATTGTCCCCGCAATTTCCCGGTTGTGATGTCAAATTCACCGAGAAAAGGAGGGATGCCAACATGAGTAACACCCTCGCTGGCGACAAATACTGATTTGCGAGGAGAAAGGGCGATGCCTTCGGGATTGATGGAACCCCAAGAGAAGGTTTCACCGTCTGCTTTTTTGAGGGATGTAACGCCTTCAACGGTAACTTTTTTTAGGCGAATATTTGCTGGATCGCTTGATGTGAGGTCGAGTCTGAGACTGTAAAATCTCGCTTCTCCGTTTTCGCTGGGGTCGTCGGAAAGAGCGTAAAAGCGGTAAGCTTTGGAAGTGACTGCGCTAATACCTTTGGGGTCGTAGGTAATTCCTGACAAACCGCCGACTGGTACTCCTTCAAAATTGATTTTTGGCAATTCGTACTCGCCCAAAAATTCTAGAGACATTTCTGGAAAAGAGCGGTCCTTTGCAACTGCGGGAGGGGGGGCGCAAGCTGTGCAAACAGTTAACAGAATTAGGGCTAGACTGAATAAGCGTAAAATACGTTGGCGAAGCCCGCCCCTACGGGGGCTACGCCAACGAAGAGGATCGCCCAGCGTCTTTAAATCCCCATAATTGCTCAGTGCGGTAATTTTTATTGTGTTGCTCTTGTTGAACAGTTTGCTTTTGTGCCATCTTTGTGACATAATTTATACCGTTTTGTAGATATGCAAAACTTGATGTTTCGAGAAGGAATGCCGAATCGCGGCAACCAAATTTTAAGAATGAGAAGTTCTGTACCAATTGGGTGCTTGCTTTTCTTGTGGCTGTGTGCTGGTTCTATTGCTAGCGCCCAAACTAATCCACCAGGCCTCGATCAATTTTCTCCTAATCCTCTAGAAATTACCACACCCGATCCCCTAGCTCCCGCTAACGAATCTTTGAGCAGCACTCAGCGGGACGAACTGACAGCGGCTTTGGAGCAGTTAAACTTAGAAGCAGCCGCTAAAATGGAAGCTGGAGATGGGGCTGGTGCTTTTGAAATTTGGTTCCGAGAATTACGGCTGCGGAGGTATCTAGGGCCGGCGGCGGAAATTGCTGCTTTGAGTCGGGTGGGAAGTGTTGCTTGGAGTAACGGTAAAAACCTCGAACTACAGCTTATTACCAAACGGTTGCAAGCAATTCAAAAAGAAGTCAAGTCCCAAGTACCACTTAATACTGAGCTGCTCCCTGCCTTCGCTGCTGCTTTTCAGCAGGTGCGCGCTAAAGGCCCAACTGTAGAAGTTTACCAACAAATTCTCGAAAATGCGCGCCAAAACCAAGATATATTGGCTGAAGGTCAGATATTGAAGGCGATCGCGCTAATTCACGTCAATTGGTTGAGTTACGATAAAGCTGCTCCCGTCTATGAGGAATTGGCAACTTTAATTCAGGAAAACCGCGATTTATTTGCTGCTAATTCTGCTGTTCCAACTTCTGCTGTAGTTGCGGGAAACGGCGCGCCACCGCAGCCTGTAACTCCTCCAACTGAGGTAGATACTCTCAGACAGTTGGCTTACGTTTACCAGCAGTCGAAACAACCCCTAAAGGCGATCGCAGCCAGGGAAAAACTAGCATCGGTGTATGTCAACCTGCAAAATCCCAGTGCTATACCACCGCTCAAAATTGCGATCGCCAGCGATTATCAAACCATAGGCCAAATCAATTTAGCAGCTCAATACTATCAGGAAGCATACAATTTAGCCGTCCCCATTCAACAGTATGCCCAAGCTAGCGAAGCTTTGGATAAATTAGCATTGCTTTATCGAGCGCAAAAGCAATGGGAGCAGACTTTGCGGATTTATCAAATGCAGTTGCTGTTAGAAGAGCGGGCTTACAATTTCTACGGATTGATGACCACTTACGACAATATCGGTCAAGTTTATCAGGAGATGAAGGCTTACGATAAAGCTTTGGAATCCTATCAAAAAGGGTTGGACGTGGCTAAAAAATTGGGACACAGACAAGAGTATTTTGCTAAGAAAATTCAAAAAGTTAACAAGCAATTGCAAAGGACTTCGTAGTTGTCAATCGACAATAAGGCCAATTTGCGATGTCAGTAGTTTAAATGTAGTAAGGTGCGCAATGCGCACCCTACGAAAATACTTGGGACTGGTAAATTTCTCGCGATATAGAATAATACACTACATCTGTTTCGTAGTAATGAGCATTTTTTTCATATTTCATGCCAACTTTCTGTATCACCCGCTGAGAGGCGATATTTTCTGGGCGGGCGATCGCAACTATCCTGTCTAACTTTAATGTTTCAAATCCATAATTTAGACTAGCAAAAGATGCTTCTGTCGCCAATCCTTGATTCCAATAAACTTTGTCGAGGGTATAGCCCAGCTCAACTTCCGGTGTCCGATCCAGAAAAGCCAGTCCGCAGCGGCCAATCATTTTACGGTCTATTTTATGTACTAAAGCCCACATTCCAAAGTGGTTTTCTTCCCAAAGTTTGAGCATGGTATGAATGGCGCTTTCTGTTTCTTCTCTAGTTTTAACTCCTCTCAAGTATTTCATTATTTCTGCATCACTGTAAATACGGTAAAGTTCATCTAAGTCGTCTGGTGTAAATTGTCTCATATACAATCGGGCTGTCTCTATTTCTTGCATGATTAATATAATTAATATCACTAAATTATGATACCAGTTTTGATAAGTCTTGCTACAAACATTTTGGTTGGATTTCCTTTCTCAACTCAACTCAACTCAACTACTTTAGACTGGTAGATTTTTCGCGAGATTGAATAATATACTCGATCGAAATCGTCCAAGCTATGCTGGTATCTCATCCCCACTTTTTCCATTACCCGCCGCGATGATCTGTTTTCGGTATGGGCAACAGCTAAAATTTTTTCTAGTTTCAATACTTCAAATCCATACTTGATGCTGGCCGCTGCAACTTCCGATGCTAAACCTTTTCCCCAATACGCTTTTGCTAACACGTAACCGACTTCTATTTCAGGTATTTTGCCTAAGAAGCGAAGCCCCCCGTCCCCGATCAATTGGTTATTTTCTTTATTGACAACAGCCCACAAACCGAAACCATGTTTTTCCCAGTCTGCTATTATCCCCAATAAATCTGCTGCTGTTTCTTCTCTATTTCTGACGCCTTCGCTCAGATACTTCATCACTTCCCGCTCGCTGTAGATGCGGTACAGCTCATCTAAGTAGTCTGGCGTAAATTGTCTCAGATACAATCGGGCTGTCTCTATCTCTTGCATGAAAAATATAACTTCTACCAGTAGATTATAATACCAGTTTTGTCGGCCTACAAACATTTGGGTTGGGTTTAGTTCCTCCACCCAACCTGCTGTTACAAGAAAACAGTCTTTGTGAAAAAGGCATCTTGCCTGTTACTGATAGTAGCGCCAAATATTCATTTTATTTGTTACAATTATTAACTAGATATTTTGTACACTTTTTGCCATCAATGACAATTTCCTCACCAGTAGCAGATACCAAAAACAAATCCGGCCAGGAAACAGACTGGCGGTTATTCATGAGGTTGGCATCTTACGCAACCCGCAGCAAACGCTTGCTGATTATTTCGATCGCACTATTAGTACCGCTAGCAGTCTCAGGAGCCATTCAACCCATTCTCATCGGACAGGCAATTTCGGTAATTCGCTCGGAACCTACCTACGAATTCTTGCGGGGAGTGCCTCTATCTGCTGCATTGAATATTTTGGCTATTTTGCTGATGCTAACTATAACACTTAGATTAGCACTGCAATCAGTTCAAGGCTATTTAGTCACGAAAGTAGGGCAAATAATTACTACAGATATTAGAAATGATTTGTTCGTCCACGTCACATCGCTAGCAGTGAGATTTTTCGATCGCACTCCTGTCGGTAAATTGATGACTCGCCTCACCAGCGATGTAGAAGCTTTGGGAGAGGTTTTTTCTTCAGGGGCGATCGGCATTGTCAGCGATCTCTTTTCAATTTTAGTAATTGCCATTTTCATGTTTACCATGCAGTGGCAACTAGCTTTAATGTTGGTGCTGATGATGATACCAATTACCGCAGTCATAATTTATTTCCAGTACCAATATCGCATAGCCAATTACAATACCAGAGAAGAACTTTCCGAACTCAACGCCCAACTGCAAGAAAACCTGACTGGTATTGGCGTAGTGCAGCTATTCCGCCGCGAAAGCTTCAATTCACAATTGTTTCGTGTCACCAATAAACGCTACATTAAAGCAGTTGACAAAACTATTTTTTACGACTCAGCCGTATCTGCAACATTAGAATGGATTGCTTTAGTAGCAATTGCAGGGGTTTTGTGGATGGGTGGTCAAAGGGTTTTAGCCGGTAATCTTAACTTCGGTACTCTCTCGGCATTTATTTTATTCGCTCAGCGTCTCTTCGATCCGCTGCGGCAATTTGCTGAGAAATTTACTGCAATTCAAGCAGGCTTTACCGCCGTCGAACGGATTAGCGATATTCTCAACGAACCGATCGAAATTAAAGATCCAACTAGCGGCAAGAAGGAAGGGCACAACACGGATTTTGACACGGATACACGGATGTTTGAAGGGAGAGGGAAGAGGGAAGAAGGAAGAGGGAAGAGGGAAGAAGGAAAAAGGGCAGTTTATTCACCGTTGTTGATAACTGGACATCCAGAGGCAACTGCTTACAACTTGTCTCCGTTCGATCGAGGATTGGCAGATAATCATCAAAATCTAGCAAGTTCAGAATATCGTTTATTGCCTAACAATCCCCAATCACCCCCCGCCAACCCCACCAAGCTTCGGGGGGGAGAAAATGCCAAATCGCAGAATTCTGAATCGGGAGAAATCCAATTTGACAACGTGTGGTTTGCTTACAAACAAGACGAATATGTCCTGCAAAACCTCAATTTCACCATCAAATCCGGCGAAAAAGTAGCATTAGTTGGCCCCACCGGTGCGGGCAAAAGTTCGATTATCCGTCTCCTGTGCCGCCTTTACGAACCTAGCCGAGGACGGATTCTGGTTAATCATGTCGATATTCGGGATTTGCCTCAAGCAGAGTTACGCAGGCACATAGGCGTAATTATCCAAGATGGCTTTCTATTTGCGGGTGACGTGAAGAGCAATATCAGCCTGGGAGAAAGTTATTCGATTGAGGAAATTCAAGCAGCAGCAGAAAAGACAAATGTTGCCCGGTTAATCGAACAGTTGCCTCAAGGTTATGATACGCAATTGCGGGAACGGGGAACCAATCTTTCGGGGGGACAAAAGCAATTATTAGCGTTTGCTCGCGCCGCTATTCGCAATCCCAGTATTTTAGTTCTAGACGAGGCAACTGCTAGTTTGGATGTGGGGACGGAAGCTTTAATTCAAGAAGCTCTAGAGCGTGTGATGGCGGACAGAACGGCGATAATTATTGCCCACAGGCTCTCGACTATCCGAAATGTCGATCGTATTTTAGTGCTCAAACGCGGGCAGTTAGTAGAGTCGGGTAGCCACGAAGAGTTGTTGCAGCTAGAAGGTTTGTATGCCAGTTTGTACAAGTTGCAAATGCTGGGAAGTTAATACCTGAAGGAAGGCACGACACGGATTTTGACACGGATACACGGATGAATTATCGATAAGAGGGTAAAATTCTCGGAATACCCAGATACCCGACTTCTTCAAGAAGTCGGGTATCTAAAAGAATCTAAAATCTAAAATCTAAAATCTAAAATCGGATCATTTGCCTGAAATCATTTTCCCCAGGGTTTCCGGCAAGTGAATTGTATGTTGGAAAAGCTGATTGGGGCCAATGCCAAATAATAACTGCATCGTCAGCACAATTGCTGCTAAACCAATCGCTGTCCCGATGCTGGCTTTCAACACTTTAAACGCCCAATTAAAGACTAGCCAAGATACAAGTAACGAAGCAATTAAGATAATTAGTTCTATTGGCATATAACATTTTTAACTCTATTTAAACTCTACATAACTTACGCAGCAATACCAAAGAAACCGGGTTCTTTATCTATGTTAAAGGTTCAAATGCAGTATTTCGGTAAAAACCCGGTTTCTGCGTCCAAGACTACTCTACTTATTACTTTAAGCAATACTGCCGCGCTTCCGTGTTTCTTTATAAGAAATTCCAACATTTTTTAAGCCGGCTTTAATCATTTGCTGCTCTAACAAAGCGAAAAAGCGACTTCGATCGCCCCCCGTGACTACCGCTTGATTGTGAGCTTCTGCTAGCGTCACCGGATACCCGCCGCCTTTGTGTACTTGAGCCAGCATCATTCCTAATGCTAAATCTAGCTGTGCTGTATCTTGTGCTACCCATTCCGGCACTTCTATTCTAGCAATTTCTGTGCCAACGTGAACGTAACAGAAATAAACTGAATTGAGGCCGTACAAATCTAAAATTCGAGCTTGAGATTTCCACAAAGGACTCCTTTGTCCGGGGGACAGGATTGTTGCCCACAATATGGCATCCCGCAAAGGTTCAAATTCTTGACACGGTGCTTTTTCGGCGAAAGAAATTGTCGCGGCAAATCCAACGTTCGGACAATTCGTCATGCAGTCTGGTACTTCGTGAGTGCAAGCTTCAAACCGTAAAAAAGATAAGCTTTCGCTGCTGCGAGAAGCGCTTAAGTATCCTAACAGCGGAATTCCTGCTAAACGCAACTTGTCCCAAGATTCTAAAATTGGCAGCAAAATTTGATCGCGCGCATCGGTGGGTAACTGTTCCAAAAACCAATAAATCAGGGAACCGTCTACCATTGCTAAAGCTGGCGCGGGCAATTTATTGTCGTTAACTTTTGCCCAATTGCAGCCCATTTCTGCTAAGGCAATTGCTTCGGAAACTGCGCGCCGGTATCCCATCCATTCTTCGGTTCTGATTCCCCACTGACGGGAACCGTACAAGTCTTCGGGTTTGTAGAAAACTTCGGGTACGCTGTCTAAAACTGGGTGGCGGCTTTGCCCGTAGTGCAGCATGACTGTGCCGACGTTTAGCAGGTAGCAGTAGGCTATTTCGTGATGGTTGGGGGAAATTTGCGATCCGTCTGTGGCAAAGACTGTGTGGGCGGCGGGGGGTGCGGTGATGTAGGTGCGATCGTCTAAGGGCTCGATCGGCGTGGCAGCATTGAATAAAGTGCGATCGCGCCAATTCTCTTGCAATTCCACCAATTTTTCCTGTTCCGCTGCGGCCTTTACCAGCAAATTCTGAGCCACTTCCAAACGCTGGCGAGCCGCAGCCGCTTCCACATTCAAATGTTGGCTCATTCCCTGCATTGCCTTGGCTGCTTTAGTTAAATCGAGCATTGGTTTTAAGTCTCAATATTAGAAAGCTTTCAAGCTGAGAAATTATCAAAACACTTTTCAAATTTTGGGTTCCGAAGCTGGTTTTTTTGTCATACACGCGGTTTGATAAACTAAAATACTTCGTAGCAGCCCGCAGAAATAGTAAAAAAACCCGGTTTTTGAGGTCAAGAGTACCTGCAATAGTCTAAAAAAAACACATTTTTTTTTTTCGATCGCCTTGCTTTTTTGAGGAATTTCTGTTATATTTATCTTATAATGGGATGGTGGCAAAAATATTATTTTTGCCACCATCCCATTATATTAAAATACCATGTCAACGCCACAAAAGTCAACAAAAAAAATGTAAAATTTTGTGATTTTTTTTGACTCTGAAAAGCGAAAAAAAATCCCACCTGTCAACAAACCTAACATCAACAGTCGATCGGCAGCCAATCTGCAAAATCTCCGGCAAACTGCGACAGAGAAAGCAATTGAACTGGTGGATTTTGAGCCACAGATTCCCGTTCAGCCAAAGTATTGTAACCCCAATCAGCCAAAAATAACCTCACCTGAGATAAATCCGGCTGCTGCTTCACCGACAGCAAAGTTTTTAACCTGTCTTCCACAAACCAAATAGTCGAATCTTTGCCAGACGCTGCCAAAAATTCCCGCAAAATTTGGTGTTTCGGCTTGTTGTATTCCTTGCCAAAAATTAACTCCGACGGCATTTGTACGCCCGCTAGCTGCAAAAGTTCCCGCACAAAACGGCCTTCCTTTGTAGTGACGATCGCCACTTTCACCGAACTATCCTGCAACGAGTGCAGGCGATCGGCAATCCCTGGATAAAAGCGGTGCAAAGACAGCCACCCAGCTAAATCCTCAGCAATCCAATTATCGCGCAATCCGTCTAACATAGCACCGACAGACTGCGCTTTTAAATTATTTTCTGTCAACAAATGCGGTACAATATCTGGCCACTCTAGCAAAATTTGCTCTGGGGAAATTCCGGTCAGTAGTGCGCGGATCAGCAGCGGCATTTCCCAACCGGTTTCGATGGCGGGCCGCACTCGGTAAAAACTCAAAGCTAAATCTGGATCTGGTACTGTTTCGACTGGTTTCCAGATTTGACAGTAGGTACGCCAAGCTGTTTGGAAATATTCGATTAGTCCGTCACAAATCACACCGTCAAAATCAAGAGCTAGAATTGTCGGAAAGTTATTAGCCATCAATTGATTTTAGATTTTAGATTTTAGATTTTGGATTGAAGAATTGAAGAATTTGAGAATTGAACAAAGCGATATCACTGATGAATCCGGAGACTGGTTATCGGATATTATTTTTTGGTTGTGCCAGGATAAAGACGGGGACTTGTACCCTGGCTGCTTTCGGTCACTGGATTGAATAATTGAAGAATTGACTGTGCAAACACTCAGCAATGATTGGAGAACAATCGTTATTAAAAAGACTGAACTAGCGGTTGAGCGGCAATCGATTCTAGTCCTTGGGACTGCAACAATTGCGTCCACTCGGTCGTCAGCCGCGCATCATTGGGTGCGAGGCGCCGCATTTCGGCTAGAGTAGCAATAGTCTCGTACCAAATCCCATTTTTAGCATAAGCAATCACCTTAGCCATAGGGTCGGGATTTGCCAAATCCTTCTTGAGATTTGCCTGGGGTTCAATTCGCTGCATCCATCCTTTAACAATATAATCTCCAGAACGCTCCAGAGGATCGCAGGCTAGTGCAAACGACCACACATATCGCTTACCAACCTCAATATTTTTTGTCTGGTCTTTCTCAGAAAGCCTAACTCCAAAAATTCCGGCTTTGTCATTTTTGATAGTAGTTTCGTAGACTACTTCTGATTCATCTTCGTTTAGCAAAACAAACTCTACTTGAGCTGCGGGTTGAGAAATATATACAAAAAATGTTGGCGATTCTGTTAGCGTTAAACCAATATTGCTTTCAGGTATTAAGGGAGTAATGAATAAACCATCCCCTAACTTACAGCCTCGATGCGTCCCCCCTTGCCGGTTGTCGGGGGCTGTTACATCTGGGGGTGTGAAATTAACATTCTGACTCAGCAGAATGGGTGCAGGCACAGCCTGCATCGGTGTAAGCAAACTGGGGAGAGTAACGGCGATCGCCAATACAGTCATCGCCAGTGCAGTAAAATGTATAAAACGTTTCATTTTTCCACCCACTTGTAGAAATATTTATAGATTGCATATCTAAATGTTAACCCGGAGTTTTACCTCCGGGCGCGATCGAGTAAATGGGTCAATTTTCACATCCCCATCGGCAGACCGACAAAATTTTCAGAAATAGCGAGATTTAAAGAGGCGCAACCAGTGGTTGAGCTGCAACAGATTCCAGTCCTTGGGACTGCAATAATTGCGTCCACTTGGCTGTCAGCTTCACATCCCCCGGTGTCTGACGCCGCATTTGGGCTAAAGTAGCGAGAGTTTCGTACCAAATCCCATTTTGAGCATAAACGTTGAGCCTAGTCATCGGGTCGGGATTTGCCAAATCGCTCTTGAGAGTTGCCTGCGGTTCAATTCGCTGCACGAAACCTTTAACAACTAAATCCGCAGCTCGGTCTTCGGGGTCGCAAACGAGCGAAAATGACCACACATATCGCTTACCAACTTCAAGGGATTTGTTGTTGTCCACGGTAGCAGGAATGGTAACTCCAACAATCCCGGATTTGTCAACTTTAAAGGTTTTTTCGTAGACCACTTTGTCCTCCTTTTCGTTGAGTACAGTAAACTCTATTTCGGGCGAGGTGTTAGGAATATAGACAAAAATTGTGGGAGAATCTGTTAGGGTTAAACCGATATTAGTTGGAGGCACTAAAGGAGTAATAGATAAACCCGCTGGACAAAGCTTGTTGCCGCGATGTGTCCCTCCTTGTCGGTTGGGGGGGGCTGTTACGTCGGGAGGCTTGAAATTAACATTTTGACTCAGCAGAAGCGGCTGGGATTGTGCGCGCATCGGTGCAAGTGAACTGGGTACAGTAGCTGCGATCGCAGATACGGCGACCGCAAGTGTAGCCCGATGTAGAAAACGTTTCATTTTGTTGTACCTTTCACTATAATTGCAAACACAGGCATTCGCTGATGGCGACAAATATTTTTGAGATGCTAGTCGAGGGCGCAGATACACAATTTATACCTTGACATATCATCAATAACATTTATTAATTCGAGTGGCAAGGGGATTCTCTGTCGGAAAAATCAGGCTGCCTAAATCGCAAGTATCATTAGATACAGTTACTCGCCACGTACTGTAAATTTTTGTAACAAAGCGGTCGGAGTTTCCGAGTGTTCTAAGATGGAGGAAGTCTCCAGCAGGGGGGAAAGGTGAAACAACTGCTGTTCCAGAAACGAGTCAAACTTTTATGCTGGGATAGTAAGCAACCCCGGTCTAAAGACACGGGGCTTCAGCAAACAAACTGAAGCCGTGCTTACCAGCCTAAGTTTTAATTAACTCCGTTTCGGGGGTTACGACACCAGTGGATGCGTAGCTAGTCTCCTGCTCTGTCGTTTGCAGTTAAACAGTTTTAAGGTAACAGGAACAGTGCTGCAAACCTAACAAGCCCTCAACACTTTGGCGAAGCTAACATTACGAGAAATCGAAGAGACACAACAATGTCTATCCTAAAACCCAACTACGTCTTTGTTCTAGATACCAAACACAAACCACTAACACCATGCAAACCATCATTAGCACGTAAACTGTTAAAGGTTGGTAAAGCTAAAGTTTTCAGGCTGTACCCTTTCACAATAATTTTGAGGAAGGAGGTAGCTGACGATCCGCCAGCCATGATCTTAAAAATTGACCCCGGTTCAAAAGTTACTGGATTAGCTATAATTTTAGGTTCTGATCTAATTTGGGTAGCCCAATTAACCCATCGCGGTCAAGCAATTAAGGCATCGCTAGATTCACGTCGTTCCCTACGGCGCGGTCGCAGAAGTCGGCACACAAGGTATCGTCAAACGAGATTTCTAAACCGGACACGTCCCAAAGGTTGGTTGGCTCCTAGCCTTCGACACCGTGTAGAAACAACCTTAACTTGGGCCAACAAACTATCAAGACTTGCACCAATCAGAACAATCTTTCAAGAATTAGTCAGATTCGATCTACAGCAGATACAAAGTCCAGAAATCTCAGGGGTCGAGTACCAGCAGGTTGTATTAGCTGGTTACGAAGTCCGTGAGTATCTGCTCAATAAATGGGACAGGCGATGTGCTTACTGTGGCGGAGAAAATGTACCGCTACAGGTCGAGCATATTCAGCCTAGGGCGTCGGGTGGAACTAACAGGGTATCTAATTTGTGTTTAGCTTGTGAGCCTTGCAATACCCAGAAAGGTACTCAGGATATCAAGATATTCCTAGCAAAAAAGCCTGATGTTTTGAGGAAAATCTTGCCACAAGCCAAGCGCCCATTAAAAGATGCCTCTGCTGTCAACTCAACCCGATGGGCTTTGTTTAATCGCCTAGAAGAAACAGGTAAAGTGATTGCCACGGGTTCTGGTGGGTTAACCAAATTCAACCGCATACGGTTGGAATTACCAAAAACCCACTTCTTTGATGCTGCTTGCGTTGGTGATACGCCCTCTATTTCTGTACTAGCAAATCAGCCCCTAAACTTCAAAGCGACGGGGCATGGTTCAAGGCAGATGTGTCGCACAGATAAGTTTGGGCTTCCTTCTCGGTATGTTCCTAGATTCAAGTTCGTCAAAGGTTTCCAGACAGGCGACATTGTAAAAGCCGTTGTTACTTCGGGCAAGAAGGTTGGAACTTATACAGGTAGGGTCGCTGTTCGCTCATCTGGTAGTTTTAATGTGTCAGCAGTCCAGGGATTAATTCAAGGAATCAATCACAAATATTGTTTTTCTATTCATCAAAAAGATGGGTATAACTATGGATTTTAAGAGTATTGAGGGGACACGCTTGGTACCCCGTGTCCCTTTTCCTCCCAGGGCTAAAGCCACGCTCGTTTCCAATCTCCCGTGAGTTTTCTATGAGTAAAATATCTAATAAAATTCGATCGGCAGTGGCTCAATTGAGTCAAATGTATAAACCATCACTAGCATTGGCTAAGTCTGTATTAATTGCCAGCGCGGCAGTAACATTATCCTTGATGGGAGCCCGACAGCTAGGAATACTCGAACCATTAGAATTAAGCGCTTACGACCAAATGGTGAGGTGGCGTCCCGATGAACAGCCAGACCCGCGTTTGCTAGTTGTGGGGATTACCGAAGCAGACATTCAGAAACTGCAACAGTGGCCGATATCCGATCGCAAAATAGCTGAAATCTTACAAAAACTTGACAAAATGCAGCCGGCAGTCATCGGTTTAGATGTACTGCGAGACGTACCTTTAGGAGACGGGCGGGAGGAATTAACCAAAATTTTACAAAAAAGCGATCGCATTATCGGGGTATGTTTAGTCACCGACGGCAGCCCGGATAATCCCGGTTCTCCGCCGGCGCCGGGGCTGCCACAAAACCGGGTGGGATTTGCAGATTTCGGAGTCGATGCCGGTGGCATACTCCGCAAGGCTTTATTATTTATGAAACCGCCGACAATTGAGGGCAACTCCTCGGGCCAAAAACATCTTTGCAATGACAATTCTCAAGTTTTAGCTTCCTTCAACCTCCAGCTAGCACTCCGCTACCTGCAAGGGCAAAAAATTTATCCCCACCTGGCACCCGATCAATCTTTATGGCTGGGAAAAACCCAATTAAAACAACTAGCAAGCAATGACGGAGGATACACAAATACCGAGGTTAGGGGATATCAAATATTAATTAACTATCGTTCCAGGCGACAAGTTGCCAACCAAGTCAGAATTACGGATGTTTTAGAAGGGAAAGTTGACCCTAATTTAGTTAAAGATAAAATAGTGCTCATCGGTTACACCACAGAAACCGTTAAAGATTTATTTTATACTCCTTACAGTGGGCGACAGAAAAGCAACCAATTCATGCCGGGGATCGTGGCACACGCACAAGTAGTCAGCCAAATTTTGAGTGCAGTTTTAGACAACAGACCGATGTTATGGTTTTGGCCGGAATGGGCAGAAATCCTGTGGATTTCGGGATGGTCAATTGTCGGAGGAACCTTGGCATCGCGGATGGCTCACCCAGCGAAGTTGACGGTGACATTCGCGGCAATGCTGTCCGGGTGCTGCGCGATCGGCTTTGGGATTTTTCTGTTGGGAGGGTGGGTGCCTGTGGCAGCGCCAGCCTTAGCATTAATCTTAACTGGCGGTAGCATTGTATCAGCAGAGAGATTTAATAAAGCCGGATACGGGAAAGCAATTAGCGATCGAGTAAAACAAGTTTTCAAAATCGAAATAGACCAAGCCAAAAAAGAACAGCAAGTCGCAGAAATCACAGAATCTGATTTCTTTAAAGAATTGCAGCAAAAGAAAGATAAACTCAGGATTAGCAAACAAGAAACCTCTGAAAAAACACCTTCCGAACCCCAAGAAATAACAGCAAGTACTCCAGACCTTCCCAAGGCCGAAAGTCAGACAGACGAATACCTAGCTCAGTTGCAGGAAAAAGCCAAACAGCAGAAGCAGCGCGCCGCCGTGACTGAATCGGAAAGCGGCTCTCCAACGGGTGCGATCGATGCCGGCGGCAGTGCTAGTTCAGCCGAAACTAAACCTGATGACGAGTTCAGCGATTTGCAAACCAAAGCCAAACAGATGCGGCAGCGCAGGGGCGCCCAAAAGATGATAAAAGATGAAAAAATTGATAGTTTAACAGATAAGGAGGATTTGGGGGGCAAGGAAGAATGATAGACAACTCGACTGCATCATTGAGAATTGCATCATAATGGGTTCTCGCCGTTTCTTACCCTAATACGCAGATCATGTCCAAAATCATCTCTGTCCACTCTTACCGGGGCGGAACTGGCAAATCGAACACGACAGCAAACCTGGCATCTATTATCGCTCGCGGCGGAAATCGGGTCGCCATTGTGGACACAGACATTCAATCACCGGGGATTCACGTGCTGTTCGGTTTCAGCGAGAGCAACATGGATCAGTGCCTGAACGATTACCTGTGGGGCCGGTGTCCGATCGGGGATACGGCCTACAATGTGAGTTCGCTGCTGCCAAAATTAGCCACTAACGGCAACCTCTACCTGATTCCTTCGAGCATTAAAGCAGGGGAGATAGCGCGAGTTTTGCGCGAAGGCTACGACGTGGGACTGCTTACCGACGGCTTTCAAGAACTGATCGAGGTTCTGGACTTAGACTACCTATTTATAGACACGCACCCGGGGCTCAACGAAGAAACCCTCCTCAGCATAACCATTTCCGACATCCTGCTGCTGATTCTGCGTCCGGATCAGCAAGATTTTCAGGGAACGGCTGTCACGGTAGATGTGGCCCGCAAATTAGAAGTTCCCAAGATTTTGATGACGATCAACAAAGCCCCAGAATCCCTGGATTTCGAGGATTTGAAGCAGCAAGTAGAGAGTATCTACAACATCCCAGTTGCAGGGGTGCTGCCCCACAGCGACCAGATGATGCTGCTCGCCAGCAAGGGAGTGTTTGCGCTGCACTTCCCTAACGACCCTCTAACTAAGGTTGTGGAAGGGATTGCGAAACAGATTGTGGCATAATTGGTGCAGCGAAGGCCGATCGCCCGCCCAGGGGTTTCGCTTTCGCTCTCAATTCTTGCGGAGCGATGTCCTCCTGCGTATCCGGCTGCCAGTGGCAGAGGAACTTTTAAAGGCGACAATATTTGGTTAAAGAGTCAGGAGAATGGCGACAAAATGAGATACAAATAGATTATGAGAATTTGTTAAAAAACTTTAGGAGGAGAACTCATGGATTTTGACTTCCGCATACTAATAGTATTGATGCCCGTATTGTTGGCGGGCGGCTGGGCTGCTTACAACATCGGCAGTATAGCTCTCAAACAAGTGCAGAAAATGTTGAACAAGCAAGCTTAAACTTAAACTCAGCCTCTTTTCAGGTAATTCCGCAGCCGACTGTTTTTTGAGATACAAAAACAGCCGGCTTATTTGTGCATTGGCTCGGCTTAAGTGATGGCTGATTTTTGGCGGGCAATTTACGACTGCAGAGAGATGGAGCCAAAGCAAAAGAAAAGTTAGATTTAAAAATTAAGCAGAAACCGGGTACCCTCAAGCAAAATACTTTGTTGCAGCAAACCAGCCTGGGTAAAAAAACCTAGCTGTGAAAGCAGGGCGATCGTGTAAGTTCGGATTTTGATGTTTTGAAATCTACTCATAACTTCTGAGTATAGTTCCATAAAAATATGGGGTAAGCACGTTATCGCAGAAAATATGAGACAATCACAAAAGTATTTGCCCTAACAATCGCCCTAAAAACTGCGAAGTTTAACGGGTAGGGAACATAGGTCAAATTGTCAATGTTAAATTCCTATATCTTTAGATAGATTATGCTTTTTCCCCGATCGAGCGGCATGCTACTCCACCCCACATCCTTTCCCAGTCGATTTGGCATTGGGGACATGGGAATGGAAGCATATCGCTTTATTGACTTTTTAGTTGAGAGCGACCAGCAATACTGGCAGGTATTGCCGCTGGGGCCGACAGGATACGGCAATTCTCCTTATTCGTGCTATTCAGCAATGGCGGGAAATCCGCTGCTGATCAACCCAGAACTGCTGCGGGACCAGCAATTGCTCGCAGATGAAGACTTAGCTAATTTGCCAGAATTTCCCCTGGATTATGTAGACTTCGATCGAGCGATCGCCCTGAAAGTGCCTTTGGTCAAAAAAGCTTGCGAAAACTTCAAAGCCAAAGCATCCCCGATCCAGCAAAAAGAATTCTCAGGTTTTTGCGAAAGCAAAGAGAATTGGCTGGAAGATTATGCCTTATTTATGGCACTAAAAGATCACTTTGGCGGTGTTAGCTGGAACAATTGGGAACCAGAAATTGCCCGTCGAGAACCCGATTCTCTAGAGAAGTGGCGCCAGCAGCTAAATGCTGAGATTTATTACTACAAATACGTCCAGTTTGAGTTTTTTCGCCAGTGGACGGAGTTGAAACGCTATGCTAACCTGCGGGAGATTAAAATTATTGGCGATATTCCGATTTATGTAGCTCACGATAGCGCGGATGTGTGGTCTCATCCAGAAATATTCTGCTTGGATGAAGCCACCGGAGAAGCAGCTTTAATGGCCGGAGTTCCCCCTGATTACTTCAGCAATACAGGTCAATTGTGGGGCAACCCGGTATACAATTGGGAGAAGTTGCAAGCAACTAATTTTGAGTGGTGGGTGCAGCGTTTTGAAGCAATTTTCTCTTATGTAGACGTGACTCGGATCGACCACTTTCGAGGATTTGAAGCTTACTGGGCGGTGAAGCGCGGGCAAGAAACTGCTATGTACGGAGAGTGGATTAAAGCGCCTGGAACAGCTTTGTTGGATCTAATTAACGAAAAGTTTGGCAACTTGCCGATTATCGCTGAGGATTTAGGGGTAATTACTCCAGAAGTGGAAGCTTTGCGCGATCGATACGAGTTTCCGGGAATGAAGATTTTGCAGTTTGCTTTTAACTCAGGCCCGGGCGAGCCTTTTTTGCCTTTCAATTACGATCGCAACTGTGTAGTTTACACCGGCACTCACGACAACGACACCACTGTCGGATGGTTCAATCAACTGCAACACTACGAAAGAGATGACGTTTATCGTTATTTGGGCTGCATCGATCCCCAAGGAATTCACTGGTCTTTAATCCGCATGGGTTGGATGTCTGTTGCTAATTTGGCAATTGTGCCGTATCAAGACTTGTTGGGTTTGGGTACAGACGCGCGGATGAATTTTCCGGGGAAACCAGAGGGAAATTGGGGATGGCGGTATCGACCCGAAGCTTTGAATTGGGAAGTGCGCGATCAGCTCAAAAGCATGACTTACATTTCAGGCCGCGCTCCCCATAAAAATTGATCGTCGGTAAGGGGTAGTTGGTAATTGTTAATGGGTAATATCAAATCTGTTAGCATCGGAATTATTCCTATCTCTATTCTCGACAAGCGCGTGAATCAGCGTCAATCCCTTGTCATCTGCAGCCCGATAAATTCTCTTTTTTTAACCGCAGATGAGGGCAGATAAACACAGATTAACGCAGATGAATTAGCTCAATTCCGGTTGCATTATCCATCCCTGATTGTTGACTGTTGACTGGATTTGACTATTCCGATGCAACGGGAATTGAGCTAATTGGTAATTATTAATGGGTAAGGGGTAATTGGTAATGAGTGAATCAAGAGGGACATTCTAATTAAAAGCTGGGGGCTGCCCGCTATTACCTATTATCCCTTAACAATTACCCATTAACACTCAACCTTCATTCTTGGGCGGTGCTGAAGGCTTGAGTTCGCTTGCTTTAAAAACAACTTCTTTGGCGACTCCAGGAGCTCCGAGTTGTTCGGCTTGTCCGTTATTAACAGCAACCATTACCCCGCCGGCGTTACCTGCTACCACTACCAATTGCTTTTGAGCCCCCCAGGTGCGAACAGTCCCGCTCGGCAAAGTTCCCTCAAACTCTGTTTTACCATCGACTTCAACCTGCATCCAGGATTCTGCTTTAAAAGTGACGCTAACCATCACTGGTTTATTGCCAGATTGATTTAAATTTTGACCGGTTCTTGCTGCTTCGACAGCCTCGTAACTATCCGGTTTCTGATTTTTTGAGGAACTCGATGCCTCAGCAGCTAAACGGGCTTGTTCTTGCTGCCCAAGCGCTAGTTCTTCGGTGCCGACACCGTTTTTTGCCGTAACAGAACCGCTCATCAACTGAGATAAGACATTGACCGAACAGATAATTAGAAATGTGTAAAAGAGGTATAGGTGCATCGGCCGCAACTGAGGCCCATCTTGCCAGGATAGCTTGGTTCTCGATCGAGCCGGCGGTTCGATCGGGAAAAAGTCGGCAAACTGAGTTCCGTCCAAACCCATTGCTTCAGCGTAGCGCTTGATCAAACCCTGAGTGTAGACTGGTTCGGGAAGTTGGTCGAGTTGACCGTCCTCGATGGCTTGCAGCAGATTCCGCCGAATCATTGTTACCACGGCTACTTTGTCCAAACAAATCGACTGCTGTTCGCGGTACTGACGGAGTTGAGTTCCAATTTCCTCTAGCTTCTTCTGAGCTGTTTCTGGCTCTTGGGAGTGCCGTTTCTGCTTAGTGGTTTTGAAGAATAAAAACAATAAATTCTTTGTCATATGCTGTGCTCCTGGGAATTTACTGGCACGCTTATTGATGTTAGGTTGACTAGATTCCATAAATAAATAATTTCCGCATCTTCTAGGGGTCGGCAGCAGCCTGGTGGCAATATTGGCGCACCGGGCCGCTGCAATTGAATCGGGCCAATGGCTGTGCGGTGCAGGCGCACCACGGGATATCCCAACAGCTCGGCTGTTCGCCGAATCTGTCGGTTTCTGCCTTCTGATAGAATGACTTCTAACAGAGTTTCGTCTCGCGCGCGATCGATAACTTTAACTTTCGCGGGCAAAGTTTTTCTGCCGGACAAGATGATGCCGTGACGCCACTTTTGTAGTATGGGTTCCGGGGGATCGCCCAGTACCCAAACCTGATAAGTTTTGGCGATCGAGTGACGCGGATGGGTCAAACAAAATGTCAGCTTACCATCATTGGTCAGCAAGAGGGCGCCGGTGGAATCTGCATCTAAGCGTCCTACGGGGTGGATGCCTTGACCGGAGCGCAGTTGGGGTGGCAGCAAGTCGAGAACTTTCGATCGGGATCTTGGATCGCTGCAAGTAGAAACTACGCCTGCCGGTTTGTTGAGCAACAGATAGACCTTTGCGGGTCGATCCGTTGGCTTTACCGGGACTCCATCGACTTGGATGAGATCGCGATCGGGATTCGCTTTTTCTCCTAAGCGAACAATATTGCCATTAACTCGGACTCGTCCAGCTACAATCATCTGTTCTGCAAGACGGCGAGAGGCAATGCCCCACTGGGCGAGGATTTTTTGCAGCCTTTCATCAGACATGACGGGAGTGTGGAAATCCCCAACGAGCGAACGGTGGGGAGGAAACACGACACGGTTAATTGATTAACCGTACTAGCAATGCTCAATTCCTGATTGGGAATAAATTATAATGCTGACCAATTATTACAGGACGCCCAGCCTGGCACAGATTTTCCTTGTGCCCGGTGCAGATTGTCCTGATGGCATTACCCTGAATGCTGTGCAAAAACTACGAGGAAAAGACTCGTGGCAGGCACAGGTTTGCACCGTTGGTTTGCGCCCGGTTTGAAAGGTGTGGGTCTGACCCGACCATAAACCAACACTACCATAAATCCCGTACTCCTGGTTAAATTTATACGCTCGATCGCGAATTTTTCATCGGGATCGCACAACTCGTGAACTACCCAAAGATCCCAAGGGGCGAAAGGTGAGATTTTTTCTGCTTCTGGCGTTGCTGATGGCAAATTTCTGCTTGATTTTCGAGTTAATCGGACTTGTTTTCATCAACCCGGTTTCTCAGGAAAATCAGAGGTTGACAGCCGTATATCTGTGCAGAAACCGGGTTTTTGAGGGAGGATGTGCAAGTTTTAGTTAAATTTCTGTGCTTGAATATTAAGGTTTATATTCTGAAATTGTTTATGACTGTCGATCGAAACTCTCTTCAATTTGACAATAGAGATGGGGCTGGTGGCTCTGGTGGGACTGTTAATCTTGGCGAGGAGCCGGGGAAACCTTCGCCGAGTCCAGGCAGCCGGATCGCGAGTGCGGTGCTGTCTCCGGCGGTGCAGTTGTGGCTGCGATCGCAAGTTCAGCAGGTGGACGAGTTGAAGGTGAAAATTGAGGGGAGCGATCGACAAATCTTTAGCGGTGCGATCCCCAAAGTCACGGCTGCCGCGAGCGGTGCTGTGTATAAAGGATTACACCTAACTGAAGTTGCCATAGAGGGCTGTGGCATTCGCATCAACCTCGGTCAAGCTCTCAAAGGCCAACCCCTGCGCCTCCTGGAATCCGTTCCCGTGGCAGGCGTTTTGAGGCTTAGCCAAGCGGATTTGAATGCGTCGCTGAAAGCGCCTTTACTTGCTGAGGCTTTAAGCGAATTTCTGCTGCCAATGCTGCCACTGGCAGATAGGGAACAGTCGCTGAAGTTGCAAAATTCGCAGATTGTAATAGAGGCGGGTTTGTTAACGCTTTCGGCGACAATTTTGCGCGCTGGCGGTAGGCAAATTCCTTTGGTATTGCGGACTGGTTTGCGGATAGCCAGCGGTCGCGAATTGATGTTTGAATCACCAGAAATAGAAATGGATGGAGAATTAAAGAGCAGTGATTTCAATGGTTTTAAAATTGATTTTGGGCCGGAAGTTGAGATAGAAGAGTTGATTTTGAGTCCGGGGGAGATTGTTTGTCGGGGAGGTATTAGAGTTTTGCCTTAATTAACAGTTAACAGTTGACAGTTGACAGTTGACTTTAACCTGGTTCCTCGGTAGAGCCTGGGAATACATACCCCACGCCCAATTCCCCACGCCCAATTCCCAATCCCCAATTCCCAATTACCGATTAATTAAAAAAGAGTCGATCGCGGGCAACAGTAAAGTGACAAAATAGTAGACTAACGGCGCGGTAAAAACATAACTGTCGGTGCGATCGAGAATGCCACCGTGACCGGGGATCAACTGTCCCGAATCCTTAACACCGGCGTCTCGCTTCATCATCGACTCAGTTAAATCTCCCAACAGGCTAGCAACCCCAATCAACAGACCAAAAGCAGCCCCAGTATACGGCCACCCCGGCCAGTGTAAATACCAAGACCCAGCGACGGCCACGGCGATGCTGCCGCAAACTCCAAATACAGCACCTTCAACGGTCTTTTTGGGGCTGATGTGGGATAGGCTAGTGCGCCCGAAGAATTTGCCGACAAAATAAGCCCCAATGTCAGCGGCCCAGATGCAGAAGAAAGCCAGCAGCAGCGAAGTCAATCCTAAAGATATGTGGCTGGAATTTGTCCAAGACGGGGAGGGGTAAATGTTAACCGGCAAATTGCTTGCTACTGCTTGCGAAAGTTGGGTTGTAGCAAGATTGCCGGGGTCGAGGCCGACTCGCAGCCGTACCCAATAGCTGGGCAAATAACCGCCGTAGAACAATCCTAAAACTGAGGAGGCAATATCGGCGATCGTCGATAATTTAGGTTGGAATAACAGGTAGAAACAGATTAAGGTTCCCGCTAAGGGGAACATGGCATCTACGAGTTGCGGTGCTAGGGCAGCAGTAATTAACAGACCTTGACTGACTGCTAAGGTAGTTTTGGCAGCGGGTGCAATGCCTTTAGCCCTGGCTAATTGAAAATATTCCAATTGACCTAGGTAGACGATGACTCCAAAGCCGACGGTGAAGTACCATCCGCCCAGAATAATCATTCCCAAAGCAAGGGCGATCGCAACTATTCCACTCAGGATACGAGACCAAGGCATAAAATGAATTTCTCTTGCAGACGGCGGTGGATCACTCGATTTTAGATTTTAGATTTTAGATTTTAGATTCTAGATTTACTCCACAGATGAATCTGGGAGATTGAAGTAGGGTCTAAAATTTTGGGTGGTTCACGACGATTGTCGGCGGCTTGTACCCGTTTTTGGGCGGTGTCATTCGACGCAAGGATGTAAGGATTGTTATGGTACGGTTTCCTCCCTTGCACAGCCAAGCCGAATACCCAACTGGCGATGAGCCAAAATCTCAACTCAGGGGGTCAATCCAGCTATGGTCGCCCTTATTCTAAGTATGAAGGTTAAGTGAACTTAAAAAAGATTAAGAATTACATTTAGGAAGGGGCATAGGGCATAGGGCATGGGGCATTGGGTATGTATTCCCAGGCTCTGCCGAGGAACCAGGTTAAAGTTAACTGTCAACTGTCAACTGTCAACTGTCAATTAACTTCTAATCCAGCTTTTCGCCGCTGAGAATAAATATGGGATTGACGGCGGCAAAGGTTTGACTCAGGCCGCGAGTCTCCAAGCGGTTGACGGCGGACTGGACTACCTCGATGTTGCGGACTTGCAACTCGGCGAACCCTTCAGAAAGGGCGTAAAGATTTTCTAAATTCGAGGCTGTGGCGACAACTCTACCGTGGGGTTGCAAGTACCGCCAGACTTCTTGGAGAATCGCTTTAATCGGGCGACCTCCTTCGATGCAGACTCGGTGGGGGGGTTGGGGCAGGTTGGCAAGGCATTCCGGGGCACTGCCTTCTATGACTTCTACGTTGTTGAGCTCGAATCGATCGCAATTTCTGCGAATCAAGCTTGCTACTTCTTCGTCCCTTTCGACGGCGATAATCCGACCTTTGGGACACAGCAAACCTGTTTCTACGGCGATCGTACCAGTACCTGCACCGATGTCCCACACCACTGAATCTGCTTGCAGCCGTAGGTGGGAGATTAACAGCAGTCGGACTTCTCGCTTACTCATGGGAATTCCCGGTAAACGTTCAAATAAGTCATCCGGGATGCCTGGAGTGACGTAGGGCCAAAGCATAGTTATATTTTTGATTTTTGATTTTTGATTGAAGCAAGACGGCAGTTGGAACTCGCGGAAGAAGTAGAAATTCTCCCAATTTCCCCCAAGCCTTAATATTTACTGTCGCACAACCTTGAGAGTTTGGAGGCCGGGATCGCTGCAACCTGTGATTTTTCCGCCGACGGCCAGGATTTGTTGCAGGTAGTCAACGGCTGCTGGGGTAATTATTTCACCGGGCATCAGGACTGGTATTCCTGGGGGATAGGGACAGATGAGCTCGGCGCACAGGCGATCGACTGCTTTGTCGGCAGGTACTGTTTCCGCTGGGAAAAAGAAAGCCTCGCGGGGGGAGAGGAGAGGGGGAGAGGGGGAGAGTGGGAGAGTGGGAGATTGGGCAAATCTTCCCTCGGACATCGGACTTCTTCTCTCGGACTTCTTCTTTCGGACTTCTTCCTTCTTCCTAACATCCGTTACATCCGTTACAGAATCCGTTGCCGAACTTCCTTCTTCCTGACATCCGTTACATCCGTTACATCCGTTACAGAATCCGTTGCCGAACTTCCTTCTTCCTTCTAAAATCGTAAAAGCTTTAACTAAATTGTCAATATCTGATTCTGTATTTCCCAAGCTGATAATAAATGTTAAATGTTGCGGCATTGGTAATTCTGCCGTGACACCGAGTTGAGAGTGCAAAATTTCATCGGCTGCAAATCCTGTGATTCCTAAATCGGATACTTTTACGGTTAGCCTCGTTCGGTCTAATGCTGCAAAACCCGGTGTATTTAACGGTTCTAAAACTGATAAGCCAGGAATTTGACTGATGCGCGATCGCGCTTTTTCTGCTAGCTGTAAAGTTTGCGCCATTAATTCTTTGCCGTGAAGTGCGATTTGTTGGCGGGCTGCGTCTAGGGATGCTAATAATAAGTAACTCGGACTGGTAGATTGTACTAGCTGCAATGCTCTATTTAATTTTTGGATATCTATGCGATCGCCCTTGACGTGCAGCATCGATGCTTGTGTCATTGCACCGAGGGTTTTGTGGATTGATTGTACTGTTAAATCGGCGCCGGCTGATAGTGCCGGTTCTGGCAAGTTTGGATGAAAGTTAAAGTGCGCGCCGTGGGCTTCGTCTACTAATAACGGTATGTTGTATTGATGGGTAATTTGGGCGATCGCCCGCAAATCTCCGCAGACGCCGTGATAGGTTGGGTAAACTATCATTACTGCTTTCGCGTCGGGATGTTGTTCTAGGGCTGCGGCTGTGGCTTCTGGGGTGATGCTGTTGGCAATATCCCAATCAGGGTGGTACTCTGGATTGACAAAAATTGGAATTGCACCCGATAAAATTAAACCAGAAATCGCCGAGGAGTGGATATTTCGAGGTAGGATAATTTTATCTCCTGGGCCGCAAGTTGCTAAGATGGCGGCGATAATTCCGCAAGTCGAACCGTTAGCCAAAAACCGAGTTGATTTGGCTCCAAAAGCTTCGGCGGCTAATTCTTGAGATTCGGCAATTGCACCTTCTGGGTTAAAGAGATTATCTAATTCCGGCAATTCCGGCAAATCCGATCGAAATACTGCTGCACCGAATAAGTCAATTAGGGGTTGAGATATTCCTTGTCCGCGTTTATGTCCGGGGGCATAGAATGGGGCGTGCGGGTGATTTGTGCGATCGCGCAAGGCATCTAATAGAGGCGTTTGTGGTTGAGAGTTTGCTGGTGACACGCTTAATCCTGATTTGAATATTTGGAATTATAGCAACTGCCGAGGTTTCACGGGACGTGATTAATTGCTGAAACCATTGCTGGAAATTTTGCGATCGCATCGACTGCTTCCTTTTTCCTTGCACTCGCCCACAAGCAACACCGTCTCAATTTCAAACTTCTCTAAAATGACTTAACATCGACTGCTTAAGTATGATCCCAAACAGTTGAAAATCCTGGCTACTGCTTTACTTATGGTTTGTGTAGCGGCTGTGGTTTCAGTGACAGCACAAAATCCTACCATAGTCTGCGGCTATTTTTCAGCTTACTGTTGTGAGGAAGTTTTGGGCGAGCGCGCACTACAGTCACAAACTACCAAGACGCTTTAATAGCTTGACCCAATAGATATCAAAGTCAAGCTTAAATTCAAAGTAGATTGTTGATTTGCGATCGCCCAAAACTCTACCCTAATTGGTTTTTCCAATTCATTGCATATTGTGCAATCAGCTCTGCATGGTCAGTCCAATTAATGATTTGACGTGCTTTAATAAAGTCCACGTCGTTGCCAGAAATACAGTCATCCAGTGTGATACCCGTAAACACACCGAATTTCATACCATCAACCAGGATAAAGAGTGCGATCTCGGCACGCATGACAAGATCGGGCTCGTTAACCAAATCTAGGCCTAACACATCAGAATATTTCCGATAATTGTAATCCCAGGTCAGTTGCACGTACCCCCGTCCGTAAAACGGATAATAGCGCAGAGTTTGGCGGTGGTTCTCCCCTTCAGGTTCACCCAAATAATACGATTCCTTGACGGGTTGGAAACTGTCTGCTGTTTCATGTTCAACGGTTGCGAGAATGTAAGCAATTTGAGATTGAGACGTAATCCCTTGGCGATGAGCTTCTTTAACAATTGCCTCAACCGTCGCATTTTTATCACCGCCTTTCCAATCAGGTAATAATCCAGCACCCGGTTTGGCATCGAGTAAAGCTTTAGCTGTTGTTGCCCCTAACACATCTGGGCCATCAAGTTTACGACTGGCTTTAAAACTTCTTAAGGCTTCTTGCGTTTGAGGGCCGTAAATCCCATCAACAACCTCTAAAAGATGATTAGCGCGTAAGATGGTTTGAATTTCTGCACAGAATAGTGGATCTTCAACTAACACTCCAGAGTGAATATCATCAAAAGGAATCGATTGCTTTTGGTCAATCACGTCTTGGAGTTTCAGGCCGGATGGTTCGCTGGAAACAGCACGAGACTGTCCCGAAATTAATTGTGTCAGTTTAGTTTGCGTTACAAATCCCGCAATTCCATCAACCTGCAAGCCTTGTTCAGCCTGAAATTTTCGGATGGCGGCATCAGTTTCGGTGCCAAAGATACCATCTGTTGTAACTGAAATTCCAACAGTTGCTAAATCTTCTTGAAGTTTGCCGACTCGTTCTCCCTGCATCGGAGGTATCACCAGACGCAACTCCCCGTCTTGGTCGCTGCTATAGGGGGCTGAATCAATTCCAGGGGAAAGGAAACTCACATGAAGGTGATCGTCATGTCCATCCCAAAATTCTACCCCTGTAATTTGTGGATCGTTGAACAAAATTGTTTTAATAGGCAAAATAGGATTATTGTAGAATAAATCTACCAATTCTTGAGTGCGTTGGCGCGAGTATTTACTATCGTAATAGGTGAGAGGAATTTCTTCATCAGTGTTAGCAACAAGAGCAATATCAACATCAAGTCCCTTGTCATGAGAGCTATGGCCTGGAGTTAACCCTTCTGCTGTACTGATGTCTCCGATGCCAATACGGGGTCTAGGATATTTTTTTACCCACTCATTACAGACATATTGGAGAGCCTGAATCACTTCGGGACGACCATAGCAATTGTCTCCGTAACATTCATAGCCATCTCCATTAGTCGGCATTTCTTCAAAAAAGCCTCGTGTTCCCCAACTGAATTGCTCGATTTCTTCTGCTGTAAAACCAATATGTGCCGTGCAGTGGGTATGGTTATGTTGCCAAGTTTTAGAGCGTAAGTTGCGATTGATTTCTAATACCATTGTTAATTTCCTTTTTAGAGTGTGTTTTTCTGTTGCAAGATCGCTTTTTAGGAAGGCGATCTTCGCCAATGCCAATGGCAAGGTAACGGAATGGTTAACATAATGACTCCTGAGTAATAGCCGATCGCAACCCCTAGATCCCGGAAAACTAAATTCAGCTTTGTCGATCGTGCAAATACCTGACCCATTTCACGAATCCTTGAGAATTGCTATAGTTCGATCGCCCAAAAACCAGCGATTTTCCCCACAGGCTGATGATTGCGATCGGCCAAAGTGCGAACAGGCTTACCCTCCGCAACATCCCAAAGTGCGATCGTCCGATCCCAGCTTCCAGAAGCCAGCATTTTACCGTCAGGGCTAAAGGCGACACTCTCAACCCAGTCCTGATGGCCGGTCAAAGTTTGAATCGGTTGGGAGCATCTCATATTTGTAAAAACACTTCTTCTGGCTCCTTCCTTCTTCCTCTTTTCTCCTGGCTCCTGACTCCTGACTCCTAACTCCAATTTTGGGCTTGGCTGCTTTCATTGAGATGCTCCCGAATCGGTTTACCCGTCGCCACATCCCAGAGTCCGATCGTGTTGTCAAAACTCCCAGAAGCGAGAGTTTTGCCATCAGGACTAAAAGCAATACTCAAAACCCCTTGGTGATGACCCCTCAAGCTTGCAAAAATTTGACCCGCCGCCAGATCCCACAGTATGATTTTGTTGTCAAAACTGCCAACAGCCAGAGTTTTACCATTAGGACTAAAAGCAATACTCAAAACACAATTCTTGCCATCGGTCAAAGCGCGGAGCAGTTTACCCGTAACCACATCCCAAACTTTAATAGTTTTGTCGCTACTCCCAGAAGCAAGAGTTTTACCATCGGGACTAAAGGTAAAACTCTCAACCCAACTCTGATGACCGGTCAAGGTGTGAATGAGTTTACCAGTAGCCACATCCCAGAGTTTGATAGTTTTGTCGCTACTGGCAGAAGCAAGGGTTTTACCATCAGGACTAAAAGCAATCCTCAAAACCCAATTTTTATGACCCGTTAACGTGTCAATAGATTTACCAGTAGCCATGTCCCAGAGTTCGATCGAGTTGTCGAAACTTGCAGAAGCGAGAGTTTTGCCATCCGAACTAAAAGCCACACTCAAAGCTCCTTTCTGAGCGCCTCTGAAAGTTTTAATAACTGTGCCAGTAGCCACATCCCAAAATTTGATACTTTGGTCGAAACTCCCAGTAGCGAGGGTTTTACCATCGGGACTAAAAGCGACACTCCAAACAGAACGCTGTTGCTCTGCCGAGGGATCGATCTGGTGGCTCTGTGCCACATCCTGAACTTGAATAATTCTGTAAGACCGCAATCTTGTTTTTTGATTAAAAAGTAAATTTGCATCAATACTACGCATCTTAATTGTCGCTTTTTCTACCGATCGCCACTGCCACCCTGTCAAGCAAGACGCTAATATCAATGCTAAACTATAAAACCCAGTCAATTCCCTGAAAAACTTGTGCCGTTTTTGTTGGCGAAATATCGCCTTAAATGCCATAGCTGATTGCCTCCCTTAACCATGAATAATATTTAGATGCTTCTACTTTGACAATCTAAAATCTGCGATTTATGCGATCGCACAAATCGCGCTCTTCTTTACTAAGATTGACATTAGGATTATTGAAATAATCGCGCATCCAAAAGCAACCATGCTTTAATAAAGCATCGAGTTCTAATCCCTCCAAATTCCACAAAATCATCGTCCTATCATCGCTACCCGATACCAAAGTCTTACCATCAGGGCTGAAACTAAGACTGCGAACCGGCGCAGTATGCCCCGGCAGAGTAGCGATCCCAGTGCCATCCGGTTTCCAGAATTTCACCGTCTTATCGTCACCCGTCGAAGCTAATATTTTGCCATCCGGGCTAAAACTGATACTATTAGCTGCCACCCTGTGCCCCGTCCAGCTTTTGAGCAAAGTGCCATCTGTTTTCCAAACTTTAAGCATGCCATCATTGCTAGCCGAGGCAAGAGTCTCACCATTTGGGCTGAAACTAACGCTATAAACCTGAGCCTCATGCTTCATAGTATTTAGCAAAGTTCCATCCATTTTCCACAGTCTGACCGTCTTATCAAGGCTGGCTGAAGCAAGAGTTTTACTGTCAGGACTAAAACTCAGGCTAGTAACTAAACGGCTATGTAGAGTATTAAGCAACGTACCATCTGGCTTCCAAAGATTAACTGTGCCATCATAACTTCCAGAGGCAATTGTTTGACTATCGGGGCTAAAAACAACGCTAACAACAGGAGCTTGATGACCAGAAAAAGTATTCAGCAACCTGCCATCTTGTTTCCAAAGTTTCACTTTCGTATCTAAACTTGCAGAGGCAATCATTTGACCGTCGGGGCTAAAATTGACGCTATTAACCGGCGCTTGATGCCCAGAAAGCGTTTTAAATAAAGAGCCATCTCGTTTCCAAAGTTGAGCCAATCTGTTAGCATTTGCTGAAGCCAATATGTCACCTGTTTGGCTAAAACTAACACCCAAAACAATATCCGACGAGCCAGTCAAAGTTTGGCGTAAGCTATTATTTAACTTCAAGATTTCAATGCTATGATCGAGGCCGGCAAAGGCAAGCATTTGACCGTCCGGGCTAAAAGAAGGGCTCCGTCCAGTTAAAGTGTTCAGCAAAGTACCATCGCGTTTCCAAACTTTAACAATATTGTCAGCACTCGATGAGACGAGTAACTGATTATCGGGGCTAAAACTAACCTTGAAAATATGAGTATTATGCTCAAGAGTTTTAACTAAAGTGCCATCAAGTTTCCAAATTTTTACCGTCTTGTCTTGACTTGATGAAGCGATAACCTTACCATCCGGGCTAAAACTAACACTTATAACGGGCGCTTTATGACCCGAAAAAAATTTCACTAAACTGCCATCGAGTTTCCAAAGCTTAACCATTCCATCTGCGCTCCCAGAGGCAATCATCTGTCCGTCTCGACCAAAACTAACACTACTAACCGGCGCTTTATCCTGAATGCTTCTCATCAAAGTGCCATCCGGTTTCCAAAGCTTAATTGTTCCATCAGTGCTAGCCGAAGCAAACATCTGACCATCCCGTCTAAAACTAACATTAATAACCTCATTTTTATGCTGAGAAAGCGTCTTAATCAAAGTGCCATCGGCTTGCCAAATTTTAATCGTCTTGTCCGCACTAGCAGAGGCAATAATTTGACTGTCTGGGCTAAAACTAATGCTATAAACTTCGTTGGTATGTCCCGAAAGGGTATTGAGTAAAGTGCCGTCTGCTTTCCAAAGTTTAATCGTATTGTCTGCACTAGCAGAGGCAATAATTTGATTATCAGGACTAAAAGTGATGTTATAAATAGGAGCTTTGTGACCTTTCAAGCGATTGGATTCTCTGATGCGATAAATAACAGATTGCAGGGCTGACACAACCTCCTCCTGCGTGTTTGAAGAAACCCAAACTGCCTGTTTCATTATTTTTTGGGCTTTTAAAGCTTCTATCAAAGCCTCTAATTCTCGCTCGGAGCTAAAAAGTTGTTCAGCCGATAGCGCTAAGCTTCTGCTTTGGGCTTGTAGATTTTGATTCCATTGATAAAAGAGAAATCCTAATGTCACAGCAAAGGCTGTAGCAATCAGGCTAATTTTGCGGCGGAGGTTGTTACGTCGGCGGCGGAGGCTGCGCTGTAAAAATTCTGCCTCTACTTCGTTAAACCAATTTTCATCGTATTTGAGATGTTCGTCTAATACTGTCAGATAAGGGTTTGTATCCCAGAGAAAGTCTTCTTGTTTGTCTTGGCTGCGTTTTTGGAGGCTGGGTTTGTGCTTCCATAGTTTAGTTAAAGTTACATTCATCTGGTAAAACAAGTTTTCACAATAAACGAAGCTACGGTCTAAAAAAATAACAACTGGTTCTATTTTTTCTTGAAATTTCAGCGGTTTTTCTTTTTTTTTCCACTCGATAGCTGCTGGGGTTAGCCGCCGTTGCAAAATTAAATTTTCTTGATGTTCTCGTTCCCAAATTATTAGTTTTTGCCATCCTCGCATCAAGACATCGTGGGCCGGTTCAACATAACCTTTGCCTTCGGTATCTCGTCCTTTTACTAATAGACGTGCGGCACAAAATTGCTCGATCGCTGTTTGGACTCGCTGATTTTCCGGTTGGGGATAAATTAATTCTTCATCTAATACCCGCCGGCGAGCTAATTCACCACCGCCTACAGCAACCATTCGCAGCATGATGTGGCGGATGGTTTTTGCATAAGCACGATCGCTTTTAACTAATTCCTCATATTCCGAGTCAGCTCTTTGGGTGAGACTGCGTGTAACTCCGCCCAATTCTTCATAGTCTTCTTGAGTAATTGCCCGATTATTTCTTTGCCCTTCTCTGACGTTTTTAATATAGTTAAAATAAAGTTCGCTCAGAGTGAAAGAAAGTAAAGGTAGTGCTCCGGGCATTTGGGCGACTTCATCAATTAATTGCTCTACCAAGGTGGCGGGTTCAAAATACATTACCTTAGCAGCAGCAGGATCGACAATCGCTTGGCGTAATTCTTCCCGTGTCATGGCGGGAACAACAAATCGTGATTTTTTCCAATAGGGTTTTAAGGCTGTATCTCTAAATTGAGGTTCAAAATCGGAACGTAAAGTTATGACAATTCGCAACCAATTCGGGAGTGTTTCTAAGGCTTTTGCTAACCAATTTAAAAATTTCTCTTGTTCTTGGCTATCTTGACTGAGAGTCACTACTTCTTCAAATTGGTCAATCACTAACAGCAATTTGGTGTGAGAATTAACGTTTTTCCATGCACTGAGTTTGTATAACAAGCTTTGCAAGATTTGTCCTTTTTGTAAACCTACAGAGCTACTGCTAGCTTCTTGTAAGTCTTTGTCAGAAACCAGCTCGTTAGAGATAAGTGATTCTGAAAAATTTTCGTTTCCTAGGGCAGAGTTTAAAGCACTGAAAGGAGACTCACCCGGACGAATAGGAGAGAGGAGGCGCCAGTTGGGTTGAGTTTTTTTCAATTGGGGAAGTAATCCCGCTTTTACTAAGCTAGATTTCCCTGAACCAGATGCGCCTAGAACCACAGTTAAGGGATGTTCTGCGACGAATTCAACTAATTTTTCATTTAAAGCCTGTCTGCCAAAGAATTTGTCGCTATCTGCTTCTTCAAATGATTGTAATCCTTTGTAGGGATTGGTGTTTTCATTGAGTTTGGGAGCGGGGGGCAATTGATTAACGTCAAAACCAGGAAGAATAAAAATATATTCGCCCTTATCATGGTGTTTTAACTGTGCAAAACCAGGGGTTTGTTTAGCTGCTATTTTGCCGAATTCTGATTGTAAATAGGCATAGAGTTCGGTTGCGGTAATCACGCCATCTTTGGTAAGGTCTGCTTCTCCCTCAAGCGCCTTGAGTAAAAGTTCTGCAAAGGGAGAGTGATTGGAACTTTCGCTTCGCTGTCCAAATCGATACAGCGAGTCGGCAGCTTTTTCATCATGCGCTGCTGAGGTAATGACTTGCTGGGCGCAGCCTGATGTGTAGCGAGCGTACCGTTCGCGATATACTTTTTGCGATCGCACCGCCTCCCGATGAACTGCCGCCCAGCGAAAAGTGCCAGCAAAGCAGCAATCCAGAATAATTAACGAATGGCGACATGGCAGTTGGATTAAGCTATCGTGCAATCGCTGCATCGACAGCCAAGTGTCGCTATCATCTCGTTCACCATCTTGAGGAATCAAAAAGCCAGCCGGCCCCTCTGCATTGTCGAGTCCGTCCAAGGCGATGCCATGTCCCGCAAAGTAGAACAAAATGCGATCGTCCGCTGCAACTTGCACTTTATTTCCATCTGGAAAAACAAGTATTTTCTCGGCAAAGCCTGCCAAGAGCTCGCTGATATTAGACAGAGTGGCATCTGTATCTAACAGTAACAAAACTTGGTATTGATACTTTTCCTCGATCAGATTGGCCAGTTTTTGAGCATCATTGGCTGCTGTTTGCAGCGGGGGAATGTTGTTAACATAGCGATCGATACCAATCACCACTGCCAGACTGCGTTTAATCTCCGACATTCTTTAATTCCCCCGACTAATTTATTTCAAGTTTCAGTTTAATTCGGACAAAATTGTCAACCAAAAACTAATTGCTAGTTTTTTTAAACTGATAGATTTCCTTTGACTGACTCGTTGATTTTTGATTCACTGGTTGTTGCACGGGAGAACGAGGCCAGAGACCAATTAAGCCAATAGCGGCTGCAATTAAAAACCCAACTAGCCCAATTACTAAACCTGTTATCCTGGAATTATTTTGTGGTTGAACGTTTAGCGTATCCGAGCCAACTGAATGTGAACTGGTGAGATTGTTCGAGGCTGGAGAGGGACTTTCTACGGGATTTTTGGCAAGCTGTTCTGCAACAGGTAAATGGTTGACTGTATTTTTAACCACAGGCTGAGAATTCATACTCTCTCGCTCATCATCTACTTTTAAGGTAGCCAAAGACTTTACTAATAACTGGCTATTGCCATTTGGACTTGGGAAAAGAGCCGCTGCCAGAGCATCTAACCCAGCTTGGTCTGTAAAGTAGCTAAGATGGTCGCACGCAGTATCCGGTAATAGGATTTTGGGCACAGGATAGCGGTTAGCACTGACATTTTTGATGCTAGTTAAAGCAACAGCAATATCATTGGGTTGACTGAAAAATGCCAATTCTACAACTCTGTCTTTAGTTGAACCAAAAAGGTTGCTCAATAACCGCTGTAAGGGAGTTGATTCCTTATCTGGTTGAAATTCTAAAGCTTTTGAAACAATTGAGCGATCGCCCGCAATAATTGTATAGGGAACCCCTGGGTCGGGATTTTCGGCAAGTTTTTTCAGAAAAGGAGAATCGGGTCGCATTTGCTCTAGCGAGTAATCATTTGCTTCTAAAAACTCCAGTAATTGAGCAACTATTTTGGTCGGCCAAATAATTTTTGAAAGTTGATTCAACCCTATCCCAAGCGCTGTGAAAACCCAATCCTGTACTGTAGGCCAAGGAGAACCCCCATTAGGTGTTCCTAACATCACCAAGTGCTGGACAACCTGATTCCCACCTTCTCGCTCAATAAACCAGCGAGAAACCAAACCCCCCATTGAGTGAGCCACAATATGCAACTGCTTGCCGTGATTTCCTCCCAAACCAACTGCTTGCAATCTTTGGCCTAATAGGCGGGCATTTTCCTCGATGGTTGTTTGGATATTCTCGTAGTCAAAAGTCAAAACTAAGTCATAAAGTTCTGCAATCTGTCGCTGTTGTCCATCCACTTTTACTACCGTCTGTCTGACACTAGGAACCATACTTTGCGTGTCCCCTATAATCCCGTGAATGTAGAGAATGATTCGCTGGGCTTTGGCAACTTTAGCTTTAACTTGATCTGGATTTTTTTCGTAGCTGACATCACCTTTTTCGCTGGCCTCTGCTACAGCTAAAATAGGATATTCATAAGGTCTTCCCAATTTTTGATGGGCGACTTTTTCAAAGAAAATTCGGATTGACCCGTGAAGGCTGCGACTGCTAACTGTTGGTTTGGGTAAGCGTTCCAGCGTAATCTCTGTTTTGCCATCTTCAGTTCTCGCCCCTCTTCCTAATGGCAAGAAAAATTCTCCATCATAAGCAAAAGGTAAGATATGCTCATTTTCCGCTAATTCTTGATTTACCAACAAGTTGAGAGGGGTTGTTGGCGTCACCGCTTCATAATCTTCTACATCACTTAACTCCAAAGCACTTAACCCTGGATCAGTGCCTCGGCTGGTTGTAAATTGGAAAGATTCACTCACGCGATTTTGTTGCCGCAAAATCGCAGGTAAAATCAAATTCCCTAAATCTCGACTCGCTTGGGGTACAGTGGTGAGATTCACTTTCGCTTTTAAAGTTGGATGAGCTTGAACTTCGACGGCACCCTGTTGTAAGGCAGTGCTGCGATTAGCCTTAATTGGTTGAGCATCTTGAGGTCGGACAATTGTAATCGTGACTTCCTTTGTCATCCAATCATCATAATTTCCCTTTGCTCTCACGGCTTCGCGAGTATTAACTTGTGCCATCAAGCTATTCAGAGTTCCCTCTGTTTCTCCAACAGAACGAGTCACTTTAGGGGGCGCTAGTCCATCTTGTTTTAGCAAGCTAGCATCAAATTCTGTGGTACACACAATTAGCTTGAGAATATCCTTGTATTCAGTAATGCCTTGTTCAAAATATGCGTCGGGAACTTGAAATATAATATCATCAAAGCTGGTAATACTAGAGGAATTTGCTGAATTGTTTGGTGGGAGCAAGATACTGCTATCTCTGTCAAAAAATGGAGTGTCTACGGCAAAACTTTCGGAAAGATCGATAACATTGCAATACAATTTTTTGTCACTTTTATTGGTCAGTTTTATTTGGATGTTTGGGGCTTGCCACTCCCCATTATCATAGGCGTAATCGACACGCATTTCAGATGACGAGATGTTTCCGTCTCTGTCCCCTGGCGAAGATTCTTGCTGGCCGCAAAGCAGGATTATTTCCATTTCCACATCGTCGGTTTTAATGCGGCTGGTCGCAGGAGTGGAGAGTTGTAAAATGTTATTCCAACGGGCAATATGTTCTAAACGATAAATCACCTGTAAAGCAATTTCCTCTGTGTATCCCGGCTGATTTTGTTCTTCGGGAATCGGAGCAACTAAAGGGCGGTTATTATCAGGCTGTAAAATCCAATACTGACCCTGACTGACTAACAGATGGTAATCGGCATCTTTAGCTTCATTTACCTGCTGCACATACAAGGAAGGTTTGTTGCCAATTGCTGCTTTTGACAGTGCTTGTTCGACGTGTTTGATGCCTTGGACTTCACTTTCCTCGCCCTTAATGTAAATTTTCAACGCTGGCAACGGCAAACTTGTCACCACTGCCCAATAGCTATCAGTTTCTGATAAGCTGTCTTGACCGTTAATAATTTCTACTTGGCTGCGTTGTGGCAATACCTGAGTTACTCGTGCTTCGCCTAAAGCTTCTGAAAGTTGGCGCAATTTTTCGGCACTGCTGCCATAGGGAAAAAATGCTAGTCGAGTATCTCCCCCATTAGAGGGTTTAGGAATTCCGTGAATAGACCCTCCATCAATTACCCAATTCCGAAGGTTTTGACTGTGAGTTAAGGTGAAGTAGTGAGGTCGTTCTTTAATAGCACCGCCCAAGAAAGGTTGGTCTAAATCGTTCCTGTCTGTTGCTTCTACTTGAGGCGACTGTTCTTTGACTTTTCCGGTCACGAGAGCATTCATATTTCTCGCTAAATCTCGATAGGTTATGCTGCCATTTGTTCGCTGTAGTGTTTGCAGCAAAAAGTAAGAGAAAGCTCCTCTATTTTCTCCATCCTCAGTTTTGTATTCTTTGGCCAGTTCGTAGTCTCTACAGGCAGAGAACAAAATGTGTTTTCCTTTGGGCAAAATCACACCTGTTGTCTTTTTTTCTGATTGTTTAGCAGTGCTTAGTATTTCATGAATTGCTGGTGCATCTTCGGCAAAAATAAACGTGCTTAACGGTCGCTCCCGCGAGTCTACTAAGGCGCGCCTCACTGTTGTTTCGGGGGGTAAGTCTCTGGTTCCCGAACCGGAGTGGCAGCAGTCAAGAATGACCACAATGCGGGGTTCTTTTAGGGCTATTTTGGATATGAGGTAGGCTAGTTCTTTATCAGCTAAGTCCCGACCATTTTCTGCACGGCTGTCATAGCACACTAAAGTTTCATCTAAGCGGTCTGCCTCTAATTCCCAAAATTCCTCTGGTGATTTCTCTTGAGCGCCATGACCGGAATAGTAAAATAAGACCACATCTTCGCTGTCAGCGTTGCACAAATGCTGCTGGAAACCGTTGATAATTGCCTGACGAGTGGCATCTTGATTGAGCAGTATCCAAGGTTGGTCTGTAGGCTCTATCAGTTTCCATTCGCTATCTTGAGTAATTCGCTCTCCCAGATAAGCTTCTATAGCTTTAATATCGTTAACACAACCTTTTAAGGGAGGAACGAGAGGATTAGATGCGGGAGAATAGTTGTCAATACCAACTAACAGCGCGTAAATGTTTTTTGCCATAACTGCCTTGTTTTATTAAACTGTTTAAATGGGTTTTAATCGTTAATACCTAAGATTTTCTAGCTATTAACGATTCTAGGAAATGGAGAAATGACACTAACTCTCACTAGCGGGAAATAAAATGTACCCAAAAGCTGCCATCGGGGGGGATGCAGTTATCTTTAATCATTCCGTAGGAGTAATGCAGGAATTTACCCTTTTCATCGTTGCCGTCTGGCTCATTGCGATCGTAGCCATCGGCGAACCATTCCCCATAAGGATCGTGAACAATGAAGCCGGCGCTGTCATATCCAACTACTGCGATAATGTGGCCACTTTGAGTAAAGTAACCGTGTACAACTGCTGGGTTTCCAGTCGCTAACCAATCTTTAAGTTGTTCAATGGTGGCCATTTCACTGTAGTTATCTTTGGCTCCATAGTCGCGAACAATTTGAGCAAGATCATAACCACTATGCCGACTTAATCCTTGATCTAAGGCATAGTTGTAAAGCTCATCCTCAAAGTACCCCTCACTATGCCGACGAGGAATTTTTAGATACTCCAAACACATCGCTATTGAAGTAACATTGCAAGAACCATCAGGGTTCATTTCATTATCTCTCTGAGATTTGTAAGGAACCGGCAATTTAACTTCATCGCGTTTTGGATAAATTATGCTAGTGCCTTCAAAAACTTCGGCGTGTTCTCCAAAAATATATCCAGTCCAAGTATTTTCAACTGGAGTATCAGCTAAGGTGATTTTTAAATGACCGCGCTCAACTTCAAATGAGGCAACTCTGAGGGTGACATCGGCTTTGAGATTCTGTTTTTCTGCGGGCAACAAAGCATCGGATTGCAACGGTTTATTTTTAAGGAGAGTATCTTGGATAATTTTAACCAGAATTGAGGGAACACCTTCGGCTCCTCGCGTTGCTACTTTATCAAGTTCGAGGAGTTCGGTAGCTGTTCTTTTCCCCATAAATCCTGGTTCATAGCAGCGATTTAGTTTTTGGAAGCGTTTTAAAACTGCAATAGAAACAGGGCCAAAGATATCTTCTACTGTGGGAGAGAGTAGCCCTTGAGCTATCAGAATCTCTTGGATTTCCAAGCTTAACTCTCGATCTGCTACTATTTGGCTGACATCGTATTTAATATTTGTATCGACAAAATCTTGGAGATGCATCCTTTATGCCTCGGTTTTCATTGTTGCATAGGCCGAAACAGATTTGGATTGGGAGAAACTTTTTGCTTAATCCTCAAAATCTGTGACAGCGTAGGTTCAATAGTAGGAGAATCATCCCTAAAAAGTTCCTAGCTTTTAGTTGAGTCTTAAATTAGCCAAAAGGCTACCTCCTAACTGGCGGTAAGTACAGGACAGAACCTGTACTTTTGGCTAGGTGTCGTCCAAAACTACAGGCTGGCAAGGCTTTTCGGAGGGCGATTGCGCGATTTTAGATTTTAGATTTTAGAATTGCTCCCACGGGCTGTAGCGATCGCAGGTGATGAATACGCTACGCTTTTTTCAAGGGTTCACGGCCTGTAGCGGGGGGCTGTGACCAAATTGCTTTCGGTTAGGATAAAAAATTAAATACAGATAAATCCGGTTGCTATCGTCTACTCCAAAAAGCTGATTAAAAGGGTGCAAAATATCAATTTTAATAAATTTTAACTATTTAGATAGATGTCGTATTTTTAGTTTTTTATATACGATGATTGTATTGAGTTATTAATAGAATTGCCGTGATTTTTCCCAACCCTACTCCATTTCCAGGCCCGCAGATTCCCAGTACCGAACCGGGGCTGCCGACTATACCCGCATCCCCACCAGTGCCGGGCCCCGTTCCCGAACCGATTCCCGGGATAGTACCGGAACCGGTACCTGCGCCAATTCCCCAGCCAATTCCCGAACCGGTGCCGGAAACTGTACCCTCTCCAATTCCTCAGACAGTGCCGGAACCTATTCCTCAGACAATCCCTGAACCTGTTTAAATTATGTTTTAGTCGATCGCGAAATTTAAGATTGTTTGTCAGGCCGATCGCAAAAACCGACTTTCTACCAAGTCCCCAATCTTTTTGATGAATATCAGACTTGAAAAAACTCGGTTTTTGCGTAAATTATCGATTACTTGAAGTTAAGGGCAGTCTCTTTACAAAGGTCAACAGCACCCAAAGCAGTCCATTTGCCGTCATCGTATTCGGCCATGACATCAAAAACACAGCCCGCATCCGAACCCTCGTAGTCAGCTTGATTCCACTCAAAATCTGCCTTTTCCCGATCGGCAATCGGGGCGTCTAACTCGTTTTTTCCCCAAGCCTCCTTATCGGGAGGAGACATATAGATGGCTGTCATCGTCTTGCCACTGTTGTTAATCACCGAAATTTTGACCATCTGAGCGAAAACGCTAGCTGCTGTGAGCGCTAACAGGGGTAGCGACAGCCCCACAGCGATCGTTACTTTGCTTAACCACTGGTTAACCATTGAGCCATCTACCTCAAGTTGTATATTTATTCAAGCTTAGCTGTGGAAGTTATAACACACAAGTCAGATATATTGCTATTCCTTATGATATTTTGAAACAGTGATATGTTTCTAAATAGCTATGCTTACTGCCGGAATTGTCGGACTGCCTAATGTTGGCAAATCTACTTTGTTTAATGCTCTGGTTGCTAATGCCAAGGCGACTGCTGCTAATTTTCCTTTCTGTACGATCGAGCCAAATACGGGTATCGTGGCAGTGCCAGACGAACGGTTGAAGGTGCTGAGCAATATTTCCAATTCCGTGCAAACTGTGCCGACGCGGATGGAATTTGTGGATATTGCGGGTTTGGTGAAGGGGGCGAGTCAGGGGGAAGGACTGGGAAATCAGTTTTTATCTCACATCCGGGCCGTAGATGCGATCGTCCACGTTGTCCGCTGTTTTGAGAATGACGATATCATTCACGTTGCGGGTTCTGTCGATCCGATCCGAGATATTGACATTATCAATCTCGAATTAATTTTAGCAGATTTAGCTCAAATTGAACGCAGGCTCGATCGCACTCGCAAGCTCGCCCGCAACAATAAGGAAGCTCAGGCCGAAGTGGATGTCCTCGAAAAATTAGTCGTGGTTTTGAATGCGGGGAAACCGGCGCGGCAGTACAATTTCACAGATGAAGAAGCTGAATTAGTTAAAGGTTTGGAATTACTCACCAACAAACCAATTATCTATGCTGCTAACGTGTCTGAGGACGACTTAGCAACGGGAAATAGCTATGTCGAACAAGTGCGGGAAGTAGCAGAAGCAGAAAATGCTAAGGTTGTCATAGTTTCGGCGCAAGTTGAGTCAGAATTGGTGGAGTTATCGGAGGAAGAACGAACGGATTTCCTAGAATCTCTGGGGGTAAAAGAAGGTGGCTTGAAATCTCTGATTCGAGCTACTTACGAATTATTGGGTTTGCGGACTTATTTTACTAGCGGGCCCAAGGAAACTCGCGCTTGGACGATTATCGCGGGAATGTTAGCACCGCAAGCTGCGGGGGTGATTCACTCGGATTTTGAACGGGGTTTCATCCGGGCCGAAACTGTGAGTTATGAAGATTTGGTTGCTACGGGCGCGATGAATGCGGCTAAGGAAAAAGGGTTAGTTCGCAGTGAAGGAAAAGAGTATATTGTACAAGAGGGGGATGTGCTGTTGTTCCGATTTAATGTTTAGCTTTTTTAAGGAGATTGGCACATGGATATCATTTCGCTGGTAATTGCTTGGCTCGTTACTTCTGTGAGCTTTTTTATCATTTCCAAGTTGCCCATCGGGGTGGACATTGACACTTTTGAAAGAGCGATGATTTCGGCGGCGGTTTTTGGATTGCTGAATGCTTTGGTGCGGCCGCTTTTTGTGGTTTTGGGTTTTCCATTGCTGTTGGTAACTTTTGGTTTGTGGATAATAGTTATCAACGCTGTTATCTTTGGATTGGCGGCTTGGCTAGTGGATGGATTTCGCTTGCGGTGGGGAATTTGGAGTGCTTTGCTGGGTGCTATAGCCCTCGGTTTTATTAACTCTTTGCTCTATGAGCTGTTGCGGACTCTGCCTAGTGTAAGGTAAGGTAGCTCGGAGTAATGCGGGGGACGGAAGGAAGGGGCGGGTTTATTCATCCTGTTAGTTATCGCCAATATTTCAGGTGAAACACGCCCCTAGGGCAAATATTTTAGATTTAATTCCCCCATATCAGGTATTTGTTTTTTGGGATTGGTTGAGTTTTTAGCCTTCGCAGTAGTCGATAAATTGCTCTGGAACGAGGCGCAATTCGCCCGATCGAAAGCGCTCGACCGGCATCCAAAGTGCGGTAAATACCCACTCTCCGTCTGTAAAGGCTAGACTCTCCAATTGATAAAATTTGGGATCGACAAATTCGCACTGATAGAGTTGTATTAGTTCGTGTCCGGCCTGACCATTAAAAATAAAAAAATTTTCCAAACAAGCTAAATATTTGATATTTGTTAACTCGGCTTGAATTTCTTCTTGAAACTCTCTTTGCAAAGCGTCGATGCTGTGTTCTCCGAATTCTATACCACCGCCCAGAGCTCGGTAAAATGTGTCTTGTTTGACCGGATCTTCGCATTCTGACACGAAAATGCGATCGCCCGATTGAATTAATCCTAAAACAATTACGCGAATTGTACCTTGCATCATTAGTCATCAGTCATCAATCATTAGTCATCAGTCATGAAGCATCAACACCAAAACAAAAAAAACCGGGTTTCGACTTCGCCCAATCAGCAGGTTTTTTGCCATTGATATTATGTCCGGTCGATTACCCGAAATCAGGTAGGGGCGGGTTCACGAACAATACCTGCTAATAATTGACAATCTCAAAAACCCGCCCTTTTAATCACTCATTATTCGTGTATCCGTGTCATCCGTGTCGTGCCAACGTTTAATTATCAGCAGCAAAAGCCTCTCGACGGCGACTGTTATCAACGGGCCAGTCTGTATTTTCCCCCCCAATAATGAGTTTTTCAATCGTTACGAATTCTTTGCTGAGTTGCTGGAAAACATTAATCAAAACATCGAGGCCTATCGCATCGCTAGTGCCCAAATCAAACCAGCAGCGAGCCCAAGAACCTTGATACTCCATGTCTCCCATATTGTGCATCAAAGCCATCATACTTTGGTCGGCTAGATTAACATCGTAATTCATCTGACTGATATCTAAGCCTTCATCTTGAACTTGCAAATTTTCCGCATTAAATCCTCCCAGTTTTCCCAAGAAAAACCAAGAGTCAAACACTTCTTCAACATACTGTTTTTCACCGTTTGAAGGCACGTTGCTGAACTTCAGCCAAATCCAGAGGTCAAAGGGGTTAAACTCGCGAAACTCTACTTGCATCGTTTTTTGGTGTTTTTATAGTGGTGGTAAGGCCGCGGGCCCCCAGATCCCATCTGCATCTCTAATTTTATCGCGCATCGGGTCACAGGCGCGAGATTGGCTGTCGAGACGGTTGCGGGTTCTGCACTGCTGAAAGAAAATTTCGGCTACTAAACTGCGTGGCAGTTGGTCGGGTTGTGCTAAGGCTGCATCGAAGTTTTTTCGGGCTTCCTCAAGTAAGGTTTTGTTGCCGTCTTTCCCCTGGGATTGGGAAAACAAGATTTGTGCTTTTAGATAGAGAACTTCTGGATTATTTGGCGTTTCTGCTAAAGATTTGTTGGCAAATTCTAAAGCGCGATCGTACTTTTTCAAGTCTCGATAGCCTACTGCCATGCCACGATAAGCTAAGTAGCGGGGAGAGGCTTTTTGTTCGAGTCTTTGAATTGCTTCGTTGGGGTTTGAAAATGGCAGGTTTGTGGCTAGCATTAAGTCCATGTAGCCTTTGATCAGGTTGAGTTCGGGGTCGTTGGGCGCTATTTTATCGGCGGCCTCTAGGTATTGAAATACTACTCGCAATTTACTCAAAGCTTGGGGCGCGCCTTTGGCTGTTCCTTCTTTGGCTATAATGTTCGCCCCTTCTAGAAAGTGACCGGCTGCTGTGTAGATGTTGCCGCGCAATGGATTAGTTTTAGTCAAGTTTTCTCCGACTTCGCGGGTTTTTTGCGCGTACGAATTCATCGAGTTGAAGTCTTTTTCGATGTAGGATAGGGAGGCTGCCATTGCATAGGCTAGCGGTTCGTTTGGTTCGGCTGATAGTGCTTGTTGAATTTGAGTTTTTGCTTGTTTGTAGTTTCCTTGCTGAAACATTGTTTTGAAAGCGGTTTCGGTGTTGGGCCCGATCGCCTGCGGGTTGCTGGTGCGAAAGGGATCGCCCGCTACTGCTGAGTTAATGCAGAGGCCCAGGGCGATCGCTCCTGCACTGGCGATCGCCCGCACTGTCTGTTTAGAACTTAACATTTGCTTGCCAAGCGATGCTAAAGGGGTTTTCCTCATCGTCAATTCTCTCAATGTAATATACTGTAAACTAGAAACAAGAGAGTTAAATTTTCAGACTTTCGGGCCGCGACCAAAAAACGAGTGAAATTTGCTTGATTTTTTGTGGTTGTTGAGGTATATTTTAATAATGGAAGTGTGACTTGTAATATATTAAAGGACAGATTCCCATTATTAAAATATACCATGAAAAAACCTAAAAATCAAACACCTATCCTGAAAAAGAAGGAAATTTTTGTAAAGATTTATGTAAAATAATTGTGTGCGATCGGCCCAACCTAGAAACAAATCGCTGAGGCTGGATAATTAATCGGTGTATCCGTGTCAAAATTCGTGTAGTGCCTTCCTTCTCCCCAATTACCAATTGCGTTAATGCTTTATCTAAAAAACTTAGTATATCATCCTACCGCCTGTCCGAATCCTATTCTGAAAAATATTAACTTAGAACTGCCCTCGCAGCAAATGGGGCTGATTGTGGGTCGCAGCGGTTCAGGCAAAAGTACGCTATTAGAAATATTAGCAGGTTTAGCGGAAAAAACTAGCGGCGACATCCGTTGGCGGGAACAGGAATTAACACCGGAACACTTGCAACAGTTAGGAGGTTTAGTGTTTCAGTTTCCAGAAAGGCATTTTTGCGGGGGCACAATTTTAGAAGAATTGCGGTTGGGGCATCCTGAATTGGGACAAGAACAAATTAACTCAGCAATGGCAGAAGTGGGGCTCGGACATTTGCCGCTGCGCGCTTCTCCCCACGCTTTGAGCGGCGGACAACAGCGCAGGGTAGCCCTGGCGGTGCAGCTAATTCGGCAGCCGCATTTGCTACTATTGGACGAACCGACAGCGGGTTTGGATTGGTCGATGCGGCGGCAGTTAGTAAGCTTGTTGAGTAAGTTGAAAAGTCACTGGACTTTGTTGATTGTAACTCACGATGCTAGCGATTTGTTGAGCGTTGCCGATCGATTTTGGACTTTAGATCACGGCGATTTGCAAGAGGTCGATCGCGCTAAGTTAGAAGCTAAGGAAACGAGTTGCGTTTGAGTTTTTTGGCGTTTCCAATGGTTTCCCGGCGAATAGAATTCGCGTCTATACAAACGAAGTCCGCCTAAGCAGACAGCAAGAAAAAAGTGAGAATAGAACTAGATGATAAATGAGGTTAAAATGTCTGTGTTGCCCCAGATGAACGAGTTGTGGCAAAAAACGCTGAATTGGCAGCCGGATGAGTTGCAGCAACAACTATTTCAGCGACTTTATGAGTTAATTGTCGAGGGAAATCGCTCCTTGAATTTAACTCGAATTACTGAGCCGATGGAGTTTTGGGAAAAACATTTGTGGGATTCTCTGCGGGGAATTGCCAGACTGCTGCCAACTAATCACAATTTGGCGGAAAATCCCGAATTGTCCGCCGAGTCGGTGCAGAAAGCGATCGATATTGGGACAGGAGGGGGTTTTCCGGGGTTGCCGATCGCGATCGCCCTGCCGCATTTATCAGTTACCTTGCTCGATTCTACGCGCAAAAAAATTGCTTTTTTGGAAACAGTTGTGCCGTCTTTAGGGATAGGAAATGCGGCGACTTTGTTGGGTAGATCTGATGAAATGGCCCGAGGGCCGCATCACAAACAAGCTTACGATCTAGCACTTCTTAGAGCAGTTGGAGCAGCTTCTATTTGTGCTAAATACGCGCTGCCATTCCTTAAAAATGGCGGTTTGGCTGTACTTTACCGTGGGAATTGGACGGTGGAGGAAGAAACAGAGTTGCAAAGGGCGATCGAGCATTTGGGCGGCACAGTTGAGTCAGTCGAAGCATTCACAACGCCGACGAGTCAGGGGGCGCGGCACTGCGTTTACTTGCGGAAAGTTGAATAAATTTGTAGTTATTAGATTGGGATTTTGTTACCGCAGATAGTAGCAGATAAACACAGATGAACGCAGATAAAATTCCATCGGCGTTTATCTGCGTTTATCTGCGGTTGTAAAAAATTATATCGCCTTTTCGTAGCGCTTGTTAATTTCTGCCCAATTAACAACATTCCACCAAGCTTTTAAGTAGTCGGCGCGAAGGTTTTGATATTTGAGATAATAAGCGTGTTCCCAAACATCGTTACCCATAATTGGATAGTTGCCATCTATCAAAGGAGTGTCTTGATTTGCCGTAGTTGTAATCTCAAGTTTGCCAGCTTTATTGCGGACTAGCCAAACCCAACCGCTGCCAAAACGCTTGGCGCCGGCATCGTTAAATTTTGTTTTAAAATCGTCAACACTGCCGAAATTTTGCTGAATTGCTGTTGCAATTGCCCCTGTGGGTTCGCCGCCGCCGTTGGGACCCATGATTTCCCAAAACATAGTGTGGTTTAGGTGTCCGCCGCCATTGTTACGCACGGTTGTGCGAATATCTTCCGGCACTTTGCTCAAATCTCGCAGCATATTTTCAGCACTCATATTTTTGAGTTGCGGATATTTGCTGACAGCATCGTTGAGGTTTTTAACGTAAGCAGCGTGGTGTTTGTCGTGGTGAAATTGCATTGTCCGCGCATCGATGTGCGGTTCTAAAGCATTGTATTCGTAGGGCAGAGGTGGCAGTGTAAAAGGCCCCGGAGTTTGGGCTATTTTTGGACTTTCTGCAACTGGGCTTGCTTGCGATACATTATTTCCTGACGCTTGGCAAGCACCTGCGGTAATAGCTCCGACGGTTGCTGTCACTAAATACAAGAAATCTCGGCGTTTGAGAGTCATAAAAAGTACCTAAGTGAATTATTAACTGTTTTATCTCAGATTAAAGCAAAATGGGAGTGAGTTGAGAAAAAAAGTTGTATCGCCCGAATGGATGAGACGGATGGGCGATGGTTGTGAGAGTTTCTCAAGTATAGGCTAATTGTGTGCGCGTAACTAACTCACGTGCTCCGGTTCACCAATCCGGTTTCTGTCTCGAAACCGGGTTTTTTTTGATTATTCTTGGGACAAGCGTTGGATGGCTTCGCCTCCAAAAAGCCGATCGGCTGCTTGAAGAATACCGGGAATTTTAGCAGCGTGGGGACTGTGGGCTAGAGGGCGGCGCAAGTCTAATTCATTGAGGCGATCGGCTTTTTGGCCGGGGAACCAGTGACTGGCATTACCTAAAAGGTTGTAGCGCATCTTGCAATAGTCGATCGTATCGTAAGCCTGCGCCAAATTCCACAGCCACAGAATCACATAAATATTAATACCTCCGGGAGTATTTTCGATAGTTGGTAAACCTACGTGCCAAGTTTTAAACCAATCTTCTCCTAATTTATCAATTGCTGCTTTTTCTAACTTTTCTAATATCGGAGGCAAAATTTCATCGGCTCTATCTAACAATTCTACAGCTTTCAGATGCTCGTTAAAATCTTCAGGTTTCGCTGCGCCTAAACTTAAAGTGTGTACTTGCGGATGCGACAAACAAAACAAATCATTAAACACCATCGGACTCAGCGGATAGCACAAGTCTACCAATTTTTGCGGCGGGTTGTAAAGTTGACCGCCTTTGTCGGAAGGACTGATGATAAAAACGCCCATATCGTGACGTTTAGCAGCTTCAATAGCCGGCCAATTAATTTGATTAATGTAGTACCAGTGCAAGTTCAGATAATCAAATTGATTAGTTTCAATTGTTTTGACAATCACATCCGTCGGGCCGTGGGTTGAAAAACCAATAAACCGAACTTTGCCTTCTGCTTGCAATTTTTTCGCCACATCCATGCAGCCACCCGGACGCATAGACTCCTCTAGCAATTCCCACGTATTAATGCCGTGTAGCGACAGTAAATCGACGTATTCTAGTTGCAAATAAGCTAAGGATTTATCAAAGTCTTCGCGAAACTCTTGGGAGTTCGGTTTGGGACTAACTTTTGTTTGCACTATCAAGTTTTCGCGGGGAAAGTTCGGCAAAATCTGCCCCAATTGCATCTCAGAAGTGCCGTAACCGCGAGCAGTTTCTATATGATTAATGCCGCATTCAACCGAGTAGCGAATCGTCGCTTCTAAATTTTGTTGATTGTCTGGGGGAATTTCATTGGCTGGCACGTCTTGCCATTTGTACTGATATCTCATGCCACCGCAGGAAAAGACGGGCATGGATAATTCTGTGCGACCGAATCGGCGATATTGCATCATAAACAGTTGACAGTTGACAGTTGACAGTTAACAGTTGACAGTTGAATCGCCTGGTTTTTAGGATAGAGATTTATAAACCACCCTAAAAATATTCCTCCGTCATACAGGAGTTTAAACCCCTGAATTTTGACAATCAAAGTCAAGGTAAGCCCAAGTGCATTTAAATTGTATAGTCAAATTTAAGAAAAGTCTTGTGGGGAGTAGGGGTTGGGCCAGAAAGCCCGCCCTAAAAATACAATTTAGATGCCCAACAGCTTAACTCGCATATTGCAGCATTGTCCTGAACAGGCAAGATGCCTGTTCCACAAAGAGTTTTTGACCACCACTGGGGCAGTTTTGACTATTTAGAAATCTCCCGTACTACTGGTTTGCCGTCTGTGATTTCGCCGACTAAAACCAAATCTGTACAGTCTACAAACAAACCATTTTCTAACACACCGGGAATGTTATTCAAGCTTTTTTCCATTTCTCCGGGGTTGGCAATGTCATCAAATTTGACATCAATTACCATATTACCTTGATCGGTAATTACCGGGCCAGCTTTTTTCACGCCCATGCGGAGTTCGGGTTGGCCACCCAATTTTTCTATGGCGCGCATCACTGGCGTTAATGCCATCGGTATAACTTCGATGGGTACGCGAAAAGTCGAACCCAATTTATCTACGATTTTGGAACTGTCAACTACTACAATAAACTGAGTTGCGAGGTAATCGACTACTTTTTCGCGGGTGTGGGCTGCGCCGCCACCTTTAATTAAGTTGAGGTGGGGATCTACTTCATCAGCGCCGTCAATAGCCACATCAATTCTGTCAATTTCATCTAGTGTTGTCAGCGGTACTCCGTACTGTTTGGCTAACACTTCTGATTGAAAAGATGTGGGCACTCCTTTGATATCTTTGAGTTGACCTGATTTTATGCGATCGCCCAATGCTTGAATAGTATAAGCTGTAGTTGACCCGGTGCCGAGTCCGACAATCATACCAGATTGTACGCGATCGGCGGCAGCAAAGCCGACTTGCTGTTTCATCAATTTTACGGGATCTTGTTCTGTGGTCATCTTCGGTACTCCTCAATAGTTTTAAGATTATACCATTTATTATGGATTTATTTAACCGCAGAGAACGCAGAGAACGCAGAGAGGAAGAAGCAGAAGAGAGGTAACTCGCAAATTATTTCAAGTGGGAATTTCTCTCTTTTTTCTCTGGGTACTCTGCGTCCTCTGCAGTTAAAGAGAATAAATCTAGTTCACAAATCGGCGGATAATTGCCACAATGAAAATCGGATTTCTCGATACTTATACTTGGGATTACAACATTGAAACTCCTTACTGCAAACCTTTGGGTGGCACTCAGTCGGCTATTTGTTACTTAGCTGATACCAATTTTATGTGAAGTTGCATATAATAGAGAGGTAGCGTTGATGGTGCGTTTTATGGCTCGTATTTTAAAA
>NZ_JAUBUR010000099.1:0-2599 GCF_036705485.1 Microcoleus sp. AT9b-C3 | reverse complement strand
CTAACGAACATACATTTGATTTCCCCAAAATACGTCAATATAGTTACACACAGAAAATCATTTAGGATTGCTATACAAGTCCGTACAAATGTGGGTTTAGTCAAAGGAACACCCAGACTATTTGAGTGGGCGATTCGCCATCCTGTACTGACTTGGCAAGACCGAGTTAAGTTATGGGTAGCTGCCGAATTCTTCGAGATCGAGCCTCACAAGCTGCAACTAATTATTTTGGCACTGCATCCGACTCAACCAGCAAAAAAAGTTCAGTTGACCTGGGATAGTAAGCAACACCGACAAACCAAAAATTGGCTTTTGACTACAATTGAACGAGAGAGAGAACAAACAGTTATCAAGCTCAATGGTTATCTAACACCTCAACCGAAGGAAGTAGCAACAGCTATCAATTTGGATGAAATCAACGAAGTATCGATATAATCAGTTTACATTTTATTGCCATCCTCCTATGGAGAGAAGAAACGTATTAATTTTTTGGCGATTGCGTCGGGAATAGGGTGCATATCTCTCGATAGGAGGATGGCACTCTTTAAGCTGAGAAAAAACAATAGGTATGGATAAATGTAGTAGGAATGTTAGCCGTGACTGCAACTACCGCCACCCAACCAACAATAAGCCAACTAAAAACCATCCTAATAGTTGAAGATGACCCGATGATGCAGCTCGGGCTACAGCATATCCTCAATCACCAACCCCATTTAACAGTTGTCGCGCAAGCTGTTAACGGTAACGAAGCCGTCAGTGCCACACTGCAACACCAACCAGACATCGTGCTGATGGACATTGACTTGCCCGGAATCGACGGTATTGCAGCCGCGCAGCAAATCAGAGCCGCACTGCCCAATACTCGCATCCTGATGCTCACCCACCACAGCAATCCAACTCAAGTTATGGCTGCTTTGTCCAGTGGCGGTCATGGCTACTGCGTTAAAGGCACTAACGCAGAACAACTTTTAGCAGCGATTACGGCTGTGCAAGAAGGTGGGAGCTACCTAGACCCTAAGATTGCTGACTGCGTGCTGCAAAATCTCAAAACGCCGCTGCCCGATAGCTATGCGAATGACGACATTAAGCTGACTGAACGGGAAATGCAGGTTTTGCAGCAGCTAGTTGAGGGTAAAAGCAATAAACAAATTGCCGCTGGGCTAGGCATGAGCGTCCACACCGCCAAAGGTCATGTAGAGATGATTATAGCTAAATTTGAAGCGAGCGATCGCACTCAGGCAGCCGTTAAAGCACTGCGTTTGGGGCTGGTTTAGTCGTTAGAGTTAAGAAAGTGACATTTTCCTACACCTGTAACCGGGTTGCTAAACGGTTCAAAGATTAATGTTGCAGTTGCCAGTGTTCCCAAAACTCCTAGGGTTTCTGCATATTCTAGAGTGACGGCAGTCGAACAGAAGGAAACGCTAATTTTGCGTATTTAAGAAGTGACATCGCAATCGAGATTAACTGTTTCTAGTGGGGGCAGCAGTTCTTCGAGATCATTTTTTGCTGGCGCGATTGTGAATAAATGGCGTCATGAGATTTCATTTCTAAAGTTTATCAAATAGGCGCTCGTATTTGATAAACTTTAGTTCTCAAAAATTACCGTCTCTGACAGCCTATCACTCTTCAAACTTTGGCAATGTCAACCAAAACCTCGCTCCTTTTCCCAATTCGCTATCAACGCCAATTTCTCCGCCGTGAGCCTCAACAATTTGCCTGCAAATGTAAAGTCCCAATCCCAACCCTTGCCTTAAACTAACTCCAAGTCCCCTCGTATAAGGCTCGAATAATCTTGCACATTGCTGAGGAGAAATTCCTGCCCCATTGTCTGCAACCGTACAGCGAACCATCTCACCTTCCCGTTTAGCTTCTACAGTCAAAATAAACCCAGACTGATTGTATTTAACAGCATTATCGATCAGATTGCCAAACACCCGCCAGAGCTGCTGGGCATCAGCATTGACTAAAGGCAAATCTGCTGCAAAACGCTGCTTAACCTTGACTCGATGCTGGTTGAGAATTGGTAATCTTTCAATAAGAATATTTTGGACTAAAGCGGGCAGCGACAGCGGCTTCATTGCTAAAGAAGCACTTTTCACATCAAACTGTTGTGTTGCTGTTAGTGACTCAATCAACTGAAGTTGGCGCGAACAACTTTGCACCATAACCTCCACAGTCCGCCTATCAATAGCAATGTTACTGGCAGCATCTTTGAGGCAACTTCGCAGCAGCAGCGACATTCCCGATAGAGGCGATCGCAAATCGTGAGAAACAGCGTGCAACAGAATTTTTAAATTGGCTTCTGCTTGCTGTCTTTCTTGAATTTCCTGGCTGAGCTGAGCATTTTGTGCAGCCAATTGCACGTTAGCGCAGCGAAGTTGCTGCTGTAAACGCTGCATTTTAAGTTGGGCAGATACCCGCGCCAACACTTCAACAGGCTCAAAAGGTTTTATAATGTAGTCAGCACCGCCCGCCTCAAACCCTTTTACTTTGTCAAATACGTCATCTAAAGCGCTGATGAAAATTATAGTCATTTCAAATAAATGTGAGACAAATGCAAGATGATGTAAAATGAAGAAAAATGGTTAACTCGGAGCTG
>NZ_JAUBUR010000098.1:0-2735 GCF_036705485.1 Microcoleus sp. AT9b-C3 | reverse complement strand
GTTAGGGTCGAGAGAAGATATTACTATCCTCTCCCTCCCATTCGGAACCGTGCTTGCCACTTTCATGGCACACGGCTACTCGGGTGTCCTCTTGTCATTTAAGGGCTTTCCCTTCTTTCCGACTTGTTTGAGGTTTCTTTTCCTGAAGATACGAGTTCCAGGTTATGTTTCCTGATTAATTCCAAGTCGGTCTTAGTTTTAACATCGTGGCAATGCCGATGCAATAGTTGAAGATTTTTGTACTCACCCTTACCTCCAATGGCTCTGGGGATGATGTGGTCAACTTCCATTACATCTTCATTTCTGAAAATAAATTCGCAATGAGGGCATTTCCCTTTTTGCCATTTCAGTAGTTTTGATACCCTATTCGGCAAATCAGGATTTTTCCCCATTCTTGAACTCCAATAAATTAGGTCGCCATCGTAAGGGCTTTTATCACCTTTAACTTTCACATAGTCGGTGCTGCTACACTCAAATTCACTATGCTTTAGTAACCGAAGGGGGTTCGCTCCCTCTTCTATGGTTGAGAATACCCAGTTATCACCGCCAGTGGAGTGCCAATACAGTCGATGTCCTGCATTGATGTTTCCACAACGGCGTTTTGCCCAGCGTCGAAGTTTCAGGTATGTAAGGTGATCTTGTTTATAGAGTTCTCCAACGGTTTTAGCGTCAGAGTTTGTATAGAAAGAAGTCCATCCCCTTATTACAGGGTTTAAGTCTCTAATTAACGCCGACTGTGGCGATGACTTATGTTTTTTGATGATTCTTCCGATCTCCTCTTGGTGAGCCTTACTTGACTTCTTATTTGGGGTAATGAGTGTGTTAAAACCTAATATCTCACCGTGCGTATTTAAACTGCTTCGGTGTTTTCCGACAGGGTATTGTTGGATGTGATGACCTAAAAAGTCAAAACCAGCTTTACCATCCTCACTTAATTCATCCTTGAAGGTGTGAGTTAGCCTCGTTTTTTCAGGTTTTAATTCTAAACCTATGCCATCTAACCATTCCGAGATTATCTCTCGGCATCTTTGGACTACGGCTTTTTCTTCACATAGAACCACAAAATCATCGGCATATCGAATTATGTTCGGGCTGCCTACTCGTTTTCCAAATTTGGAAGTTGACTTTCTTATGTAGTTTCCTTTATCGGTTGGAAACTCTTTTCCTATGCGTTGCTCCAAACCGTGAAGGGCAATATTCGCTAGTAGCGGAGAAATGACCCCACCCTGTGGCGTACCCTCAGATGTAGCAGTGAATACTCCATCGTCAATTACTCCAGATTTTAGCCAGGATTTTACTTGCTTCCTGACTTTGCCTTTTATATTCAACTTTTGGAGTAGTTCATAATGGTTGATGCGATCAAAACACTTGGCTATGTCTGCATCTAATACAAACTTCGCTTTATGTTGAATACAGGCTTTAATTTGCCAAATCGCATCGTGGCATGACCTGCCCGGTCTAAAACCATAGCTGTTTGGCTCGAAAATAGCCTCCCATTCCGGCTCAAGTGCGGATTTTACTACGGCTTGTAAAGCTCTGTCATACATTACAGGTATTCCCAGAGGGCGTTTTTCATTACTTCCTGGTTTTGGTATCCAAACTCTTCTCGTTGGTTTGGATTTTCCAGTTAGTTTTAATTCCCTTGCCAGTTCTAGACGAGCTGCTGGGGATAGGCTTTTTAGCCCGTCCACTCCTGCTGTCTTTTTTCCCTGGTTGTCCTGAGTTACTCTTCTTACTGACAAAATCCTATTAGACCAAGACCTCATCAGCGTCTTTTGAAGTTTACGAACTTTCTTGACATCTCCACAACGGGAAGCAGCGAAAATGCGTTTTTGCAACTTGAAAACATATCTTTCGGCTTTGCGCCAATCGATAGCTTTCCATCCCTCTGTATTTGTTGCCAAATCAGAATTAGGTTTGTCCATTACTACTTACACCTTCTCACTTAATCACCTTCGCGGTTTACGTCTGCATATCCTGGGCATTACCCCATCCCTTTTTCGGCATTACCTGTTATTTTCAGGTTAGGCATTAGCTTCTTAAACCATCCCAACCTCTTGCAGCTTGTAGCTTGACAACCTACCTCAACAATCGATTTGATGAGGAGCATACAAAAGGGTTATTTCGTTCCTACTATCCATTGATTAAATCCGTTAGGGTTTGTCTCTTCGCCGGGGTTCTAGGTGGTGCGCTATCTCGGTTAAGCAATCCAGATAGTCCTTACCCTTGCCAGATATTCCTGACCCAGAAGTTCAGATTTCTCTGATTAGCTTATATCCTCTGGTAATAATTTACGACGATTGTATTGACAATTCGTTAGCTTGCGCTTCTGCCCCACGACTTCATTACTTACGTAATGATTCGGCTATAGGATTTTTGCTTGCGGTGTCGGTATTCAGCTATCCCGATTTTCCGCTTTCACCCCCGCTTTACATGAAGTTTGTCAGTTCTCATGTAGGGGAAACCAGATTTAACTTTGGTTCCTTGTGTGCTTTCAATCACGCACCATGATGTCAGGACTTGGTTTATTTTGGATTTAGGTCATGATGTTGGTATAATCATCTTTTCCGTTTTCCCCTAGTTGTCTTAGCTCGATGCTCGACTAGGTTTCCTCACCTGTATGAATAGTAAGTTGTCATCGATGAGGGATTAAAGTGCGAACTCTAACCCTAGAGGGTTTACCTCATCAATGCTAGCCATCCCCCTTTTTCAGGTTTCGGCTAAACGACTCGCAC
>NZ_JAUBUR010000007.1:0-256294 GCF_036705485.1 Microcoleus sp. AT9b-C3 | reverse complement strand
ATTTTGGTTTGTAAGGCAACGATCTATATATATCTTGCCTTACAGATTTTTTTTTGCTCACTTTTTCAGTGCCATTGGACTTTAGTCCTTACTACAAACGAAGTTTTCAGGACTTGGCTCAGCGGTAGTTTGTCGTTACAATAAATCCTTGAATTTCTGATCTTCTCCCAACACTTTAATTACCTGTTTAATCTCCTGCGTCCTGTCCTTTTTCACAATCAAAGTGACATTGCCATCTCTGACAACTACCACATCTTCTAAACCAATGGTGACAATAACTTCATTCTCATCCGCTGCATACAGAATGCTATCCTTGGTGTCAATTCCGACGTGTTTTGCTAACTCGACATTCGGCTTGTCTCCTTGCAGCAAACGACCGATCGCATTCCAATCTCCCAAATCGTCCCAGCTAAAGCCTACGGGCAGAACACAGGCTTTTTGCGTCTTCTCCATCAGCGCGTAATCGATGCTAATTTTCGGCAATTCGGAGTAAGCAGCGGCACCTTTTGCTTCCAAAGCTGCCATCATTTCGGGTACATGATTTCGCAATTCTGTCAAGACTGTTCCAACTCGAAAGACAAAAATTCCGCCGTTCCAACTAAACTTGCCGCTGGCTACAAATTCTTCCGCAGTTGTGCGATCGGGCTTTTCGGTAAACCTCGCTACCCGATAGGCTGGAAAACCCGCAAAACTGCCAATTTCCTCGCCTTGTTCGATGTAACCGTAGCCGGTGGAAGCATAACTCGGTTTTACTCCCAAAGTGGCGATCGCATCCTGATTTTTCGCCAACTGGGCCGCCGCCTCCAAAGTCTTGACAAACTCCTGTGGTTCCCCAATCCAGTGATCCGCCGGGAAAAAACCAACAACCGCATCCTCACCGTAACGCTTCGCAGTTTCTATCGCAGTCCAGGCCACCGCTGGCGCAGTATCCCGGCCCTCTGGTTCCGCCAGCAAATTCTCAGGAGGTAAAAGCGGCAACTGTTCCCGGACTCCTGCAGCCAACATTTCCGACGTTACCACCCACAAATCGTCCCAGCCGTTACCTAATGTTAATAGTCTTTCTGCTGTAGCTTGCAGCAAACTCTTGCCGCTACCGTCGAGACTCAAAAACTGCTTGGGCCGCTGCTTGCGACTCAGTGGCCAGAAACGTTCGCCTTTACCGCCGGCCAGAATCACAGGAATTAAGGTTCTATTCATTGTTTAATGTTTAAACTGTTCACGTCCATTTTGCCTTGATACCCGAGATGGTGTTTGTAAAGAATTACTGAGGCTGAATGACGGTAGACGCTTGACTGTTGACTGTATCACCCTAAATGTAGGGTGCGCATTGCGCACCTTACCCAATATAAGACAAAAAAACTCTGTTAAGGCATCCTTGAAAATTGCTATAACGACTAGCAATTAGCCCTTACCTATTACTTCGACAATTCGATATTGAGTTCGTTTACGACACGGCGTTTGAGCGGGATCGATTTTTCACGGGGCAGCAAGTCAAATACTTTCCGAAAAGCATCATCTACCTGTTCAAAGGGTATTTGTCCTTTTTCATTAAAAACTACTTTTCCCGATTGGTCTAGGATGACTGTTTGAGGGACAAAACCTTCGTAATAATGACTTGGTTCGGTGATTTCTGGTGACGGTTGCGGAGGCAAAGAGTCAATTGTTATTGGCATAAAATCGGCTTCGCGCCCGTAAAATTCCTGGAGTTGAGAGACGACGATCGCGTATTGCTTGGAGTCACTGCTGTCGTCAGTGTAAAAAACTAAGAGTACGGGTTTATGGCGTTTAAAAGAATCTGCAATCTTGACTTTAGGAGGAACTAGGGAACCGTTGCCGGCGTAGAGGGCAAAGATTGTACCGTCGAAGCGATCGTCGGTGAGAGTTGCCAAGGCTGGCGGCGTGCCGCTTAGCAGTATTAAGCTAAGTGCGATCGTCACTGTTAAAAGACTGGCTGACAAGATTCGCTTCAGCAAGCCCAGGCCAGAAGCAGGAGTAACAATTGAATTTTTGTTCTCAGGAAATATCATAGGGTATTGGCAGTTGCTGTAAGGAAAGCGAAATCAAATGCAAAAACTTTCCTAATTGTATCAGCAACTGTATGCAAATGTTCCTGATTAGGTTAACGTAGTTTCGGATAGACTATGATAATTTGCTTGTTGTAGCGCTCGACACGGTGATTCTACTGATCCAAGAACACTATTTGCGATCGGCTTTTCATGGGCGGACTGGAACTATCCGCGCCACAATAGAATTTATTTGTTGCGGGCTGAGCTTGTAGCTTCTGAGAATGATGCAAGATGTTAAATCCAATGGATAACTAGAAACTGACAACTGGGAACTAATAACTAATGATAGCTTTGCTTGACACAATCCTCGCCCAAACGCCCGCTGCTGATGTTTCCGGGCCCGCTCAAATCAATCTGGTGCAGGCTCTTGTTTTAGGAATTGTACAAGGATTAACAGAGTTTTTGCCCATCAGCAGTACCGCTCATTTAAAGGTAGTGCCGATCGCTCTAGGATGGGGCGATCCGGGGGTTGCTTATACTGCTGTAATTCAGTTGGGCAGTATTGTTGCAGTGCTTTGGTATTTCTGGAAAGACTTGACAAATATAACTGTTGGTGCAGTAAAAGCCCTGGTGCAGCGCGACTACAAATCCCATGAGTTTCAAATGGCGCTGGGGCTTGTTTTGGGAACAATTCCTATACTCTTTTTTGGGCTGCTAATCAAGGCATTGGTTCCAGATTTTGATCACTCGCCGCTGAGAAGTTTGACCAGCATCGCCATTGCTTCGATCGTCATGTCGCTACTTTTAGCAACAGCAGAAAAAATTGGCAAGCGCAATCGCACTTATGAAAAGTTAACTGTCTTAGACGGTATTTGGATGGGATTAGCTCAAGCAATCGCATTGATTCCGGGGTGTTCGCGATCGGGTTCCACTCTAACAGCAGGATTGTTTATGGGATTGGAAAGGCCTGCCGCCGCCCGGTTTTCTTTTTTATTGGGAATTCCGGCAATTACTCTGGCTGGATTAGTGGAATTAAAGGGTGACTTGGGACAAGGAATCGGCGATGCTGGAGTTGCAGCTTTGATAGTGGGAACGATTTCGGCATTTGTGTTTTCTTATTTGTCGATTGCGTGGCTAATGAAGTTCCTGCAAACTCAAAAAACGTGGATATTTGTGTTGTATCGGCTAGCTTTTGGCGTAGCCATTTTAACGGCGATCGCAGGTGGGGCAGTGGGAAATGCGTAGGTTGTTCTAATTACAAGAACAGGCATTTTGCTTTTCAAACAAACAAGAACAGGCATCTTGCCTGTTCCACAAAGAGTAAATTTTATTGTGGGACGGGCCGGAGAACCAGTTCATAAAATGCTTATTAAAAGTTAACAAAATGTTAGCTTTTAACTCAAAGTTAGCGTCGCAGTGAAGGATGTAAAATGATCGAATATAGCGAGCGCCAAAAGGCCTAATTAACGCTAATTCTGCTGGTTCCTGCTGCTAGCATTGGTGTAGCGATGTCCTTATTTGTTGCACCCGAAATTGTGGGAACAATAGTATCAGATTTAAAACTGGTTATCCGTTCAGAATCCCAGTGCTAATATATGGAAGAGTATCGCAAAAAAAGCGATTATTTCCCGCACGGCTGGGTTGACAAAAGAGCGCTGCTGTGCTGGCAGAAGCAACTAACCTTGTCAGGAACCAGTCAAAATTTTGAGTTTCATAAATACATATTTTTGATACATCCTCTCACCGGCAATCTAAATTCACAACCCAGAACTTATCCTGATTCTAAAGGCGATCGACCTTAGCAGACTGCTATGCTGAAGAGAGAAAACTAACACTGCCATCAATCTCAAAATGCTACTTGTTCCGACGGCTGAACCAATTCCGCTGGTGGTGGCTGATGCAAACGGTGTGATTCGCATTAGCAGAATCCGCGTCACCCTAGATACAGTCATTACAGCTTTTCTTGAAGGAGGCACAGCAGAAGAAATCCGGGAACAGTACCCGTCTCTTCAACTTTCCGATATTTATTTTGCGATCGGCTACTACTTGCGACACCAATCCGAAGTTGACGCTTATCTGATGGAACGTCAACGTCTTGCCGCAGAAGTTCAGCAGGAAGCAGAAAGGCGTTTTAACTCAGTGGGAATACGCGATCGCCTATTAGCAAGACGCAACCAAAAAGGGTAGTTTTATATGCTGCGATTCTTGGCAGACGAGAACTTTAACAATCAGATTGTCCGAGGTATTCTGCGGCGGAATCCCGACGTTGATATTGTCCGCGTTCAAGATATGGGTTCGATCGAAGCAGACGACCCAACTGTCTTAGAATGGGCAGCGCTGCAAGGGCGGGTGGTACTAACTCAGGATGTAGCAACGATGGCCGAGTTCACCTACGAGCGCATGCAAGCAGGTCTTGCAATGCTTGGGTTATTTTAAGTCAGTCGCCGTGTTTCCGTAGGTTTGACGATCGAGGAAATTTTGCTAATAGCTGAGTGCAGTCTGGAAGGAGAATGGGAAGGGCAAGTGCGATTTTTACCTTTACGCTAACGAGTTTAAGCAAACTATGTCAATACCGAAAAAAGGAACAAGAAAAATAATTGTTGACGGGGAGCCTTTCATCTGGCTAATCCGAAGACAAGCTACTAATACGCAAGTAGAATCTGGCTGGGGACACCTTCATGTTGCTGTCGAACACGCTGAAAAACCGGGTTCGGTGTTAGTTCTCATCACCGATCGACCTCATCCTCAAGGTTGGAGTCAAACTAACTGTGAATTTATACCCGTAAAACCTCCAGATGGAGCGCCGCAAGAGGTAAAGGTATGGCAGATTATTTCAACGAAAGAAGTGAAACCAGTAAGACCCTCTGATGTAGCACAATGGATACGGCAAGCAGTGCAACTTGGATGGCAGCCTCGGCGATCGGGAATCACTTTTAACGTGCAGATTGCAGGAGGACGTGGAGAAAAAATATATTAGAGCGGGGAGGGCCGATCGGGTATGCTGAAGACAGAAAATTAACACCACACTCAAACTAAAAATGCTAGTCGTTCCCAGCAGTTAATATTGATCTAGCACAAAAATATATATCCTACACCAACCACCACGATTCGGCTTTCGCCGACGCTAAGCGATGTCTACCGAAACATTAGTTAACTGGCTCGAAGAGAGTACCGAATTAGCCATATTATCCCGCGAGATTTTACAGGCGATCGCGGGTGAAATGGAGATGACAACTTTTCCCCCTGGATTTCGAGTGGTAATAGAAGATACGCCCATCACTAATCTCTATATCCTAGAACGAGGACAAGCCGATCGATACCGCAGCAAACAACCGGGTTTAATGTGGGGGAGTAGTTTATTACCGGGGGCGATCGTCAATTTATCTGCCCTTCAACGATCGCAACCTGCGGATAGTCGAATTATTGCTCGGACAGAGTGTCAATTTTGGGTAATTAGTGCCGATCGCTGGCGTGGTTTGCTAAAAAGATATCCACGCATTACCGAAGCCTACGCTCAACGCTTGGCGGCGAAGTTAGAGCAGCTAGAAGCAGAAATTGCCTACGAACGAGAGCGTCAAAATGCCCTCCGCAGCTATCTAGTACCCAGGGCGAAACGGGGAGTAATTGGCAATAGTCGTTATGCAGTGAAATTACGCCAACAAATTCGCGCGGCATCGAGTGACAGCCGATCGGTATTAATCTCTGGCGAACCTGGTTTAGAAAAGGATAATTTAGCTGCTTTAATTCATTTCGGTTCCCATCGCCGCAACGAGCCAATTATTCAGATTAAAAGTGCTTTACTTCAGAGCAACGGAGCGGAATTGTTCGGGCGGTTGGGCGGCAAACCGGGGCTGTTGGAATGGCTGGGAGAAGGGACGTTAATTTTAAATGACGTGCAAGAATTACCCCCTGAATTATGCCCCCAAATTCAGCAATTATTAACCGAGGGAACCTATACGCCAGTTGTCAGGGAAGGACAAATACCGCGACCACCGCGTTCTAGTAATGCCCGGATAATTTTAATTTCAGAACTTGTGCAGCCCAAGCTAGATAAGCTGACACAACACAAGATTAAAGTCCCATCCTTGCGGGTGCGAAAAGCAGATTTAGAGGCACAAGTCAACTATTATCTCAATATCATTGGTCGCAAAAAGAAATTAGTCAAGCCCCAAGTCACACGGGAAGCAATTCGCCGCTTACAAGCCTACGATTTTCCAGGTAATTTGCAGGAATTGCAGGGAATGGTCGATCGCGCCTTAGTTCAAGCACAGGGGAGTCAGGTATTAACGGAAGAAGTGTTTTGGGCCCAGGCAGCGAAGAAACAAAAGTTTCGGCTGAATTTATTAAATATTTATCCCAAATTTCGGCAATTTTTACGGAGCGAGTGGTATCCCGATCGCGTAAATTATTGGTTTACCACCTGGGTGTTTGCATTAGTGGTAATTATCCTGTTTGTTGCTCCCCAAGATCGACAACATAATTTTGCCCTAAATATCTTTTGGGCGTGGTGGTGGCCGTTAATTTTATTATTATTCCCCATCATCGGACGATTGTGGTGCGCTTTTTGCCCTTTTATGATTTATGGGGAAATCGTCCAAAAACTATCGCTGAAATTTTTCCCGCGATCGCTCAATCAATGGCCCCGCAAACAAGCAGAAAAATGGGGCGGTTGGTTTCTTTTTGGACTATTTACCCTAATATTTCTGTGGGAAGAGTTGTGGAATTTAGAAAATACCGCCTATTTATCCAGTTGTTTGTTGTTGCTCATCACCGCCGGAGCGGTAATTTTTTCCCTAATCTTCGAGCGGCGATTTTGGTGTCGTTATTTATGCCCGATCGGGGGAATGAATGGATTATTTGCTAAACTATCAATTATCGAACTTCGCGCCCAACAAGGAACCTGCGCGGCGGAATGCAGCACCTACCAATGTTACAAAGGCGGCCCCGGCTTGGGGGAAGGATTAACTACTAATGGCTGTCCGATTTATTCCCATCCCGCCCAATTAACTGATAATAAAGATTGCGTGTTGTGCATGACTTGCTTGAAAGCTTGTCCGCATCGATCCGTTGAATTAAATTTGCGCCCTCCCGGAATCGAATTATGGACGACTCATGTTCCCCACAGTTATGAAGTCGCCCTGTTATTTTTATTACTAAGCGGTATTTATCTCCATCGCTTGCCGGAGATAAATAGTTTGTTGGGGCTAGGCATCAATTTAGACCAATTTATCCCTCATTTAGGACTCTCGCTCGCTGTGTTAATTATCCCGCCGATGATTCCCCTAATTGCCTACGCCGTCATGCAGGTAATTTATCGATTGGGACAAGCAGAAACCATGCCATTTACAACCTACAAACCCCTCTCATTTGTCTCTCTCGCCTACGGTTATTTACCCTTAGTCTGGGGCGGTAGTTTGGCTCACTATTGGCGATTGGGTTTGCAGGAAGGCGGTCGAGTGATTCCCGTAACTTTTGCCACTTTCGGACAAATTAGAGACGATTTACCGAGTTTTATCGGCGATCCCGCCGTGATTAGCTTCTTGCAAGGTTTAACTTTGATTGTATCATTATTAGTCACAATATTTGTGACTCAACAAATTGCCAAGCGCTCGATTAAATCTTTGATTCCACAGCATTTAGCGAGTGTGTGTCTGATGGTGAGTTTGTGGTATGCGATCGTGGGAAACTAAAACAACCATCATCAAGTTCGTAGTGCGGACTTTAGTCCGCAGGATTTTGCGGACTAAAGTCCGCACTACAAACCGTCTCGATCGCTGGTAATAGACCGGACATGATATGATATGCCCATGCAAAGCAGTATGACATTGAGCAGCAAGCTTTCACCAATCTTGGCAGCAATCAATTACCGGACAAACATTACCGCTTTTTCATCGGACTGGGAAGATTTAGAAAGCACAGTTTAATATCATGATTGAGGTTGCTTGAAACAAAGATTCTGCGCCTGTCACATAAACCGGGTTAGGAGCCAAAACTCTGCAACAAAACCTATATTTATAGTCAAAAATCCGGTGGCTCAATGCTTATTGAAAATGCTGAAATATTTAAGCTGAAACAAACTATGTCAATACCGACAAAAGGAACAAGAAAAATCATAGTTGATGGGGAGCCTTTCATCTGGCTCATCCGCAGACAACCTACTTATACACAAGAATGCTTTCATGGCGGAAATCTTCATGTTGCTGTCGAACACGCTGAAAAACCAGGTTCGGTGTTAGTTATCCTCACCGATCGACCTCATCCTCAAGGTTTGACTCCAACTAACGAAGTGAAACCAGTAACACCCTCTGATGCAGCACAATGGATACGCCAAGCGGTGCAAATTGGATGGCAGCCTCAGCTACCTGGAATAACTTTTGAGGTGCGGATTGCAGGACTGTTTGTGGAAAAAATATAATGCTGTATGTTTAGCAACCAGACAAGTCAATTCTGTTAAAGACAATTCACTCGCCTAGACTGGCAGAAGCGATCGCCCGATCGCCAAATTCAGCCTAGACCAGTTAAACTGTAAACATTCTCCGCTAGCCACATCCTAAACTATGACCGCACATCAGGAATCCATCATCGACCAGTTCACTCGTCAGGCAATTCCATTCTCTAAATTGTACGCTCACACCAATCAAGAGTCTCTGTACCTGCTGAGAGAAATGGCGAGTGTATCTGACAAAGACACTGTTCTAGATGTTGCTTGCGGTTCAGGTATTGTTAGTTGTGCTTTTGCGGAAGTTGCCAGTCACGTTACTGGCATTGATATCACACCAGCGATGCTCGAACAAGCCCAGATTCTGGCGCAACAGAAAAACTTGATTAATGTGTCCTGGCAACAAGGAGATATTGAAACACTACCATTTCCCGATGCTACTTTTTCTCTTGTTCTGAGTCGTTACGCTTTCCATCATTTTTTGCGGCCAGATGTTGTTATATCAGAGATGGTTCGCGTATGTCGTCCAGGTGGTCGAATTTTGATTGCTGATGTTGCTTTGCCACCGGATAAAGTGAATGCTTACGATCGGATTGAGAAGTTGCGCGATCCCTCTCATACTCGCGCCTTGACTCTGGAAGAGTTGCCAAAATTAGTCGCAGATGCCAATCTTCAAAATGTTAAATTGGCTTTTTACAAGGTAGAGCTTGGGCTAGAACAACAGTTAGCTGCTTCTTTTCCTAACCCCGGCGATGACCAGAAAATCAGAGAAATTTTTAGAGAGGATATTGGTGTTGACAGTCTCGGAATTGGCGCGCATTTCCAAGGCGAGGAGATTTATTATGGGGTTCCCATCGCTGTCATCGTTGGCGATAAAATAGCCTAAGTTGTATCAACTAAAAACAAGTGTAACAGAGTCCCACTAATAACTAATTACCAATAACTAATTACCAATAACTAATAAATATGAGCGATTTATCAACCCGACCAGCCCTAATCAGCAAAGTCATCCCCGATAGCATCGCCGCCGAAATTGGATTTGATGCTGGCGACGCCATCATTGCTGTCAACGGCCAAAAACCCCGTGACTTAATCGACTATCAATTCCTGTGCGCCGATGAATTTCTAGAATTAGAAGTATTAGATACTAAAGGCAAAACCCACAAGTTAGAAATAGAAAAAGAGTATGACGAAGATTTAGGATTAGAATTTGAAACTGCTCTTTTTGATGGGCTAATTCAGTGCAACAACCGCTGCCCTTTTTGCTTCATTGACCAACAGCCTCCAGGCAAGCGGGAAACTCTGTATCTTAAGGATGATGACTACCGCCTCAGCTTTCTTTATGGCAGCTATCTCACTCTCACAAATCTGACTCAAAAAGAGTGGGACAGAATCGAACAAATGCGGCTTTCTCCTCTCTATGTTTCCGTGCACGCTACGGAACCGGAAGTGCGAATTAGGCTGTTAAAAAATCTCCGCGCTGGCCAGATTCTCGAACAAATTAAATGGTTTAAAGAACGCCGCTTGCAAATTCACGCTCAAGTAGTTGTTTGTCCTGGTATTAATGATGGCGAACATTTAGAACGCACTTTGTTAGATTTGGCAAAGTTTCATACCGGAAATATTCCCGCTGTAGCATCGGTGGCTGTAGTGCCGGTGGGTTTAACTCGCTTTCGCCCAGCCGAAGATGAACTAATCGCAGTAACGGCCCAAAAAGCGCGAGAAGTAATCGAACAAGTGCAGAAAATTCAACTGCTTTTGAATCAGGGGAAAGGTGGGCAAAAGGCGAAAAAGCCGAATTCAAAATCGCGGTGCATTTGGCTGGCTGACGAGTGGTTTTTAATAGCTGGTTTAGATTTGCCGTCGGCTGCTGATTACGAAGATTATCCGCAAATTGGTAACGGTGTGGGTTCGATTCGCCAGTTTATCCAACAGTTTGAAACGGCTTTTGAGAAGTTGCAACCGATGCAAGTCGAGCCTGCGCGCAAGTTGGTTTGGGTGGTGGGGAATGCTGTCGAAAAAGCTTTTGAGCCGATCGTACAACAACTAAACCAAATTCCCGGCTTGTCCGTCAACATGGCTGCACTGTGCAGCCGCTACTGGGGACAAACTATCACTGTCACGGGTTTGCTCACCGGGCAAGATTTGCTCGAAGCTTTGCAGGGGCGAGACTTGGGAGATGGCATCCTGCTGCCGTCGGTGATGCTAAAACAGGGGGAACCGCGTTTTCTAGACGACATGACCCTCGAACAGCTCGCCAGCTCGCTGAAAACCCGGATTTTGCCGGTGAGCGGAGTAGAGGAACTAATCTCGGCGGCGATCGGTCTGGCAAATGCTGAAGTTAAATTCTAAATTTTGAATCGAACATTCAAAAGTTAAGATGAGTATGGTAATTGTGACTTGTAACCGTCGAGTTCAGGCTACAGACTAGAAACTTGAGACCTCAATCTTGCTCTAAAATTGTCTCTAGGATTGCAGAGTAATTAAAAAATTATGCGTGTTTTTCGTCAAATCATCGTAGTCGGAGTGGGCGCTGCAATTACTTTGGGCAACGCCGCACAGAGTGCTTCAGCACAGCCTCCGGATCAATCTCAGGACAGTGTGGCCCGCTTCAATCAGCTCGAATTAGGGCAGAAGGTTCGATCGACCTCGAGCACAGCGGCAGAATCAGCATCACAGGCCGAACAGTCGATCGCCCTTAACCCTCAAACCTCCGAGTCTCAGCAGCAAGGGGGAGCGAATATCGCATCAACTCGAACCCAGCCCGAGCAAGCATCAAAGCCTCAACAGGCTGCTCCGGCGGCCCCATCAACTCTGTCTCAGGGCGGTTCCACACCACTAAGAGGTTTGGAACCGACAGAGGTTCAGCAGCCTTCCCCGAACCCTCCCAACAATGTTCCTGTCCCCAGTTCCCCGGTACCCATTCTCCGGGGCACTCCGAACGAAAGTTTCCCCCCTGTGCCTCCAAGGGGCATTTTAGACACCAAGCCTCCGGCTTCCCTGGAACCCAACCCGAATCCGCTGCAGTTTCCGACCAACCCGGAGGATGTCAGGATCGAGCAAACTGAGTCAATTACCTTGCAGCAGGCGATCGACCTCGCCCGCCGCAACAGCCAAGTTTTGCAAATCGCCGGACAGCAAGTGGAACAAAGCAGAGCAGCTTTGCGCGAACAGCAAGCGGCTCTTTATCCAGACCTGAATTTTCAAATGGACGCCAGCCGTTCTGTGAGTGCCGGCGGAGAACTCGGAATCCGGGCTGCACAGCGCCGCTTCAACGCTCAGGCTAACGGAACCGGGCAGCCCGCCCTCCAAGCCGGCACAAATTTTGGCAACAACAGTCTCAACAGCACTTTGCAGTTGAGCTACAACCTCGATTTGTTCGGAGGCCGGCGCGCTACCATCCGCGCGGCAGAGGAACAGTTGCGCCTTCGGGAACTGGATGTGGAACGCCAAGCCGAGGAACTCCGCTTCGACACTGCTGAGGCTTACTACACCTTGCAAAACGCGGACGGACAAGTTGCCATCCGCCAAGCTTCGGTGAGAAATGCCCAGCAAAGTTTGCGGGATGCCGAAGCTTTGGAACGGGCCGGGGTAGGAACCCGGTTTGCTGTGTTGCAGGCTCAGGCAAATTTGGCTAACGAAGTGCAACAACTGTCAGTGGCCCGTCGTGACCAGCGAGTTGCCCAGCGGCGTCTGGCTGAGATTTTGAATGTCAGCCAGTCGGCGAACTTGACAGCGGCTGATCCGGTAGAGCAAGCGGGCTCTTGGAGGCTGTCTTTGGAAGAGAGTATTGTGCAGGCTTTTAAGAATCGCCCCGAGTTGGAACAGCAGTTGGTCCAGAGGGATATCAGCAAGCAGCAGAGGCGAGCGATTCAGGCATCGCGTTTGCCTCAAGTGAGCGTGGGGGGTAGTTACAACGTACTGGGACAAGACCCTGATAACCCCGATCCGTATACTTCTCGCGGCTGGGCCGATGGTTATTCGATCCGGGCGAGTCTGACTTGGAGTCTCTTCGATGGGGGCGCGGCGAACGCCAGGGCGAGACAGCGGGATGCTGAGATTACGATCGCTGAAAGTCGATTTGACCAACTCCGCAATCAGGTGCGCCGGGAAGTGGAACAAGCTTATTTTGGCTTAGAGTCGAGTTTTGAGAATATCGAAACTTCTGAGGCGGGGGTTTTGCAGTCAAGGGAAGCTTTGCGTCTGGCGAGACTGCGGTTTCAAGCTGGCGTGGGTACTCAGACGGATGTGATTCAGGCGGAAACTGATTTGACTAGGGCTGAGAGAAACCGATTGTCGGCAATTGTCACCTACAACCTGGGGCTTTCATCTCTTCAGCGGGCTGTGAGCAATCTTCCGACTAATAACCTCTCGGATGCTCCTTGAGATTGAGTTGGGGCGAGCTTTAATTACCAGATCAATTGGACATCGGGTATTAAACGTCCGACACATTAGTTAATATTTTGTAATAGAGTTGGATGTCAACTGCGTTAAGGAATCGGCAATGGCCAATATCAAGTTTGTGAAGGAAAATCAGGAAGTCATCGCAGCAGACGGAGCCAATTTGAGGCTCAAAGCTCTAGAAAACCGCATCGATTTGTACACATTTTCGGGAAAGATGATGAATTGCGGGGGCTACGGTCAATGTGGCACCTGCATTGTGGAAATTGTCGAGGGCAGTGAAAATCTGTCGCCCCGCACTGACTTTGAAAACCGCAAGCTCAAGAAAAAGCCCGAAAACTATCGGTTGGCTTGTCAAGCTATGGTCAATGGCGACGTGAGCGTGAAGACTAAACCGTGACTTTCAGGGGGCAGAAGACTAGAGATGCAGAAGGAAAGAAAAATGCAGAATGCAATAATTTTGTTTTTTTTTCCTATTTCACTGTATAATCACGCATTTTGCCGATCTAGGAAAAGAAACTTGGTTTCTAGGACAAATAAGAGATGGGGAAGCAAGGCATCCAGCCAGAAAGAGGGTTTCGACGCTTGTCGGTAAGCTCTTCTTCTGTCTTGGAGTTTGCCTTTTGCCTTTGAGTGATATCCTAGTTGTGTGTGTTTTTCTATTTTCCGATAGAGGCGAGCGTCTTCATGGAAGTTAACGATTTAGGGTTTGTGGCAACCATTCTGTTTGTATTGGTTCCCAGTGTTTTTCTAATCATTCTGTACATTCAAACAGCTAGCCGTCAAGGTAGAAAAGATTAGCAACTGCTGCTATTTCTGTCTGGCTTTGCTGCTTGCAAAAAAAAGCGCCAACAGCTTTTTGCTGAGGCGCTTTTTTTATTAAATGTTGAGTGTTAGCTGCTCGTTCTTAACGATGAGATTCTAGGCGACTGTGCGGGCTAGCAAGACGGGACAGTTGGCATAAACTCGCACGTAGTCTGATAGCGAATTTCCTAGGAGTCGATCGATATCCACAAAGTTTTTGGCAACGCTGGGTCGCCGATCCGGGGAACCGATTACCAATAAGTCGGCATTCAAGTCGTCTGCAATCCGACAAATTTCTTCCCCTGGCTTACCTGTAGCACTCACGCAGCGGTAGCTAACTCCCATTTGTTTGGCTAGTGCTACTGCGGGAGCTAATACGGGGTCTTTTTCAGCACTTGCTGTTAAATCTTCGCTGGCTTTTCCCGTCAAATCTTTGGTGACGTGTACTAAAATTATCTCTCCGCCACTGACTTCTTTGACCAAAGAGAGCGCAAGCTGCAATGACTGTTTGGCAGCTTCTGATTTGTCTACCGCTACCATGACGCGCTTGATTTTTTTGACGTAAATGTCGTCTTTTACTAACAGCATCGGTCGGGATGTTAGCTGGAAAACGTACTGGCTGACTGAGTTTTCCAAAATCGATTGCAGCCGTCCGAGTCCCCGGGAACCCATAATTACTAAGTCGGATTGTTCTTCTTCTGCGACTTGGCAAACGGTGGTTTTCGGGTCTCCCTGTTTGAGCCGCGGGTTGACTTTGCTGGGATCTATTTTCAAAGACTGGACTGCTTGTGCTAAAATCTTTCCTCCTTCTTCCAACTTCTCGGCCATGCCATCGGAGGTTACTTGCGGCGGCACGACGTGCAAGACGGTGACAGAGGTTTGTTGCAAGGAAGGGATGTCCATCAACATATTAAACATCTCTTCGCACAAGCCGCGACCGGCTACGGCTACTAAAATTTTTTCTATCATGGTTTTGGCGGTAAAAACAGTTGAGTTTTCTTGTGCGACGTTACACTAGGGCGTTGGTACTCTAGTTTCTTACTGTCAAGCATAAGCCTGAAGTTTGTCTTATGATTTGTAGAAATGTAGCGTTTTGGAACGATTTGTAAAGTGTTAGAGAACGATCGAACTCAACCAGAACTCGCACCGGCTGGTGCTATTCAAAATCGGCGCGGGATGGACTCTGAGGGCTGGTTTGAATATTTGGTGCGAGTGTACCCTCACCATACTGACTACAGCGGTGTGGTTTGGCACGGTACTTATATTGCTTGGATGGAGGAAGCTAGGGTGGAAAGTTTGCGCTCTCTTGGCATCGAGTATGCAGATTGGGTGGCGCAGGGTTTGGAATTGCCCGTGGTGGAACTTTCGCTGCGCTACCACCGGGCTGTACAAATGGGTCAATCTGTGGCAGTCAGAACGCGGATCGCTGCTACCGAGGGTGTGCGGCTGCTTTGGGATTACGAAATTCGATCGGCTGAGACTCAGGAGTTATATGTGACAGCACAGGTAACTTTGGTTGGTGTCGATCGCGACAAGAACAAGATTATCCGGCAATTGCCGCCGGCGATAAAGGAGGCTTTGACAAGGCTTTCTGTTAAACCTTCAGCCTAAGCTGCAAAAACCATAAAAAATAGTTTTTGCAGCCCTCGTAAGTAGAGTGCGTGACTTTTGAGTCACTCCATTCGTCGCCCAATTTTTATTTGGTCACGCACCCTACACAACTGCCTTCTGCCTTCATTGGAACTTTTAATAATGTCAAAAAAACTGGGATTGCCAGAGCCAAATATTGAACTTCAGCGCAATATTTTGGAAAAAACCGAGTTAAACTCTGCCTTAATAACTGAAGACAAAACTATTGTTTCGGGAAAGCCAGACAGTTTAAAAAACGGTGAATTAGCTGAGAGTCAAGGCAAAATTTGGGCGATCGCATCGCTGTCGGCGGCGCTGCTAGCGGTGTCGCTGGCTGCGATTTTTATTAGGTTGAGCGAACGGGAAATCAGCCCGAATGCTACTGTTTTTAACCGTTTGTGGATAGCAACTGTAGTATTTGGAGTGTGGAATGGTGCGGGTGCTGCGCGTCGCCGAATGTCTGGGGCACAAGTTGAAGAGCGATCGAACTACACTCTGCAGGATGTGATGCTGTTAATCGCCGTAGGCGTGGTTTCTTCTGCTTCTGTGGGTTTCTGGGCGTGGTCACTGAGTCAGACTAATGTCGCCAATTCTACTGTACTGCGAAACTTAACTCCTTTATTTACTACTTTGGGAGGATGGCTGCTGTTGGGGCGGCGCTTTGACAACAGGTTTTTGGTGGGACTGGCGGTGGCTTTGTCTGGTGCAATTGCGATCGGTATGGACGATTTGCAAACGGCGGGAGACACTCTTGTCGGCGACATTGCTGCTCTTTTATCGGCGATGTTTTATGCAGGAAATCTGCTAATTTCAGAACATTTGCGAACCAAGTTTCCGGCAACAACTATATTGATGTGGCGCTGTTTTATGGGCAGTATCTTGGTTTTGCCACTGGTTCTGCTGGCGGGCGATCGAGTTTTCCCTTATTCTTGGCAGGGATGGCTGACTGTAATTGCTTTGGCGGTGATTTGCCAAGCTTTCGGTCAGGGACTGCTTATCCACAGTCTAGGTCGTTTGTCCTCGGAATTTGTAGCTTTTTTCCTGCTGCTAGAACCCGTAATTACAGCTATTATGGCTTGGGTGCTGTTTTCGGAAAGTTTGAGCTTGTTTAATTGGTTTGCTTTCTCTGTGGTTTTGGCTGGAATATATTTGGGAAAATCTAGCGGTTCGGTCGCTAAAAAATGAAACAAAAAGGAAAAATACTTAAATGATTCCAATATCAATTACCCGGAATCGCTGGCATTATGACTTTAGTTTGCTGCCTCAATATTTGGAGGTACTGTTTGCTAAATTGCGGATTGCTGTGGTGTTCGGCGGCGACTGCGATAGCCCCGGCTCAGTGATTTACAAAACTCACAACCCCCGCGCTTGGAAGAGTTACGAAGTCGTCGCCCGCGAGATTGCTAAAGCATTAGTAGGAATTGGCTTTAAGCACGTCTTTGTCCTACCTGATGACATGAATTTGCCGGAAAAACTCAAACAAAACAATATCCATTTAGTGTGGCTGAATACTGGCGGAGTCCAGGGCTACAATCCTGTTTGTCACACTCCCGCATTGTTGGAAATGTTGGGAATGCCTTATGTCGGTCACAATCCTTTAAATAGTTCAACTTTAGATAACAAACACGCTTTTAAACGGGAACTGCAATCAGTCGGAATTAAAACCGCTCCCTTTATGACTTGGCATCCTTCTCAAGGGATTTTGCAGCCTCATTTGCATCAGCGTTTTGCCATTGCTTTTGGTGACTATCAAGGGCCGTTTGTTGTTAAACCAGTATCCGGTCGCGCTTCGCTGCACGTTCATTTTGTAGACCAGATTGAGGGTTTGTCTCAGGCGGTTTTAGAAGTTCACCGAGACACTCACAATACTGCTTTAATTGAAAAGTATTTGCCGGGACGAGAATTTTGTGTAGCGGTCTGCGGCTATGTTACTTATGCTAAAGGCCGATTTTATAAAAATACCAAACCCTTTGCTTTTTCGACTGTGGAGCGGGTGCTGGAGCCTGACGAACGCATATTTACTTCTATGGATAAAAAGGCGATTACGGCCGACCGAGGACGGTTGATGGGCGGTGAAGAACCTGAACTAAAACAAGAGTTAATTGAGTTGGCTCGAAAAATTTATTGGGAGTTTAGTTTGAACAGTTTGGTGCGGATTGATGTCCGAAGTGATGCTGATGGCTCGCTTTATGTTTTGGAAGCAAATCCCAAACCGGATCTGAAACATCCAGGGGAAAATGTGACGAGTTTGGTAGCTTTAGGTTTGGCGGAATACGGGATGAGTTATAACGATTTAATTTTTAGTTTATTGGCGGATAGGTTGGATTATTTGTTGACTCAGCATATCCAAATTATTCCTCATATTGTGGATTTGCTTCATTAATCGGACTTGGAGGGTGCGCTGTACCTTACCTGTAAACAAAAGGGATTTGTAAAGAAATATAAATTGTTGAGCCAAGTGAACACAGGCAGGCAAGTTGTGATAGCTTTGAGTAATATCAATTCCGGTTGCACTCCTCATGACTGTTGACTGTTGACTGTTGACTGTTGACTGGCGGGTCGCAAAACTGAAGGGTTGATTGTTAACTGTAGACTCGATTTTCTTATTCCGATGCAACCGGAAACGATATAAGATAGCGAGTTGTGGATGTCCATTTTTTGGGTCAGCATCAAAATCAATCAATTTATATTAATTAGATAAAACAAATGGAAGCATTACTTTTATTAATTGGATTTGGAGGCGGGGCATTAGTCTGCTGGCTAATTTTGAATAAGCGAAATTCACGCAATTTGGTGCGGATGCAGGGTTCGCAGGAGGCTATATCGAATTTGGCTGCTCAGTTGGATGCCCGAACTTCGGAATTGCGACAAAAGGTGCAGAATGAAAATCAGCTAAATTCTGAATTGTCCCAGTTGCAAAGTCGCTTGGAAACTGTGACTGGCGAGCAAGAATTGTTAAAAAATCAAGTGTCGGAAATGGAAGAATTTTTGGCAGGAATTGCCCAGGATCGATCGCAAATTGATGCTCTGATTGCTGATTTGCAGTTTCAGCTAGAAAATGCTCAACAAGCTGAGTCGCAGTTAGCAGAAGTGGCAGAACTTAAAGATCAGTTAGAAGTTGCGGAGCAGGAGCGATCGCAGCTTAACGCTCAATTGCTGGAAATGCAAGCAGAGTTAGAGGCGGTTGATGCAGAACGTTCTCAATTTCACGCTCTGCTGTCGGAATTTGAGAGTCAGTTGGAAACGGCTAGCCAAAGCCGATTGCAGGTACAGTACCAGTTGTCGGAAATTCAAATTAAATTCGAGCGCTCCATTGAAGAGCGGGAGCAACTTCAGTCTCAACTTTCGGGTTTGCAAACTCAACTGCAATTAGTCGAAGCAGAGCAATCGCAATTTACTTCGGAATTGTCAGAGCTACAAGCTCAATTGGAGAGTGCAGAGCAAGAACGCGAATTACTCAACTCTCAATTGCAAACCGCTCGCGAACAAGCACAGCAACCTCCATTTGAATTATTAGAACTGCAAAGACAGTTAGAAGCTGCTAATTTGGATAAAATGCAGTTAAACTCTCAAGTTCATGAACTACAACTTCAATCCGAAATGGTTGTTTTAGAGCGAGAAAGACTGCTGTCTGAGTTGTCAGAAATGGAGTCTCAGATACATCGCAAGGAGGAAGATAGCTCGCAACTCCAGTCTCAGTTATCAGAACTGCAAGCTCAATTAGAAACTGCTAACACAGAACGATCGCACCTTTATTCTCAACTGTCGGAATCCCAAAGTCAAATCGAGACAGCCAATCAGAATCAAACTCAACTTCAATCTCAAATCTCACAGTTAGAACGCCAGTTACAAAGTGTTCGTCAAAGTCGATCTGAATTAGAATCTCAGCTAGAAACTGCTAACACAGAACGATCGCAACTTTATTCTCAACTCTCGGAAATTCAAAGTCAAACCGAGACAGCCAATCAGAATCAAAATCAACTTCAATCTCTAATTTCCGAGTTAGAACAACAGTTAGAAAGTGTGCGTCAAAGTCGCTCTGAATTGGAATCTCAGCTCACTTCTCAAATTTCCCAATTGCAAAGTCAAACCGAGACAGCCAATCAGAATCAAAATCAACTTCAATCTCTAATTTATGAGTTAGAACAACAGTTAGAAAGTGTGCGTCAAAGTCGCTCTGAATTGGCATCTCAGCTCACTTCTCAAATCTCCCAATTGCAAAGTCAAATCGAGACGGCCACTCAGAATCAAACTCAACTTCAATCTCAAGTATCCGAGTTAGAAAATCAGCTAAATAGCCTGCGTCAAACTCGCTCTGAATTAGAAGTTCAGCTAGAAACTGCTAACACAGAACGATCGCAGCTTTATTCTCAACTCTCGGAATTCCCAGCTCAAATCGAGACAGCCAATCAGAACCAAACTCAACTTCAATCTCAAATCTCCGAGTTAGAACATCAGTTAGAGAGTGTGCGTCAAAGTCGCTCTGAATTGGAATCTCAGCTCACTTCTCAAATCTCCCAATTGCAAAGTCAAATCGAGACAGCCAATCAGAATCAAAATCAACTTCAATCTCAAGTATCCGAGTTAGAAAATCACCTAAATAGTGTGTATCAAACTCGCTCTGAATTAGAAGTTCAGCTAGAAACTGCTAACACAGAACGATCGCACCTTTATTCTCAACTCTTGGAATTGCAAAGTCAAATCGAGACAGGCAATCAGAATCAAAATCAACTTCAATCTCAAGTATCCGACTTAGAAAATCAGTTAGAAAGTGTGCGTCAAAGTCGCTCTGAATTGGCATCTCAGCTAGAAACAGCTAACAGAGAACGATCGCACCTTTATTCTCAACTGTCTGAATTCCAAAGTCAAATCGAGACAGCCAACCAAAATCAAGCTCAACTTCAATCTCAAGTATCCGAGTTAGAACATCAGCTAGAGACAGTTTATCAAGAACGCTTGCTGCTAACATCGCAACTTTCCGAAGCGGGCGATCGACAATCGGAGCATTTTGACTCGGAATCAGGGCAAATTAAAGCATCTACTTCAGATCCCAAAGTTTTGAAGAGTAAAAAATTTGTTGTTTCTCAGCAGGGTCAAGGCGATTATACTACTATTAGCGAAGCGCTGAAAAATGCAGCACCGGGCACGCGCATTGACGTGCATCCAGGCGTTTATCGCGAAAGTCTAATTCTCGACAAATCGGTAGAAATTATCGGCAGGGGAGATGTCGATCGCATTGTGGTTGAAAGTATCAACTCAAACTGCATTAAAATGGCAACTGATACTGCTTTAGTGCGGGGTTTAACGATGAGCGCAACGGGGAAATATTACGCTGTGGATATTCGCAAAGGCGAGTTGATCGTAGAAGACAGCGATATCACTTCTGCGGACTATTCTGTGGTGGGCATTTGCGGCCCTGATGCAAATTCTATCCTCCGCCGCAATCAAATTCATGATGGGGTATGGAACGGAATTTTTATATCTGATAATGGGAAAGCAACGGTGGAAGATTGCAGTATTTTTGACAACGGCAGTTTGGGAATAGGTGTCGGATTGGGAGGAAAATTGATCGTGCGCCGATGTCGGATTAATGGTAATGAAGGTGAGGCGATCGCCGTTTACAGAGATAGCATTGCTACAGTGGAAGATAGCGATTTAACGGGCAATGCTGGCGGTGCTTGGCGCATTGCAGATAACGGATACTTGAAGGGCAAAGGCAATCAAGAATAGAAGAAGGAAGTTCGGCAACGAGCAATGTACGGGATGTAACGGATGTCAGGAAGAAGGCAGAAGGCAGAGGGAAGAAGGAAGAGAAAAGAGGGAAGAGAATTCCCAATTAGCGATTCCCAATCCCCGATTGCCAATTACCAATTCTAAATGCCTAACAATCGAGCTGGATTGTGTGTCATCATCAAATCAATTTCCTGCGGAGAAATGCCTTCATCTATCAATTTTTGCACAAATAATTTGTAACCTTCCGCAGGCAAAGGATCGGGTTTCCTTCCTAAATCCGTGCTCATCACAAAATGCTCTGCTCCGATTAGTTTAATCGCTGCTGCCATCTTCTTAATTGAAACTTGATGCCAGTTTTTGTGTCCGTCATCAGCGGCCTTTTCTCCCATCAAATCGTTGACAAATGCTAGTTCTAGAAAAGCTCCCATCTTGGCGGCTGTTTGCATATTTTCTAGGGACAAACCGGGTACATCTGCCATTGCGTGGGTAATCAGGATGTTCTTAATGTTGAGCAGGTTGGCTTCACCGACAACCGCCATCACTTCTTCTGATGAAATATGACCGGTTTCCAATATCAAATTCTCTTTTGCTACAATCTTCAACACCGCTGCTGTTTTCGGTAAAACCTTGCCATTTTCCGCAACTTTAATCCCTATTCCCGATTTGTGAAAAACCTGCAAGTGATGCTCAGCATCAACCGTTGGCAGCCACACTACTTTACCGTATTTGCCACCGATGCGGTGCATTGCATCTACAGCGTCGGGATTAATGCCGCCGACAGCATGATTGAGAACAACTCCCCCGAAAACTTCGATTTGTGGTACTATTTTATTAACCAAAACTGCCCGCGCTGCTGTACTCGCATAATGATTTTTCAATACAACAGCTTTCATGTGCGATCGCGCGGCTGACTTAGCTACTTCAAAATCATCCAACCTGCGAGGAATCACATCAGGAGAAGAATGAATGTGAAAGTCGATCGCACCTTCAATAATACTCTGTTGTGAGTTAGCAAACGGCGGCTCTCCCACAGCATACAGTGGCAAGGAAAAGGAAGAAAAAACTAGCCAAAATACCGCTGTTATTCTTATGATGTAAACCGCCGAATTGAATTCGGGGCTACACAAACGAAGTCCGCCTGCGCGGACTGAAGAGTGGGATTTAAATAATTTAGAGAAAAGATTTAGCCGCATTTGCCAAAGCTTCTGCATTCTCTTCGTGCATACCCAAAGAACCGGGAATAACTCGCGATTCAACACCGGGTAATTCCGTTAATGCTTCCATTTCCGCCTTTGATTTGGGCGGCGCCTTTTCAGCAATTACAACCATCACCGGCACTGCTAATTGTTGAAAATTGTCTGTAAATTCCGATCGCACTTTGGCCGGATCTAAACCACCAGTCACAAAGGCGGCGGAACCGTAGCGAGCACCTGGTTTTTGCGTAATTTTCCACTTATTTTGGATGAAATCGGGCGTGACTTTAGCTGCATCCACATAGACGTGGCGGCGGTACATGAGACTGAGGAATGACGGTGCAGTGTTGAGTTTGTATAGGAATTGTCCCAGTAAGGGCGATCGTACTAATTCTCTCACCATTCCATGCCACCCGCTTTGCTGTTTGCTCATCGTCGGCAAAGGCCCGCGCCAAGTCGGCGCAGCTAACACAATCTTTGACCAAACATTCGGCTGTGATTGCGCTAATTGCATCGCATAACCCGCAGCGTGACCTGCCGCAACTACAGCAACCGGACTATTAAAAATTGACTCCACAAAATCCTTAAGAAATTGATGGTATAATTGCGGTTCATAGTCGGTTCGCGGGCGATCCGAGTCGCCAAAACCCGGCCAATCTAAGCTCACAACTTGAAAGTTAGAAGCTAACAATTCTGCTAAAGGACGCATTTCTTCTCGCGTCGAAACCGTACTGAAAGCAGGCAGCAGCAAGACAGGATTTCCCTGTCCTCTGGTTTCGTAAATAACTTTTATTTGCGTTTCTTTCCAATTCCAGAGATATTCTTGAACTGCGGCCGGATAGTTGCCAGAACCTGATTTTGTTAAATTTGTAGTTTGAGTCATGGCTGTTTATTCTTTTAATTAACTTCGGCTTGCTTGCTCAATTCACAAGCAAGTGCCTTATTTTTCATCATTTGAAAGATGTTGTAAAATCCGTTAGCGCGGGAAGGTGTCAGACTCACATTCAATCCCGTGTCTTGAATAAAATCTGGGGTAATGGTGACAATTTCAGCAGGGGTTAATCCGCTCAAACCTTCCACCAGCAAGCCAACTAATCCTTTGACTAACTGAGCGTCTGAATCGCCTTGATACAATACTTTTCCGTCTGCCAAATTTGCAGTAATATAAACTTGCGACACGCAGCCAGAAACTTTGTTTTCCGGCAGTTTGTCGCTTTCGGGAAATGCTGGGAGTCGCTTGGCATACCACAGCAGTTGTTCGTAGCGCTGTTTCGGATCGGAATGTCGCTGAAAGCGCTGGACGATTTTAGCTAGGGCTGCGGGTAGCGCGGTGTTTGCGGACATGATTCACTCGTAGCGGTTTACTTCGTTAATATTATACATTTAATTTTGGCGGCGGGTGCGATCGCCTGCTCATCTGCTCCCACGGTCGCCGTCTTCTTGTGAATGGGTTATTGTTATTGTAGTTAACGAGTTCGACCATTCTCAACCGAGGAAATATGGTATTTAGTGCTGTTAATCAAGATAGTGGTGTAATGTAGTGAATCTGCAAAAAATCTGGCTAGAATATCGAGTTTTTCAGGCAGTAGTATTCTTAGGATTGGGTTTGCTATTAACCATCGCCCTTTCGCTTTCTTTTGGTGCGGTGTCGATGAGTACCGATCAATTGTGGCAAGCATTTCTGCACCGAGGTGATGCTGTCAATCAGACTATTTTTTGGGAATTGCGTTTGCCCAGAGTGGCGGCAGCGCTGACGGTTGGTGCGGCTTTAGGAATGTCGGGGGCTTTGCTGCAAGGTTTGCTCCGCAACGGTTTAGCCGATCCTTTTGTATTAGGAATTTCGGCGGCTGCGGGGTTGGTTGCGATTACCATGCTGACTTTGGGAATATTTCAAACTTGGGTGCCTTTGGCGGCTTGGATAGGTGCTATTTTAACTTCGATGCTGGTCTACTTTTTGGGAAAAACTAAAACGGGGATTTCGGTTGAACGTTTGGTTTTAGCTGGTGTGGCTGTGAGTTCTCTTTTTGGGGCCATACAAACTACACTGCTGCTGTTGGCTGAAGACAGCCGCTTGCAAGCTGCTTTGAATTGGTTGATCGGTAGTTTGAACGGTCGCGGTTGGTCGGATTTGCAGGTGGCTGCACCTTATATTTTGGCTGCTTTGTTGTTAGGATGTTTTTTGGGTCGATCGATAAATTTGCTGGCTTTGGGCGACGATTTAGCTGTTGGTTTGGGGGTTTCGCTGGTACGATCGCGCTTATTGATTGGGGGTGTTGCTACTTTGCTAGCTGCGAGTGCTGTCAGCATCGGCGGATTGATTGGTTTTGTGGGATTGGTTGTGCCTCACGGGGTGCGTTTGTTGGTTGGTAATGATTATCGGTTTGTGTTGCCGATGAGTGCGATCGGCGGTGCTTGGGTGTTGACTTTTGCTGATTTTTTGGCTCGTTTGGGTGCAGTAGAATTGCCTGTGGGTACGGTTACGGCTTTGTTGGGTTCTCCGCTATTTGTCTGGCTGCTTTATCGGCGTTCTAGTTATTAGTCATTAGTCATTAGTTATTAGTCATTAGTCATCTCTCATTAGTCACTCGCGCTTCAACTGTCAACTGTCAACTGTCAACTGTCAACTGTATCTTATGTCTTTAGAAATTCACAATTTAACTGGGGGTTACGGCGAAGTTGCGATCGCCCACAACATCACTTTATCTTTGCAACCTGGTGAGTGGTTGAGTCTTATCGGTGCCAACGGTTCTGGTAAGTCTACTTTCTTGAAATTAGTTAGCCGCATCCTAACTCCGCAGCAAGGAAGTGTGTTGCTTGATGGCAAAGAAATTCATACTCAACCTGCTGCTGTTGTCGCTCAAAAATTAGCGCTTTTGCCGCAGCAGCAAACAGTACCGGAAGGTTTGACGGTACGGCAATTAGTTAGTTTGGGGCGTTCTCCTCACCAGGGTTGGTGGCAGTGGGAATTGAGCAAGGAAGATGCGGAAAAGGTGGAAGTTGCTATCAGTCAAACTGGGATTGAGGATTTTCGCGATCGCCCTGTCGAACAACTCTCAGGAGGCGAACGCCAGCGCGCTTTTCTCGCCTTAGCTTTGGCTCAAAATCCGCAAGTTTTGCTATTAGATGAACCTACTACTTATTTAGATATTTGCTATCAGTTGCAATTGTTAGAACTGCTTAATCAACTCAATCAAAAACACAAATTGACGATTATTACAGTGCTGCATGAAATTAATTTAGCTGCTAGGTACAGTTCGCGGATTGCTATGTTAAATAAAGGGGAACTTTTTTGTGTAGGAACTCCGGCACAAGTTTTAACTCCTGATAATTTAGCTCAGACTTTTGGCGTAGAAGCTATCATTTTAGAAACTTCTGTAGGCTTGCAGATTTGTGCGATCGCTCCCACTCATCATACTTAATACTTTTTTGCTAAGTATAACCTCCCCCTCGCACGAAGTTCCCAATTTATTCATAATTATTTCTATTAACTTATTGCCACAATCGGCTGTTCTATCTGAGTGCCACAGGCAATAAACTATTGCCTAGTAGTGGTTCCAAAGGCTCCCATAAAAGTTAAGAGATACTTAAAAAATCCGAAGTCAGGCAATAAAGGCGGTTTTTTATACAAAATATACCGTAAACTATTGATATTTAAATCATTAAGCGCTAAAGTGCGATCGAACTTCCCGTCATATCGTTTCCGGTTGCATCGGTATTTTTCAAATGTCCAAACAGTCAACAGTCAACAGTCAACAGTCAACAATCATTTCTGAGTGCGATCGCACTTCCCGTCAATTCTGTCTCAACCTGGTCTAAACTCGCAGTAACTCCCGCCTAAACTATGTACAAAACTTTTTTTTATCGTACCGCTATCCTGTTGCTGAGTTTAGCATTTACCGCTTGCTCCGCCGCCACATCACCCCAAATTCAGCAATCAACTCCTGCTGGTTCGCCAGTTAATCAACCACAAACAACTAACAGCGAATCAGCACAAAAAGTTGTAGCTTTAACACCTTTAACCGCCGATATTATCCATCAACTCGACCCAACCAAACTTGTAGGAATTCCCGGCAGCAAATTAGTCAGCAGCAACCCCAAATTTACAGGGATTACCGCAGTCACGGCCGAACGTACCCCTCCTAATTTGGAAAAAATTATCGCATTAAAACCGGATTTAGTCGTAGGTGCGTCGGGATTTCACGACCAAACTATGCAAAAATTGCAGCAGCTTGGAATTAAAACTTTACTGACTCAAGTGGATAGCTGGAAATCCCTAGAAGAGTTAACAACCACTTTAGCTAAATCCCTCAATACAAATCCCGAACCTCTGTTAAAACGCTACCAAACATTTTTAGCAGACATCCCAAATCAAAGCCCCGCCACTTTAGTTTTGGTAAGCAGACAACCGATTTTATCTCCAAATCAAAGCAGTTGGGCTGGAGATTTGCTGGGTAAGTTTAACGTGAAAAATGTCGCAGCCCAATTGCAAGGAGATAGCCCCGTGCGAGGCTACGTCACGCTTTCAGCGGAAAAGGTTTTAGAGGCTAATCCTGAAGTTATCATTGTAGTCGATCGGGGAGAAGGAATTTTAGACCAATTTAAATCTGATTCATTTTGGAATCAACTAACAGCCACAAAAAATAATCGAGTTTACGTTTTTGACTACTACGGATTAGTCAACCCAGGTAGTATCGAAAAAATTGAGCAAGCAACTGCTCAACTTAAACAAGTTCTCGCTAAAAAGTAGAGACCGATTTTGAGAGATAAAAAATCTCTAGAAATCATGGAACAAATTGACTACAATTTCTCTAAAACTGAGAAAGCTAAAGGCACTCAAAAGCGCGCAGCGATCGGAAACCAGGTTTTTGAGCCTGACTCCCAATGCTGTCTGACCGATCGCCCTCAAGAAGCTAGATCTAGAGGTGTCACACCCCGTAACTGCCGCAGCGAGTTGATACACACCTGACAGTCGCAGCCAAACAGCGCCACCGCCGCATCGCTTTCTTCTTCCGAAAAATCCAGCATCGCCACCTGTTCGTCAGCAGGGCGCTGCCAAGTAATTCTCGGCTTAGAAGCCGCAGCAGCAGACTTGTCAGGAAGCCGCACGCAAGTCAGACGCTGAGTGTGGGGCGATCGCACGCATTGGGGCGAATCAGCCGATTGCCTTGGTGTTTCGCCAATTTGAGCGGGATTTGCGATCGCGCTCAAAGACATCACAGATCCAAACAGCGTCGGACTTACAAGTAAAGTGAGGAGCAATCGATTCATTTGTCGTCCTTAAGAACTTCAACGTATACAGTAGCCGATTATCTGTTGCAATTCAACCAGGTTTTCGTCCGATATCAGTACGATTTGCCGTTATTAAGGCTTAAAAGCCGAATATTTACCGCCTAAACCTTCAACAATTATCAGGGTATTAGCAACCAGCATTTTTGGATAAGTATCACCTTCGCTCGCCAGTTTAAGATTTGTTGCAATTTGAGTAAGTTTAGCTCGCCAGTGATAACAAATTCATCCAAGGCGGGTAAACTGATGTCAGCAAGGGTGACTCGAAGCAGCGAACAAGTTTACCTCAAAAACCAGGTGGGGAGTGATGAGAACAGTTTTAGTGGTGGAAGATTCCCGCAGCCAGCGGGAGTGCATTTCACATCAGTTGAGATGCAGCGGATTGAATGTAATTCAGGCATCTGACGGTGTGGAAGCGTTGGATAAAATTGAGAAAAATTGCCCTGATTTAGTATTATTAGATGTTATAATGCCCCGTCTGGACGGCTACGGGGTTTGTCGTTTAATTAAAGCTAATCCCGAAACTCGGAACATACCGGTGGTATTTTTAACAGGTAAGGGACAGCAGTTAGCTTTATTTTCGAGGTTCCAGGGCGATCGCGCCGAGGCTTATGTTAGCAAACCTTGGCAGCCGAGGGAACTTTTGGCAACGATCAAAAAAGTTTTGCTCAATGCCAATATTAAGTTCGATCGAGCTTCAGCCGACGCTTGGACAGAATACGGCATCTTAAACTTAAGTACAGTCGAACTGTATCAAAGTTGTGCCGATGCTTGGACAAAATACAGCGCCCAAATTATTAAATTGTACGATTCCAGCTTAGCCGCTTTCGAGCAAGCTTTGGCAATTGAACCGAGTCACTCGAATGCAAACAAGTATCGTAACCGAATCCAGACAATCCGGGCAATTTTGATGAAAAAATTAGAGCAAACTAAACCTTGCACTGTCTGCGATTATTATTACGGCAAGGATGGCATCAATTGTGCGGTGCATCCGGCGGGTCGCCCTCAAGAACTGTGTCGCGATTGGGATTTTAATTAATAAAATAAAATGAAAACAAATAACCGCGCTAACTTGGAAAAGTTGCTGCAAGAAAGAAACGAACATCCCGAAAGAATGGCTGAAATTGATGAAAAAATTAATGCCACTTTCCGCAAACATTACGCAATTTTAGTAATGGATATGTCGGGATTTTCGCGCACGACAGTCCGCTACGGAATTATTCATTTTTTGGCAATGATTCACCGGATGCACGGCATTGTCAAACCGATAATTTCCGAATACGGCGGCACTGTAGTTAAGGAGGAAGCAGACAATATTTTTGCAGTTTTTGCTGATGTAAAATCCGCTGTGGAAGCTGCGATCGACTCTTTGAAACAAACGGCGGCTGTCAACACGACACTGCCGCCGGAGATGGATATTTACCTCTGCATTGGTATTGGCTGTGGCGATGTTTTGATGCTGGAAGGAGAGGATATGTACGGATCGGAATTTAATCTGGCATCGAAACTGGGAGAGGATTTGGCGGAACGGGGAGAGATTTTGCTAACCTCAGCAGCCTTTGAAAAGTTGGAAGGTGACAAGCAAGATTGGGAAAAAGTGGAACTTTCGGTTTCAGGTTTGGAATTGGTGGCGTACAAGCGGCTGTAATGGGGTGAATTTCTGTTTTCTTCTCCTTCTTCACCATCCTGGAAAATGAGACATGACGCAGCCCAAAAACGGATACCGTGCCACGTAGTTAATTCGTGGAAAGATAAAAATTTTAGACCCTAGTTCAAGCTCCCAGATTTATCTGTGGGGTAAATCTAAAATCTAAAATCTAAAATCTAAAATCGACTGACTTGCCCCAGCCTTGACTAGAAACCCGGTTTCTTCGCAGATATCGGGCGACTCAGCCTTTTTTGTAGAAACCGGGTTGATGAGGCTGTATTCTTAGAGAATATCGAATTTAAATAAAATTTAAAATCAGATGATTGAAGAACACAGAACTTGGCAATCTATTAATTTAGCTGCCATTCAACAGCGGCTGGCTTGGCTGCAGGAACAGCCAGACCAAGTTATTTTTTGCAAAGAGTCTGGTGTTCACTATGTTGCAGTCACAAAAAAGCGATCGCACATTAATCTATCTTTAGTAGAAAAAGTCAATCAGCACACAGATTTACTGCAATCTATTTTCGATCTCAACAATCCTTTACATCTAGTGTCTGAATATACTCAGGCGATGATGTTGGGTTTAGTGTGGCAAAGCCAACCTCAAAGAATCTACATAGCTGGATTTGGCGGCGGCAGAATTCCCTTAGTTTTGCACCACTATTTGCCGGAAACTGTTATAGAATGTGCGGATGTAGACCCGATCGCGATCGAAGCAGCTAAAAAGTGTTTTGGAGTGCAATTTGACGATCGGCTAACTGTAACAATTCAAGACGGCCGAGAGTATTTAGAGCAGCAAAAATCCGATACTAAGTACGATATCATCATGATCGACGTAGCTTTTGGCAACGGCTACTTTCCGCACCGCCTATCCACCAAAGAATTTTATCAAATCTGCGAAAAACACTTATCAAGCGAGGGAGTTGTACTAGCAAATCTGCTGCACAGAGATGAGTTTTATGCCGAAAAAATCACAACTTTTCAAAGTGTGTTTTCTCAGGTGTGCCTGTGTGTTTGCCAGGAAAGTAATAGCATTTTGATTGGTAGCAACAGCAAGATTTTGGAGAAAGATCAGATTGTTGCTAAGGCAAAATATTTGCAAGATAGCCATCAATTTTCCTTTCCATTAACAGACAGGGCGCTTGAGGTAAAAGTAGGTAGAGAATTGGCAGAGGCTGTACCTACTTTAGACAAAGCTCAAATTTTTTATGACGATTCGCCGCCCCCTGGTTATTTTGATTGCTGGTTATTCTGATATCTAATTCTGATATCTATAATAAGTCCGGGTTTACTCTTTGTGGAACAGGCCGGAAAGCGTGTTGCTGATACGCAGTTTATCTCACCGAGGGATTGAAAGAGACTCTTGGATGAAATTGCCCTCAGAGTGCGATCGGATATAGCCATCGACAATAGGGAAACCGAGGACACAGCATTGCCGTTTACCTACCCCAACATAATCAATCTTTCTCGATAAGAGATATAACTATCGCCCGATTAATTGTAGGGAAACCGCACGGCGTCGTCTCCTGACTGTAGGTAATATCACTTCCGATGCCACCGGATTTGATATAACTCCTATTTCATATATTCACCCATCTGCTGTTCCAGCTTAGCCAACAATGTATCCACATCTGTTGCCGCTTCCTCAAAACACACAGGAGGTTCAGGCTTAGGTTCAAAAAAAATTAACTTAATTTGACCTTCCCCGATCGCCAAAATCGCCACTTCTGTCTCAGGCTTGTGAGCGTTCAACACACCTACAACTTCCTGAATATGACTTCTCACTTGACGGTTCAACTCCTCAACCGCCTCTTTCTTACAATACACAAAACGCGCAGTTTCTGCAACATCAATTGCCAAAATCTCCTCGCTTTCCTCTCCCCTTTCCAGAAATAGCCCCCAAGCCAAAGCAGCCAATTCATTTTGATTAGCTTTCACGAATTTATCTAATTTGCGGCTCCAGCTATTTTCGTTGGGTTTGGACTCAGGGCTATCAAATAGAAACATTTTCTCTTCTTGTTTGTATAAACTAATATTTTACAGTCAGCAGTCAGTAGTCAGTTGGCAGTTGGCAGTTGGCAGTTGACTGTTGTCATTAGTTACCCATGCCCAATGCCCCATCCCCAATTCCCAATTAGCAATTACCCAAAACCGCTGCGTTTCTATCTTATACCAGATTGCACCCGCCAGAGCGCCGCATAAATTCCGTCCTGTTCGATCAGTTGTTCGTGCTGCCCCGATTCTACCACCAGCCCCTCTTCCATGACACAAATGCAATCGGCATTGCGGACAGTAGAAAGACGGTGGGCGATCGCAATTGTAGTGCGATTCTTGGTAATTCGTTCGAGCGATCGCTGAATTGCCGCCTCCGTCTCGTTATCCACCGCTGAAGTAGCTTCGTCAAGAATCAAAATCGGCGGATTCTTCAAAACAGCCCGCGCAATTGCAATTCGCTGCCGCTGACCCCCCGACAATTTTTGACCGCGTTCCCCTACAATCGTGTTGTAACCGTCCGGCAATTGTACGATAAACTCGTGAGCCTCCGCAATTTTCGCAGCATTTACTATCTCTCGATTGCTGGTTTCAAAACTGCCGTAAGCAATATTTTCGGCCACCGTACCGTGAAACAAAAACACATCTTGACTCACCAATCCGATCGCTCTCCGCAAATCTTTTAAATTCAGGTTATTTAATTCTATACCGTCGAGGTAAATATTGCCGTACTGTACCTCGTACAGCCTCAAAATTAGTTTAACCAGCGTACTTTTTCCCGAACCAGTAGCGCCAACGATCGCAGTAGTTTTACCAGCAGGCAGAGTCAACGAAAAATACTGCAAAATCGGCTTTCTTTGATTGTAAGAAAAAGTAACATTTTTAAATTCCAACTCACCCTTAATCGAACTAACAGGCCGCCGAATATCACCCGTGCGAATAGCGATCGGAGTATCCAACAAATTCATCACCCGATTAGTAGAAGCCATTGCGCGCTGGTATTGATCTAGAGTATCTCCCAGGCGAGTCAGCGGCCACAGCAACCGCTGGGTCAAAAACACCAAAACGCTGTAAGTTCCCACAGACAACCGGCCCGCAACTACCTCCAAACCGCCCAGAAATAGCGTTGCAATAAACCCCAAGAAAATCACAACCCGAATCAGCGGAATAAAAGCTGCCGAAAGTGCGATCGCTCGTCGGTTACTTTGGCGGTAAGCTTGGCTTTGTGTTTCGATGCGCCCAATTTCATAATCTTCGGAAGTAAAACTTTTAATAGTAGTAATTCCGGTCAAATTATTCGACAGTTGCCCGTTCAGAAAACTCACCTTTTCCCGCACATCAGCATAGAAAGGAGCAAGGCGATTTTGAAAGGCGATCGAACCCCAAATAATAAAAGGTATCGGCAGCATTGACAGCCCAGCAACACCAGGAGAAGCAGCAAAAAAAGCCGCACCAATCACAACAACCGTTGTAATTACCTGAATCACCTCATTAGCACCGTCGTCCAAAAAACGTTCCAGTTGATTGATATCATCATTGAGAATAGAAATCAAACCGCCCGTGCTGCGTTCTTCAAAATAAGCTAATTCTAATTCCTGCAAATGCCCGTAAGCTTCCAGACGCAAATCGTGTTCAATATCCTGAGCTAAATTGCGCCACAAATAATCATAGGCATATTCAAAAACCGATTCCAACGTCCAAACAATCGCGCTCAAAAGAGTGATAATTGCCAGTTGCCAAAAAACATCTTTTATGCCCCACTGAGCGAGTATAGAATCTTGCTGTTTCACCACCACATCAACGGCAATACCGATTAATGCTGGCGGCGCTAAATCAAAGAATTTATTCAGCAGCGAACAGATACTTGCCAGCCAAGCTTTCAGCCGGTAGCGGCGCCCGTACTTCAGCAGCCGCTTTAGGGGATGAACAGGTTTTGATGTATTTGGTGACAATTGAGGATGGGGATAATTGGACAAGTTTGAGATTTTGCACTTACTTTCACAGGTTGTGGAACGGGCTAGAAGCTCATTCCACAACCTGTGAAATTGTCTTGTGGAACGGGCTTTTAGCCTGTTCATAAAACCAGTTTTTGAGAACGGACAAATGAGCCAGCCTAGGCTTTAAACGTTAACACTGGTTTCATTTTAGCGACTATCCCCACCATTTGCGCCTCAACCTGCACGTCAATTACTGGTTGAATTTGCTTGTACGCAGCCGGTGCTTCTTCGATCCTGCGTTCTTCGCGTAAGGTAATACAATCTACGCCAGTTAAACCCAAAGCGGAGTCAGTTTTGTCAACACCTTTGCGACTCATATCGAATCGCGATCGCGCCCTTCCTGCACCGTGAGAGGCCGATCGCAAAAATCGATCATTTCCCTTCCCAACTAGCAAATAAGACGGCGCGCCCATCGAACCCGGTACAATTACAGGCTGACCGGAATGTGCGGGACAAGCGCCTTTGCGCGTTACCCAGCCAGCACCTTCAGCTAAGGTAATATTGTGAGGCAAATCGTATACTAACGGCGCTTCCACATCGCCGAAAACTTGCCGCAAACGCAAGCGCAAAAGTTCTGCTAACAGCAAACGGTTGATAAAACCGTAGTTAGCGGCTGTTGCTTCCGCTTGCAGGTAGCTGCTCACAAGTTCGGGATTGGCCTCGACAGACAGCGGAAAAAGGCCGGATTCAGGGTATTTCAGAGTTTTCGGCCAGGCGTCGCAAGCTCGATCGCGCCACATTCCCCCGATGTATTTGCCGACATTCCGCGACCCCGAATGAATCATGAAAGCGATTTGTCCCGATCGAACTCCCCAAGTATAAGCCGTAGCTCGATCGATAACTTCCTCAACCACTTGAATTTCGACAAAGTGATTGCCGCCACCGATGGTAGCTAACCCGCCATCCCTGACTAAGCCGTCATTTGGGACTAATTCGTCGGGAGCCCATTTGACATCGCCATTCATGGAACCGCCGAGGAAAGTGCGATTGCACTCTGTCGCCAACTGCTCAAAATCCGAATTAGCCGTGCTGCCGGTTGCCTCGTCCAGCATACCATCCAGCCATCCGGGAATCCCGTGTTGGAACATGGCGCGAGCAGTTTTTGCAGTCATGCTGACATCGCGAGTACCGAAGAAATAATCGCCTTTGAGCAATTCTACAAATCGATCGCGCTGACTGAGGAATTGTTCGATCGACAAATCCGCAACGTGTAACCGCATCCCGCAGTTAATATCGGAACCGGTAGCCGCCGGAATCACCATTCCTGCTGTTTCTACAATAGAGCCGATCGCCACCCCCGAATCCCCCGGATGGAAATCTGGAGTAGCGCAAGCGCGGCAAACGCAACCGCCTTGAGGGTGTCGAACATTCGCCAAACTTGCTAACTGTTTGAGGGCCTTTGCTTCCACCGGAAAATCCTCTGGAAGCAAAACTTCTGCTGTTGTGGCACTGGCATCTTGCCACTCTTCTTTCAGAGAACTATTGAGACAAATCGAGTAGACTTTATTGTCGTAACTAACATCAAGACCTTGCCGAGACAAAGCTCGCAAAAGCCTGTTCAAGTTTTTTGGCTGCTGCATAAATAGTCGGTTGCGGGTTGCATAGCAACCCCCAAAAGTTGAAGAGATTTTTTAGGGAACAAAAGACTTGGGTTCAGCAGCCGCAATCTTTTTCAAGATAATTTGAAAGGCAAGTTTTCTAATGAGTAAAATTATAACATATCATTATTTTATATGTCAACCCTTTCCTTGATTTTTTAATAAATATATAGCGCTCGTAAATCATTTGTGAATTTCTTACTCCCTCCCATTACTCAGGGGAGGGCAGGGGTGGGGTAAAAAATTTACGACTCCTGCAAGGATTACTATAGTTATTAGTTACATCATTGGGATGCTCGGAATGTGCCAGCTCGCCTCGACTGAGGCTGTAGCAGCCAGACTGCAAGAATTGCTCTCCCCCTTAGTCTATAACCACCTAGGCTAATATCAGCAGTTAGGGTTAAGGTCGCGGAGCTGACGGGGTGACAGCGCTTCTATCTTGTTGAGAGCGATCGATTTAAACTCTTTTCAGTGCAAGGCTTTCCGGTTGCTTGTCACTGCCTCAGTAAAATTACAAATAAAAATGGTTTAAAGCCGGAACCCTTGTAGGGAGAAATTAAAAGAAGACTATTCATTACTCCAATCCTCTTCCTTCCAGGTAGAGGTCGCTGTCAACTGTCAACTGTCAACTGTCAACTGTCAACTGTCAACTGAATCTAATACCCATACACATAAGGAGACTCAAATATATGCAATACAAAAACGGTATGCCAATTGCCATTATCGGCGCGGGAATATCAGGCATTACGACAGCCAATATTCTCAATAAAAATGGTTTCGCAGCAGTTGTTTTCGAGAAATCCGAAAAGATTGGCGGAGTATGGGCACTTGCATACCCAAACGTACACCTGCAAAATATCAGGGAACAGTATCATTTATCTGATTTTCCCTGGCCCTTCACCCCGGATTTACATCCCACCGGAGAACAAATCCTGAATTATTTGGAACAAGCGGTCAACCATTTAAATCTTGATGTGCGGTTAAATCATGAAGTTATCGAACTCAAAGAAACAGAAGATGGCTGGCTATTAAAATATAAAAACCAGGAGGGCGTTCACGAAGAATTATTTGGATATGTCGTTATCTCAGTTGGGCAATATACAGAAGGAAAGTATCAACCTGAATTTCCTGGTATAGAAGATTTCGGTGGAAAAATCATCACTGAACGGGATGTCCACACGCTTGATATATTCGACAATCAACGAGTTGTAATCGTTGGCTTCGGAAAAAGCGCTTTGGACATGGCGACTTTCGCAGCCAAACAAGGCGCACAAGTAAATCATGTATTTCGTACACCGCGCTGGCTTATCCCCGAATGGATTTTGGGCGTACATTTTACCTACGCATTATTCAGCCGTTTTGGAACAGTGATGATGACAAGTTGGGCACATCCAACCGCCATTGAACGTTTCCTGCACAATCGCCTTAGCTTCATTGTTTCAGCTTTTTGGGATTTGATTGCATCCATCTTCCGCTTTCAAGTTCAGCGAAATGTTTCTGGAAAAGATCAAGAAGCCCAGCGTCGCATCAAAGCTGTACAACCAAATCACAAACTATTGCCTGATTTACGTTCAGCCACAGCGGTTGCGCCTGAAAATTACTATCCGTTTATTGCAGAAGGAAAAATCTCGCCCCACCGTGCAGAACTATCTGGTTTTTCGCGAGAATCAGTAAAGTTGAAAAATGGTTGCGAGATTCCATGCGATTTAGTCGTTCTATCTTTGGGTTCGCAAACGCCGATTTTTCCATTTTTGCCTGATAAATATCGAAAAATGTTGGAAACCGAACCCGATGGCGTACAGTTATATCGTCACTTGCTTCATCCTCGCATTCCTGGCATTGCCTTTGCCGGGTTCAATCATGGATATATGCACGTGCCAGCAGTCGAAATTGCCACACAATGGCTGTGTGCTTACTTGCGTGGTGAACTTGAGTTGCCTTCTAGCGAAAACATGGAAAAAAGTATTGAATATATCCGCGAGTGGAAACGCGCCAATATTCAATTTGAACCTTCGCGATCCTGTGCGATTAACACTCGCTTCCAACAATATATTGACATCATGCTTCAAGATATGGGTGTTTCTCCTTATCGAAAATTGCCTAACATTTTCGCTGAGATATTCGGCAGATATGAACCATCTGATTATCTTGGCGTATCGGAAGAATATAATCACAAAAAGAAAAGTCGCTCTACTCCACTACACCCTCTTCCGTTGGATACTTGATTGCTTCCCAAGCTTACCAGGAGTCAATTGATATCAATTCCGGTGCAACCGGAATTATTGTTGACTGTTAGCTGTTAGTCGCAAAACTCAATGATAGTTGAGTATTGACTGTTGATTCGATTTTACAATTCCGATGCTAGCGGAGTTGATATGACGCGCTATTCTGCTGCCCATTTCGCACTTATTGGAAAGGATATCCAAGCTTGGGGGAATTTATTTGCTGAAGATTCGGCATGATTGTTCGATCGCCCAAATCTAAGTTTTCTACCAAAAACTTGAGTAAATTCTGAGCATAATTGCTGATTGACAAATGCTTCCCTAGCTTAAGCTGTTACCTTAGCAATGGACACTACCTGGGAATACAAATACTCGGCTAAGCCTCCAATTCCAATAACTAATGCCCTATTCCCAATTGGCACTGCCAACTTATTTGGATTTTGGCGGACTATTCAAAGAGGTAAGATGATTGTTCATATCTTGCAAATATTTTGATAAAATTGGATACTGTGAAGTTCCTAGGAGTGCATCTTTTTTCTGGGTAACAGTTGTTTCTAAGGGCAAAACGCGATAGTTCGTTTTATTGTTCTGAGTATAGCGGTGTACCCAAGTAGGATGTGTTTTTACATCTGTAATTTCTGTGGTTTTTTCGGGAAATTTTTTGCGAATATTTACTTGCAAAATTACGCCTAAGTCTGTATATTTTTTATTCTGACCGGAAATGAAGTTTCCCATTGAATAAATTGCTACAGCTTTGCGAGTTTTGCCATTTTTTCCGGGAAAGTTAAAAATTTTGTAAGGTTGGACGACGTGGGGATGGCTGCCGAGAATGATGTCTGCACCCGCTTTTAATAGGTTTTCAACTAATTGTTTTTGTTGGGTGTTTGGCTGTCGCTGATATTCATCGCCAAAATGCAGGGAAATTGCGATAATGTCTGCTCCTTGTTTTCGGGCTTTAGCAATGTCTTTGACTATCTTTTTTTCGTCGATTAGGGAAACTAAGTAGTCTTTGCCTTTGGGTATGGGAATGCCGTTTGTGCCGTAGGTGTAGGCTAGCAGGGCTAATGAAATGTTGTTTTTGGTGCTGATTAAAGTGCGTGAAGCTTCGGCGGCTGATGTCGCTGTTCCTGTTGAGGCAATTTTGCGATCGCTCAGATTTGCGATCGTCCTAATTACCCCTTTTTCTCCACGGTCTAAAGCATGATTGTTCGCGGTTGTCAAGATATTAAATCCGGCTTTTTTAGCCGCATCCGCTAATTGAGCCGGTGCGTTAAATAGCGGATATCCCGTATATCCGCCCGCATCTTGCCCCGCTAAAGGTGTTTCGAGATTTCCGATGACCCAATCGCCTGTTGACAGGATACTTTTAACTGGTGCGAAGAAAGTGTCAAAATTGTATGTTTTATTTTTTGCGTCGTAGCCCGATCGCGTTTGGGTACTGTGCATCATGATGTCGCCGACAGCAATTAGTTTTGCTTCTTTGATCTCAGACTTTGGTTGGGGGGGAACAGGGGTTGCTATTGGCGATGGCGTCCCGCCCCGCAAGCTACGACTTTCTGTAGACTGTGTGTTGGTTTGTGGCGTTTGGATATTGCAGCCTGCGATCGAAAGCATGGCAATTATCGAGAGCAACCGACGAAAATTCATAATTTTTTAGAGTAATTTGTCGGCTCATATGGTATCATAAATAATTTACTTACAGCTATAAAAATGAAAAAAAACTATATAATTATTGCCTTAATTGTTTTTGTAGCAATTACGGGTTTTGGCGTTTTAACTTACGCTCAAACTTCGCGCGATCGACCTTTTGAATTTGCCTTAATTGGCGATTTGCCCTACAGTGCCGAACAAGAAGCAAAATTTCCGAGTTTGATTGCAGATATCAATCGATCGCCCGCCGCGTTTGTAGTCCACGACGGCGACATTAAAAACGGTTCTAGTGTCTGCGACGATGCAACTTTTATCAGTCGCAAGCAGTTATTTGATAATTTTGAAATTCCATTTATTCTAGTTTATGGTGACAATGAATGGACGGATTGCCACCGATCAAAAAACGGCAGTTACGATCCAGTAGAAAGACTCGCTAAACTGCGGGAAATCTTCAACCAAGGTAATCGAAGTTTGGGAAAGCGCACCTTAACTCTCACCCGTCAAAGCGAAAACCCGCAGTTTGCTAAATTCCGCGAAAATGTTCGCTGGATTTATCATGGAGTCGTGTTTTTCGCGATTAATATGCCGGGAAGCAACAACAATTTTGGCCGCACTCCCGAAGCAGATGCTGAATATGCCGATCGCAATTGGGCTAACTTAGCCTGGATCAAAGAATGTTTTGCTTTAGCCAAACGCATCAACAGCAAAGGAATTGTGTTAGTTGCACAGGCAAATCCGGGATTTGAATTCGATCCGACGGACAAAAGAAGAAGTGGCTACAACGATTTTATCGCAACTCTGGAAACAGAAACAGGCAATTTCCCAGGGCAGGTTGTATTCGTCCACGGCGATACTCACTATTTCCGCATCGATAAACCTTTACCCCATTTTACCGATGAAACTCAACTACCGAGAATGAAAAATTTTACTAGAGTTGAAACTTTTGGTTCTCCAAACGTGCATTGGTTGCGGGCTTTTTATGACCCTACCAATCCTAATTTGTTTGAATTTAAACAGCAGATTGTTCGGCAAAACTAGGCTATTTCACACCCTTTTTATGCAAGATAAATAATTTTTGGATTACACTGAAGATAGGTAGAATTGAGGAATTTATTTATGACGATCGCAAGTGAGCGCCTTACTCTTGAACAATTTCTGAAACTGCCAGAAACTAAACCTGCCAGCGAATACATTGAGGGGGATATTATCCAAAAACCTATGCCAAAAACTAAACATTCTCGTCTCCAGGGGCAATTCCTGCGTGTCATTAATGAAGTGGTAGAGGAACCCAAGATAGCTTACGCTTTTCCAGAGTTGCGGTGTACGTTTGGCGGTCGATCGATTGTTCCAGATATTGCGGTACTATTATGGGAACAGATTCAATTTGATGACAGTGGCGAACCAGTGGATGATGTGCGAATTGCACCGTATTGGACGATCGAAATCCTGTCGCCCCAGCAAAGCTCAAATCGCGTAACCAGAAAAATTATTCACTGTATTCAAAATAATTGTCAGTTGGGGTGGCTAATCGATCCAGACGATCGATCAATTTTAGCGTTTTTGCCCAACCAACAACCGCAATTCTGCGAAGGTAGCGATGTCCTTCCTGTGCCCGAAATGATTCCCCTGAATATCACCGCCGAACAGGTGTTTAGCTGGTTGAGAATGCAACAATGAATCAGGGCGATCGTCTTTTTTACATCACATCCGGTTTTAAATCTCCTTTTTTTAAAGTATCGCGTTGCGCTATCGTAGGGGCGGGTTTCACCGACAATTATTGTCAATAATCGACAATATAGTAAACGCGCCCACCCAACGGTAAATCCCCATATATTTTTTTCTTTTGCGATCGAAATCAAGGTTCATGTAGGTTATTGGTGGTGTGGGGGCGGGTTTATATAGATTGTTTGTACTCGTTATATATTGTTTGTAAAACCCGCCCCTACGACATCCCCTATTGCCGCCACCTGTCAAATTGGTCTTCAGAACAGCCATTAATAAATTGATTGCTCACCCAACCGTCAAGGATTGTCAAAGTTTCATTAGGAGGATTACCCGAAAATCTGGCCGCAATTTTCACCCAATTACCTTGTCTGCTGACAGCCCTAACTCCGTCTCCCCTTTTCAATTTAGCTACAACCGCGTACTTATTGCCTGGGCCTTTGCGAATGTTAACAGCGCCCCCTTCACCTGTAATAAACGAGCATTGAGTTTGCTTTTTTAAAGCTTCGGCTTTGGCGGGAGAAAGACTTTGCTGCTTGCCGAAAACAGGAAAACTGTAAAGTGAGAAGCTAAGGCTTGCAACGACGGCTGCAATAAAAAAGGCTTTTGATTGAGTAAAAATTAGCATTATTTCATTTCCTTGGATTGGCAGAACTGAAGTCCTGACTATGATTTTTTGGAGAAAGACTTCAGTCCTTACTACTAACTATTATTTGACAGAGGCAAACCATTCGGTAACACCTTGGGCGATCGCCGCGGCTAACTTCTTCTGTTCTGTCGGATTCACAATCCATTCAAACTCTTCGGGATTGATCATAAATCCCAATTCCATTAAAACAGATGGAGCAACCGCAGGACGAGTCATGGCTAAGTTGTTCCAGAATACACCATAGCTCGGACGGTTCAACTTGGCAACTAAATAATTGTGCAAAAAGATTGCCAAACTGTGCGCTTGCGGGTGAAACCAGAAAGCGCCGACGCCTTTAGTCTTAATGGCGTCGCCGTTATCTGGCAAAGCATTGTAGTGAATTGAAATTGCGATCGCAGGTTCTTCTTTTTGAATCATTTCCACCCTCGGTGGCAAATCCAAATCGACATCTTCTACCCGCGTCATTAGCACATTCGCGCCCCGATTTACCAATTCCTGTTGCACCAATTTCGACACTGTTAAAGCTACTGTTTTTTCTCTAATCCCCACTGGACTGACAGCACCTCCATCCTCCGGGCCGCCGTGTCCCGGATCGATGAGAATCTTAATTCCCGATAAGGGCTTTGCTTGCGAATTCGGCATCATGCTTGTATTCGCAGGCGGGTGTTTTAAAGACAACACTAAAGTTGTGCCATCGTATCTCAACTTGTAACCCCACTGCTGGGCAGATTTGAGATTAAAAGTGTATTGTACTTGCAGTGGCGAGATTTGTTGCCATTCCAAACGTGAAATTACGGGGTCATCAGAGACGCGAATAATGTCAGTTTGAGCGGTAGTATTGTACAGCGTTAAAGTAAAAGTGCCTTCTCCTTCCTGCACAGTGACTGGGACGGGTATTTCTAAGGGGAATAAAACCTCTGTCCAGCCGGACACTTGACGCGAACTGGCGCTACGAATAATCGATCGCGGAGGCACTGAATCCTTGACAATTCGCACTTCCGCTGCTTTAATCCAAGCACCGTAATCCAGTCTGAGCCATTCTCCCTCGCGCCCGATAATTGTTGCTCGCGTTCCCTTCGGCAGCGGTGTCATCCGAGAAAAATCTGTACTTGCCCCGGTTCGGGCAACACCGGGATCTGCTGTTACTTCGGCTATTTCTAAGTCAGCCGGAGAAAGAATAGTAATCTTGCCAGTACCTTGTTGGCTGATAGTTTGATCGTTCATTGTTAGTTCAAACGATGGCACGCCTAAATCAACTGTTTCTCCCTTAGATGAGAGGGCGTTATCAGGGGTTTTACCGCAGCCTTGATACTGTTGGCTGCCGTCTTTTTTGATCGGGGAGTTTTCACCTAAAAGTACGGAGTTGTTGGCGGGTAGTTCGACTTGCGATCGCGCTTTTAAAGGAATAGTAATCCCCGCCAATTTTACTGAAACTTGAGCATTCGCAGGTGCGATCGCCCCAAAGCAAATATATTCTCCCGGCAAACTCGCCACATCGACTTTCGGCGTCAGGGAATCTTTAGCAAAAGCCAATCCTAGAGGGGCTTCCGGCTGATTCGACTCGCGCGTCACCTTAATTTTGACTTCCTGATTTTCGTAACGCAAGGTAAAGACATTTTCGCCGAGTTGCAGCGGAAAAGTCGGGGCGAAATGCCCGGATGCGGTGCGAGAAATTTGGTTGCCATTTACTAACACTTGTCCCGGTGCGGGCGCTGTACCGATTAAAAAGATGCGATCGGCTGTAGTTTTGTGGTTGGCTGGAGGATAAGAGACGAACAAAGGTTGAGCCGCCACAGCTACAGAGGCGATCGCCATTATCAGCCCAAACACACATAATGCTAAAAATTTTCTCATTCTAAACCGTAACTAATTGAGACTCTGTTGGTTATTTATACTAGAACTTGGCCTAAGAAACCGGATTTCTGAGGATTAGCCGTAAGTCTTATTTACTAGACAGAGCTCATTTTATCAGGTTTGTAGTTGCAATTGAGCGATCGGCAAAATAAATTACCGCATCAAACCATTAAGTTTTAATTAATTCCGAGGTCGTTCTCCACAGTTGATCCAACCGATTCGCCGGCATCGTCAAATACAAAACATCCCCCGTACTCAAACAACAATTCAGTAAATCCCAGCCGTGGAGAGTTTGACACTTAGTTTCCACATAAAGAGGCACAAAATCCGCCGACTTAGCAGCATCTTGAATGCGGTGGCCGCAGAAAGGATGGTTGGGCGTAATCAATGTGGCCAAGCAAACCCAGAGACTATCAGCAGTCATCCCGTTGCCCAAAATCCTGCCTCCAATTGCCGCCGCTGCGAAAGCAGGAGCCGCCAATTCCGTCGGGTTCAAAACTCCTTCAAACTCAAAAACTTGCTGCACCATCAAAGCAAAATGTGGGTCTTGATTGCGGACAATAACTGATAGTTTTGGGGCCAATCCTTTAGCGCTCAAGGCAATTTCGACATTAGACATATCGCTGCTAGTTACCGCCAAAAGTGCTGCCGCTTGCTTAACATTAGCAGCTTCCAAAGTTGCGGGCAAACTAGCACTTCCCTGAATTACCGGAATTTTCATTGAGCGAGCCGTACTCAGAAATCGGCAGTTCGGATCTTGCTCGATCGCCACAATATCGTAACCGTTAGTGTGCAGTTCTTTAGCAATTTGGATACCTATTCCTCCGAGTCCGCAGATAATGTAATGATTGCGCTGCGGAACTCGCGCTACATCCCAATATTCGGTAAAGCGAGTTCCCAATACATAATCGTTGAGCAGTGCGTAGCAGATGCCGATGATTCCGGCTCCAACTAACATCATGACAACTGTAAATAGTTTAATGCTTTCGGGAGCTTGTTCGGCAACTTTTTCATAGCCTCCGGCTCCGGTAATCATCCCTACTGAAAAATACAGAGAATCGACAATTGAGATATTATCGTTAACACAAATATAGGTAGCAGTAGCAACGGCAATCATTGCCAGCAGCGTCAGTACAACGATTACTGCTGCTTGGCTGTGCTGCTGAAATCGGCGCAGGTTAGTTAATGTTTTGAGCAGTTTTTGAGTGAAAGTTTTTTGGGGGCTGCGGATAGTCGGCTGAGTGGCAACAATTAGCCGATCACCCTGCTGACACTGCCGATCGGCAAGCACCGCCGATACTAAATCAGTTTTGTTAGCAGCCGGCAGATAATAAATCAACATTCGCGATCGATCGTCCCACAAATCGCTCAGTTTGCGATTTTTCCAAGGATGTGTTTCATCGATATATTCTTCGTGAATCGGCCAAGTGCGATCGAACAAACGCAACTGTCCGATCGCCTGACTTCCGAGAGCCGCAAAGGCAAAAACCGGAGCCGCCAACGATGAAACGCTCATGGAAGTGTGATCGGGCAAAGTGTGGTCAATTCTGTCGCCCAAGCTAGTATTGAACAATCGGTTGATGATGCGAATCTGAGGATTGAGAATCCTCGCCTGCATCAAAATTGCCAAATTGACAGCATCATCGTCTCCTGCAATTACTAAAGTGTGAGCATTTTGAATGCCAGCAGCCAACAAGGTAGAAGCTGCTTGCAAATTGCCGACAACCACATCAGAAGTTTCACCGCGAATTGGGCGATCGCTAATACCGATCGCGATCGCTCCTTGCTGTCTCAACAAACAAAAAATCTTGTGTCCCGTGTGGCCCAACCCGCAAACAATGATTCGAGGTTTCATAAAAAGTTATTTGCCAGCCAATTTCGGAGCTGTCCTTTGTAATTTTACTTACCATTGTTGACTGTCGTGGCTTTGCAGAATGTAGCTAAAAACACTATCTAGGATACTTGTGCCACAGTCTCGAAGTGTTGGAAACAAAGAAAAAGCTGTGCCGTGTTTCTAAAGCCACGTTCCCAAGTGTTGAAATAAACACACCATACTGCCATGTACCTACAGACATGAGGTGCAACTAACCTGATTTAATATTTGAAAAATATCCGGGTGCGACAGCCAACCAGCGGAATTTGAAGTTGTAGGGATACAGCCCTGTCCCTACAACTATGACTTCTTACATAAATTTAGCTGCCTTAGTGGCAGGAGTTATTATGAAATTGACTGCACCCTTATTAGCATCCGCTTTAGTTTTCGCCGGTACTGCTGCCTTTGCAAGCCAAGTGCAAGCAGCTCCAACGAGCAACTGGAATAACACTAGAACAACATTTCAGTGCGTTACTTCCGGCCGCAATTTTGTCACAATTGCGCGGCGAGGAAATGTCACAACAGATCCGATGATTCTGTGGAAATCTACCGAGTTCGGCCGCGAATATACACCTTGGCAGCGCTGTCAAATTGTTTCCAATAGATTGACCAAAGCTGTTGCCCAGAGTGGCGGAAGATTGAGCAACTTGCAGTTAACAACAGGAATTGTTAATAACTTGCCCGTAGTTTGTTACGTGAACGGACAGGGGCGCTGCAACTCTCAAAATCTGCTGTTCACCCTAGACAAGCGAAATGCTAAAAATCCCGGTGATGCCTTAACGAGATTGATTAATTTTGCCCAAGACGGCAGCGGGCCAGTTACAACGTTCAGAACCGGAGCTCCATCGGCTGCACCGCAGTTTGTTCCCTTTGGAGATATGGTCGATCGAGCTTTTAACTCTCCCAATAAGAAACCGTCAGTTCCTGTAACAAAACCGCAGGGCGATCGAGGTATTTAATAGCCGCGCCTCTAACTTGCACCTGAAAAAATTGGAAACTATTGTGGGGTGGGCTTCTAGCCCGCCCCTAAATATTTAGACTAAAAAAACTACACTGTCACCCCTTCAATCCTCTCATCAGTCAACTCGTACAACTCGCGCAACTGCTGCAACTTATCCGCATCCGGCAGCCAAAAACCCCGCCCGTTAGCCTCCAACATTCTGCCTACAATATTGCGAAAAGCTTCAGGATTTGCCTCGCGCAACTTCCGCGCCATCTCCTCATCCAAAGCATAAGTATCAGCCGCCTGATCGTAAACCCAACTATCAGTAAAATCAGCCGTTCCGCCCCAACCAATTAACGCCGTCATCCGCTGCGAAATTTCATAAGCGCCGCCAGAACCTTGATTTGCCATCGCGTTAGCCCACTTAGGATTTAGCAACTTAGTTCGATATTCCAAGCGCAGCAAATCTTCTAAATTGCGCGGAGTTGTATCCTGAGAAAAACTTTCTACAAAACTCGTGTTAACCTTTTTGCCGCGCTGCTTTTCTGCGGCTTTCTTCAAACCGCCAGTATTTGCATAATACTCTTGAATATCAGTCAAACCGTATTCAACAGAATCAATTTCTTGAATTATGCGATCGCACCCTTGCAACAACTGAGTCAAAACCTCCGGCCTCGCCTCCCCCTTATCCTTTCTCCCGTAACTAAAAACATTGCGGCTTTCCCAAGTTTTCCCCAACTCATCCCCCGATTCCCAACTACCATCAACAACCCTGTCATTAACCAAAGAACCAAAATCGCCAGCCGGATTAGAAAACAACCTTGCCGAATAATTCTGCACACCTTGTCCCTGCAAAATTAAAGCGTGTTTGCGAATAAAATTCTCCGATTCCGGTTCATCAGCATCCGCCGCCCGCACGAACAAATCATCCAACAACTCAATAATATTCACAAAGCTATCTCGGAAAATACCCGAAAGATTGCCCAACACATCAATCCGGGGATGACCGACATCAGCTAACGGTTTTAATTCATAGCGAACAATGCGGCCAGTACCTTCTTTAAGAGGTTCAGCCCCCACCAATTCTAGCAGAATTCCAATAGATTCGCCCCGCGTTTTAATCGCATCCAAACCCCACAACATCACCGCCACAGTCTCAGGATAATTCCCATGTTCCTTAAGGTGCTTCTCAATAATTTTCCGAGCAATTTCGCGCCCCCTTTCATAAGCAGCAGGAGAAGGCATCCGATAAGGGTCTAAAGCGTGAATATTCCTGCCAGTTGGCAACACTCCAGCCCCATCCCGCAACAAATCCCCACCCGGTGCCGGCAGAATATATTCCCCATTCAAACCCCGCAAAAGATTAGTCAACTCATCCGTCGTTTGCAACAACAAATCCTGCACCAACAAACCCTCCTCAACAACCCCACCAAACCCCTCTTTCTCTTCCTCTCTGCGCCCTCTGCGCCTCTGCGGTTCATTTTCTTCAACAACCAGTTCTTGCACCTGTTCCGGTGATAACCTATCCCCAAAATAAGCCTCAAGATAAGAGGTCATTTCCTCAGAACTAGGCGGTTCTCCGAGAACGTGCAAACCAGAAGAAAACAAACGACATTCCACCACCTGCAAATACTCATAAAGCTTCACCAAATAGCGGTTAAAAGCATCAGCACTAAACATTCCCACATTCTCAAAACTAAAAGCAATCCCTAACTTGCGACCCTCGTCAAACGAACAATCAGCCTCCAAACCGCTATCTAAAATTTTCTTACAAATAGCCTCTTTCAGCACATAATTTTTTGCAGTATCTTCTCGATATTCCGCAATCAAATCCCGCAAAGCCATCAATTCCTTGTACAAGCCCGCGCGGCCGTAGGGCGGCACATTGTGAGAAATCAAAACACCGTAACCGCGCCGTTTTGCCAACATCGATTCCGAGGGATTGTTGGCAGCATAGATATAAAGATTCGGCAAACTTCCCAACAGAATATCCGACCAAGAATAGCCAGTATTTCCCAGAGGAGATCCCGGCAACCATTCAACAGTCCCGTGCATTCCGAAGTGAACCACAGCATCAGCTTGCAAATCATTTTGCAGCCACTTGTAAAAAGCAGCATATTGAGGGTGAGGCGTCAAATCGCGATCGAACATTAAGCGCATCGGATCGCCCGAAATTCCCAGCGGCGGCTGCAAACCTATCCAAACATTCCCCAGTTGAATGCCACCGATATGGAACTCGTCGCCGTCAGTCTTAATCCCAGTACCAGTCAGAGATTTCCACTGTTTTTCAATACGACTTGTTAACAGATACCCCAGCCACTTCTCCAGAGTTTTAACATTAACAGTATTGCCAAACCCTCCCCTCCCATCTGCGTTCATCCGCGTTAATCCGCCCCCATCTGCGGTTGCAACATCCGCCTCCTTCACCCTGCGAATTAACTCCTCCCCGTCAGCCGGAATTTCTCCAACTGTATAACCTGCTGCTTGAAGTTTGTGCAGGAAATTTAGCAGAGATTTCGGTACATTTAACAAAGCAGCCGTACCCGCCGCACCGTAACCGGGAGGAAACCCGTAGAGAATAATCGCAATTTTCCTTTCAGATGGCGGAGTTCGACCTAATTTCACCCAATTGTTAATTCTACTTGTCAGGCGTTTCGCGCGATCGGGCACCAGATAAATATCCTCACCCACCAAACCGCCTAGGGGAACAGGATCGATCGCGCCATCCAACTCAGGCAAAGCATACAATACCACACTTTGCAAACCTCCAATCCCCTGACGAGTCCAAGAATGGATATCCTGAATCAGCAGAGGTGCGGACACAAAATAAGGTACATTTTTAGCAGTTAAAATGCGCTTAGCAACTTCCACCTGCCTCCCCGCCTCCATCGAACCAGCAGGCCCGCCAACCAAAGGAAAGCCAATAGTAGAAACAATCGCATCAACTTCCACAGCATCTTTAGAAAGCGAAAGAGTTTCAATATTGCCTTGTTTTCTCCGCCCAGTTTCATCAGCAGTCGTCATCCAATCCCGCACCGCGACATGGCCTTCAACGCCATTGATAAAAATCGGCAAAGGCACAATTCCCGCCTTTTCAAAATAGCGAATTAATTGAGGAATATAAGGCTGCTTGGTGATAACGTGCTTGCGGTAAAGCAAAATTCCCACAACAGGGGATTTTACTTTATCTGAATTTGGAAACCAATTGGTTCCCAACTTTGTGGAACGGGAATCTTGCCCGCCCCTAGCACTTTTATGACTCAGATACCAATCCAAATATTGCCGAGGCGATTCAAAATAACCATTATAATCGGGATGCAATAAACCCATATTGGGAGTTTCCACAGGCGGCGGAATTTCTGCAACCTTCAGCCCCAAATAGTTTTCGGCAATAATCCAAAACATCGAGACAACATTATCCGCACCGCCCGCATTCCAGTAACCATAAATAATCAGCCAGTTGCGTAAATCTTGCACTTTTTGCACAGGCACATATTTTAATAATTTCGGCCCCACCTTCAAAAAGCTGATGTAACCAGCCAGCTTATCTTCTTCTCGCCCATTGCTGAACTTATCCAGAATAAACTTAACCGGCTTCGGCATTCCCTTCGGTTTGTCGCCAATTTTAAAAGCGCCGATTTGAGTAAGACTCATCAATTCCAAAGCCGACTCAAAAACCAGGCGAATAGGGATATGTTGCACCCTTTCTCGCAGCCACATTACCGCATCGTAATCAAACAGCAAACTCCCGAAAAACACATCAGCATTAGAGAGGGCGACTGCTACAGCGTCGGGTTCGTCTACGAGGGCGCGATCGCTAAAAACCCGTACTTCCAATCCCTGACACCCAGAAACAGCCAACTCGGCAGCTTTGCGGTACAAATCAGCATTAAAAGATTCAAACCCTGCAATTAAGACAATGCGTTTCACAGCCAAACCTCGAAATATTTATTGATTGTAGCCTGTTTTAATTAGGTTATATTATATTAGATAGCATCCTCCGTGGGGGTGGGGCGGGTTTAGTAGATTTCTGGTGTTGTATTGCAGACCTTGGCGAATCCGCCCCTACATTACCAATTATCAATTATCAATTCCTAATTTCCGTCGCAACTCTCATAAAATCTAAAATCTAAAATCTAAAATCTAAAATGGTTCGAGTTTCTCCCGCAATAGTTATATTAGGTCAAAACAGCCAGCCGATCGCCAAAAAAATCTCGGCACATTTCCCCGGTTCCCAGATTTACGGTTTAATCGATCGCACTTCCAACACAGACATCAAATTTAGCAACTTCGGCGAAACCTTGCGGGAATTATTTGCAACAGAAACCCCAATCATCAGCATCTGCGCCGCCGGAATCATCATCCGTACCCTCGCCCCGCTGCTGTCAGACAAACGCGCCGAACCGCCAGTTTTAGCCGTCGCAGAAGACGGAAGCGCCGTCGTACCGCTGCTGGGCGGTTTGCACGGCGTTAATGATTTGGCCAGAGAGATTGCAGCAGCCCTCGGCGTACAACCTGCAATTACCACCACCGGAGATATTCGGTTTCGCACCGCGCTGCTGAGTCCTCCCCAAGGCTATTATTTAGCGAATCCAGAGGACGCGAAGACTTTTATTTCAAATTTGCTCGCCGGGGCAAAAGTACGCCTAGAAGGGGCTGCAAGCTGGCTGTCCGAGAGCAATTTGCCGTTAGCGCAGCCCTCGGAGAGGATCGCCCCCGACGCAAAATTGACGATCCGCGTCAGCGAAAAAGCAATTGTGCCAACGCCCGATTGTTTAGTTTACCATCCGCAAATTCTGGCAGTTGCACTCACAAAAATATCGAATATTGAGCCGGAAATAGCGGTTTCATTAGTCCAGGAAGTCTTGGAAAATGCAGGTTTAGCGCCAGCTTCCGTTGCTGGATTTTTTGCATTAAAAGATGAGATGGGAAATCCGGCACTTGAAGCAGTTTCACAATATTTTAAAGTCCCCGTCCGCTTTTTCAAACTCTCCGAACTTGTCGAATTAGACTCAATTGAATTCATCGAAAATCAGGCCGCAAAAATTGCCCTGACAGCAGCCGGTGCAAACAGTCAGTTAATCGAAGGCGATCGCCCAAACGCACTGAATTGCGCGATCGCCCTAGCCGCCGAACCCATAAATGCTAGCGCGATCGGAATTAGCCGCGGCAAACTGGCGATCGTCGGTACCGGCCCCGGAGGCGCTGCCTGGATGTCGCCGGAAGTTAAGGAAATTTTGCGCGAAGCCACGGATTGGGTGGGTTACAAGTTCTATCTGGACTTAGCCGGAACCCTGGGTGAAGGACAAAAGCGGCACGATTCCGACAACCGCGAAGAGATCGATCGCGCGCGTTTTGCCCTAGATTTAGCAGCATCGGGAAAATCTGTCGCCGTCGTTTCGTCGGGAGATCCGGGTATTTTTGCGATGGCGGCGGCGGTGTTTGAGGCGATCGACTTTGATGCCAAACCCGAATGGCAAGGCATTGATATTCGGGTAGCACCGGGCATTTCAGCCATGCAGGCGGCCGCTGCTGCGATCGGAGCACCCCTCGGACACGATTTTTGCGTGATTTCGCTTTCGGATATTCTCAAGCCTTGGGAGGTCATTGAACAGCGGATTGCGGCCGCTGCGATCGCAGATTTCGCGATCGCATTTTACAATCCGATCTCGAAACAGCGGATTTGGCAACTCGCAAGGGCGATCGAGATTTTGTTGCAAAGTCGCGATGCTAAAACCCCCGTCATATTGGGGCGCAATCTCGGCCGCCCAGGCCAATCTGTGCGGGTTTGCACCCTCGGCGAATTCCAGCCGCAAGACGCCGACATGAGAACTTTAGTTATTGTCGGTTCGAGTCAAACTCGGATTATTCCCCGCAAATATGGAGATGTTTGGGTTTACACGCCGCGCAGGTACGAAAAATAAGTAAAGCAGCAAAAACTTGAGAAATCAGCAATTGACTGACAGCTAATTGACTTGGACAATAAAATATTTCGATCTCGCTGGGGGGAGTAAAGGTTAACAAATGGCGGCGAATCACTCGACTGGCCTGTTATTTCACCTCATAGTGGTCACTCTCGATCGATCGGTAATCTCCTTTGATTACAGAAATTCTCGGTAATGAGGAATCTCGGCTTCCTGAAGCCGAGTTTTCTCGCAGACATCGAGCGAATTTAGAACTAGACTCAACCATAGCAAGGGTTTCAGCTTCATTTTGGGAGAAATATAATTTACTTCTCAGGCAATAATATTTTTCATATAGCTGAATAAAATTAAGGGCGATCGAGGTCTTATCAATTCCTTAATCTTACAATAATCATACAGTTACAAAAAGATAGCCTTCACCCGCAGGCGTCCTCTCTGTCTTTGGGTAGAGCGCATGAGTTTTTTCTTTTGATAAGATTCCCTTAAACAAAGGTTAAGAGAATAGTGAAAATAACATGAAATTCCAAATTCCTTTAGCTCCTGGGGCTGTAACCCAATTTTTGCTGCGAGTGGTGGCCTGTCTAGCTGTACTCTCTTTCTTAAGTCAGATGAGTCTGTACTACTTGCCGGAATACCCGTTGAGAGAGTACATTGCAAAAGTATTTAACGTTGATGCCGAGCGGAACCTTCCAACCTTCTACTCATGTTTGGCATTGCTGTTTACTTCTCTCTTGTTGGGTGTGATCGCCTATGCGAAAAATTTGGATACCGATCGCTACAAGAATCACTGGAAAGTTTTATCATTCATATTTCTATATCTATGTTTAGACGAAGCTGGTCAATTGCACGAAAAGTTGATCGATCCGACGAGAATGCTGCTAAATGCGTCAGGATTTCTTTACTTTACTTGGATTGTACCATTTGGTTTTCTGGTAGCGATATTTTTATTATCCTATAGTAAGTTTGTGTTCCACCTTCCTGTTGCCACAAGAAAATTATTTGTTTCCGCATGCGCTCTTTATATTGGAGGAGCAATAGGGATGGAACTTCCAGGGGGATACCTATCTTCTACCACGGGGGAGGGGGGTCTAGCCTACGCCCTAGTAACCACCCTTGAAGAGTCATTAGAAATGGTGGGCATCGTTGTATTTATCCACGGCTTGATTTCATATATCAAGACATATTTAGGTGGCGTAAGTTGGAATATTTACATACCAGGAAAAAACTCACAAGTTACCGAATATCAAAATATCGGCATACTTGGTATTAGCGAATCCGCCAACACAAATCTATTAAAGTGAATCACTTAAAACCGGGTTTAATGGATGAGGAGAATACAGGATTCTGGCTTTTGAGCAGGATAAAAAACCCGGTTTCTTTGGTACTGATGCGCGTTTGACTTCAGTTTCTGCGATCCGCGGCGCACACAATGACTAATATATAGGCTGCTTGCTGCACCAAAAGAATAATTAGAGGTGGAACAGCTTACTTTACAGATGACATCCTCACCTTTACCAGAAAATCGCTAAGAGCAACCTTTGCATTAGGATTTGACGGCAAATGACTTGTACTGCTTGCATCTACCAATATATTAACCAGTCGAACGCGCTCTTGTCGATAAAACTCGATCTCAGCATCTTCCAGCACCGATTTTTCCTCCCCGCCGAGCTTTCTCGCAATCAAATCGGGAATGTACGACAACTGAAATTTTTCATTTAGTTTTACCAAATTTGCCTCTACCTCCCCCGTTTGCATCAAATGAATCCCAGTCAGCAACACCCGGTAAACATACAGCAGCGGTTTCACCCGGCGCGGCTGTTCTTTCTCAAACAATTTCCACTGATTGTGAGCAAAACCGAGATAGTGGTGGCTGTGATGCTTGGTGATGCAGTTCGAGGCGAGCTCTTTTAATTCCTCGTGTTCCTTTGTACTGTAAACTATCAGCGGCGAATACAGTTGTTCTAGCACGTAGCCGTTGCGCTTCAACAGCAACTCAAAAAATTTCTTGATGTCGTGAGTTACTAAATCGAGTTGCATTCCCTCCCGAACTTTCGACACTTCGATTGTTTCTTCTCCAACTATCAGTCCAATTACTTTCGGTAGGGGCAAAATGTGTACTCCCCGCAAGTCGAAGTCAGAATCTGCGGAAGGAAAGCCGTATAAATGCGAACCGCTGACAGTCGCAAACAGCAGCGGATAAGGTTGAACGGATATAATTTGGGCGAGGTTAGAGATATATTCTATCATTTTTTAAACATTTTATCCATGCTAATTTCCAGGGCGGTTAAACAATCGCAAATACCTGTAGGGGCGGGTTTTACCAACCATATATGTCTCAAATTAACGCTCTCGTAAACCCGCCCTTTTAGCCAAGAGCACCTTTACGCGCTTCAATCAAAAACAGATTCGCTTTCTCGTAATTAGGACGTTCTGGCAACTTAGTTTCAGCAAAAGCGCGATCGAACTCTGCGTGCAAACTCAACCGCCACTGATTGACCTCATCCCAGGATATTTCTTGGTTGCGGATCGATAAAAGTTGCGATCGATAATCCTGCACTCGAACGGGTACAAACCCCTCCTTGAGCACCGTAATTCCTGACAGCAACAAGCGAATTAAGTGCATCGCGTGCTTCCAACGAATTTCCCCGGTATTGCGGAGGTCTTGCTCCATTTTTTTAAATTGAGACAAAACGTAGCTATTGTAAGTTTGATAAACCAATTGAGAAAGAAAGATTTCCCGAATTTCCAGCAATTCTTGTGCTACAGGAGAAACCGTTTCTACCAAAGGCGTGTACAAACATTCTAGCACATTTGGATTAGCTTTTAATGCCAAGATTAAAAACTTTTGCAGTTCCCAATAGCATTCCTGATTTTCCTTGTTTTCCAATTGTTCTGGAATGCCGTAAAGCGACCAATGAAGTATTGCAGGCGGCAGGTAAATCCCGCGTCTGTCTGTATCGGATTGCTCGTTATCAAGACCGTAAGCTCTCGAACCAACAATGCAGCGGTAAATTACAGAATCATAGAGGTTGTATTCTGCAAGAAAATCTCCTCCTGACTGCAATCCTTCGCTCTGAAACTGCTTGCGGATGCTGAGTTCGTGCCGCCGCAGACTAACTTCTGTTCCGTCTGGGAGTTTGACTAAATATGCGTGGGAATTGTCGGTAGGCGATTGAACGATGACGCCTACTAATCCCGGTTTCCAAGATTGGTCGCTGGCGGGGTTTTTGACCTCGATTCGGGTGACAATTTGGGTTCCTGCGGGGATGATTAAGTTGAAATTTTGAGGAATATTGGCAGTTGCCATGAGGGAACCTCCTGCGGGGCACGAGCTACGATGTTATTGTAGCATACGTGTAGTATAAATAATGGGGGTTTGGGCGATCGCGTCGGGCCCCGCAAGCTACGGCAGTTTTGGCCTTCTTGAACAGTGTCTAATTCATAATCAATTCTGCAAAAAGAGAAACAGAAATAATTAACGTATTTTCTAAACTCTGAACTTCTGTAAAATCGCGATCGCCTGTAATTAAAAAATCAGCATTAGCAGAGAGTGCACAAGCAATAAACTTAGCATCTTTTTGATCTCTAGGGAAATCAATTTCTATAGACACATCAATGAGTTGGGTTGAACCCTGAATCAAATTTAACCATCTTTCTTTCTGAACATCTGTTAATTTTAGTTTTCGTCTGCTTAATACCTCCTGATACTCTGCTAAAATTTCTTCTGAAACTACCCATTCATAATCAGGTTGATTGATAACCCAGGTAATAACAGAAGCTGGTTTTCTTCCAGCGAGCGCTGCAGATACTAAAATATTAGTATCTATAACAACTCTCATTCTCCACTCCGATAAGCTGCAATTTCTTGGGCAATTTCTTCATCAGTTAAAGGATGATCCGCGTGTAAAGCCTGGGTTTCTTCACATAAGTTGTTAAAATCTTCAGCTAAAGCTTGTCGGTGCGGATCGGGCTGATAACTATTCTTAAGTTCTCGGCTTATTTGGAGTTTTTCTGCTAGTAAATCTTGTGCAGGTTTTCCTGAAAGAATCGTTACTACTTGCCGAGGTTGATTAAGATGCTGTTTTTCTGACAAAGCTTTTAAAGCATCAGTAATTACCTGATCGGGGGTTGTATATTTCCCTGTCTCTAAGTGTTGTTGCAGTAAAGTTTCTTGTTCTGAGTTCAGAATTATTTGGATCATAAAGTTACCTCTCTAAATAATCTCAAGCCGTTTGAGATCTGTAGGCGTGAAGCCTTTGGGCGACAATTGTATGTTGAAAACCTGTAATTTTCTCCCCCAATGCTTCACCCTCCAACCTGGATCGCACTCCGACAGGATATTTTATTTTTTGGAGATGTCTAATGAGTCACCATAGATTTTGAATGGGCAATACAGGATTTGAACCTGTGACCCCTTCCGTGTGAAGGAAGTGCGCTACCACTGTGCTAATTGCCCGCAGATAATTAATATACCATACCAAGTCCAAATTTGCAACTAAATTTTTCCTAAAAATTCAGCCGCTGGTTTCCCAGTAAAACTCGACACAATGCCAAGAATACAGGCATTTGTCGAGTCTGGCATCAGTTAACCTGCCACCAACCCGCCGAGGGGCCGACAAACCGCACTACAATCCACCAAGCCACCAAAAGACTAATCCCCATCCAGCTTCCGCGACTTGTCCACTTCACAAAATCTTCGCTTTGGGTTTTCGTGATTGGCAGCCAGGGAAGGATGCGTTCTTCTTTACCGTATTCGTCGCCGATCGACTCTTTGCGACGCTTAGCTTCACCCATAATCTTTGTCTACTAAATTAGATTTCAACTGGATACCTAACCAAATTATACGCCAACAGGTCATCTCAAGCCTGCGTCAGCCAAGTCGTATCCAAATAATCAATCCTCGCAAAAGGGCTCAAGGCCGCTAAAACCTGTTGTCCATAACTGCGGTGAATCACCCTGCTGTCGAAAATCGCCACCACCCCTTGACGTTCTCGCACAGGCGCGATCGCCCGCTGCAATTCATTCAGCGCCGCCGGCAGCAAATACAACCGAAACCAATCCTTGCGCCGTTCCTTATAATAAGCCACACGCGCCGTCACCAAAGGATTCTCCAAAGAAGGCAATGGCAAAGTTGCGATCGCCAGCAAGTGAGGCGCCCTCAATTCCCCCTGATGTTCCCGCCAAAACTCCCACCCCGTCACCAAAATCGCATTCTCGCCCACATCAGTTTTTTCTACCTGCACGCGAGAACCGAACTCAGAAGCCAAAATTGCCGCCAGCCGAGCCTTCAGCGGTACATCACCAACAATCAGCACAGTTAAACCCGCCACCGACGCGCTCATCAACAGCAAAGTCCGAATTTCTTCCATTAAAACTCCCTGAAATTCCGGCGTATTTGGCAGCGGCAGCCAGTTAGGAATGTACAGTTGAATTAATTCGCTTTGTCGATCGGGCGAAAACTTAACGCTCGTCAATTCTGGCAGTCCCAGCATTTCCCTGAAAATCGGAGCCTTCGGTTCCACATCCACCGCCCCGCCAATCAACACCATCGGCTGATCGTCCCAAATTTTGCCCAAAACCTCAGCCACCTGCACCGGCGCGCAGAACAGAGAAAATGAGCCAGCCTCCCGATGAATTTGCGCCCACCGCAGTTTTCCGTTTGCTTCCCACCGCTGCCAAAAATTCCTCCAAGCAGCCGGAATTAGGGGGTTTGGCTCGATCCTTTCAAACAGCCCCTGCAAAATATTTTGCTCTGCCGTTTCCAGCAAATAGCACTCCTCTGGTTTCGCCGGATGCCGAAAGAAAGCCCGCGTTAGCAGTACCCGCCCTTGGAGGATTGCATCGGCTTCCAAAGGCTGAGATTGCATTAAATCATTCCAATCAGCCGGTTGCAAGCCCGCCGTCAATTGCTGGCGCGTCCAAACTTCCAAGTCATCCACACCGTCGATAATTGTCGGAATATTCCTGTGAAGTTCCGAATTCCCCGCCAAGCGAGCCGCCAGCCAAGACTCGGGATCGGCTAGCATCAATCCTCGTCCAGTGGCATTATCCGAATAAGTCTCGATCGACTTATCAGTTTGCAGCCACTCTTGCAAACGTGGAATTTCCACTGCTCTCAAATGCTCAATCAGCCGTGTCGGCGCCACCAAAATCACAGGTTCCGGCCACATCAAAATCGGCATCAAATAGCTGACTCGATACCGCTGTCGGTAAGCTCCAGCGGGAAGCCCCGTTTGGATCAGAGCGCTGCGCCTTAAGCGCAAAGCCCGCGCCACGAGCCGCGCCATCGTTAAATGGTGGGGCCAGTGCGGCTCGGAGTTCGATCGCAGGAAGCGGAGCAGCGAATTGTGGACTTCTACCTCAATCAATCGGTTTTAAAATTGACATTTCTCACTCAACATAATCAAAACTTGCCAGAAAATCAACTACTTTTTGACCGAGAGGCAAACAGAATTTACTCTCCTGATGAGTTGCACCTCCCTTCCCAAAATTCCCGTGAGAATTCACCATCAAACTCTCCTGTCCCGAACTAATTAAAATAGTTTGGGTAGGAGACTCAAAAAACTTTGTGGGCTGACTCCCTCGTGATATATTAGAGACCAAATTTATCAACTCATTTAATTTATTTGTAGCTGTACTCAATGCTTTACGCAACTGCAATATTCGTTTCTCCTCCAACTTTTGACTTTCAATATTTTTGCCGATAACCATAATATTTCTCTGAGTTTGTACAGCATCCTTAAAAGGAAGAATCGCTAAAAAAGCTGCTGGCAATAAATGCTCATCGCTCTCAAATCTAAAAGTTAGAGTTGTGCGGCGGTAGCCGACTTCAATATTAGGAGGAAAATTCATTGCCCGGTAATGCCGAGCTATTTCGCTGTAAGCTGTTGCTAAAGTGCTGTTTGCTGAGTAGTCTAAAAGTGCGTCAACCACAATTTGCACTAACCCCGGCGTGTGATTTAAAAATTTTCTTGATTCTGACGGCGAATTAAATTGTTGAATCTGAGTGCGATCGCCTGCGGGGCTGAGGTCAACCCACTGGCAAGTAATATCATCTGCAATGATACCGCACCGAGGAACCAAATACAGTTTTGCTCCTGTTAAAGTTGCTCCCCTCAAATCAGCGCCCACCCAATCTGCATTAATCAAATTTGTTTCTGTCAAATCAGCGTGAACGAAATTAGCACTTCCTAAATTAGTATTTCTTAAATCGGCTCCGTTAAGGTTAGCTCCGCTCAATTTAGCACTGCTCAGATCAGCGCCGTTGAGGTTAGCTCCCGTCAAATCAGCCCATTTGAGGTTAGCTCCGCTCAAATTGGCACTGCTGAGATTCACCTGTTGCAAAGAAGCTTGTCTGATATCGGCATTGATCAAATTGACGCCGCTAAGTTCTGCTTTCGTCAAATCTGCGCCGTGTAAGTTAGCTTCTTGAAAGTTAGCTGAAGCAGCCGAAGCGCCTCTGAGATTAGCACCGGAAAGATTAGCACCGGAAAGATTAGCTTCCGTCAGTTTTACCTCTCTTAAATCTGCTTCAGTCAGGTTTGCGCCGCTGAAATTAGTTTTGCTGAGTTCGCAGCGGACTAATTCGCTTCTAATCAGGGATGCTCGGATTAATTGAGCTGCACTTAAATCGGCTCTGACTAAGTTTGCTACGTTGAGAGTAGCCCCGTTTAAGATTGCCCGCGATAGGTTGGTACTGCTGAGTCTAGCCACATTCAGGTTCGCTTCGCTCAAGTTAGCTTCGCTCAAGTTAGCACCGCTGAGGTTGGTGACAAATAAGCTAGCCCGTCTTAAAATTGATTGGCTAAGGTTGATGCGGCTGAGATTAGCTTCATTCAGGTTGATTCCTGTGAAATCTCTATCGCCTTCAGTGTATCTTTTGACGATTGCAAATCGTTTGAGCAGTTCTTCAGCTTCCATTTTCTTTACCTGAATGAAATAGCAATCGGCTAACTTTTTTATGGCATAAATAGAAATAATATCAAATTAATATATAGTATTTACTCACCGAGCTGATAAAAGCTTTTGACAAACTCAATGACCGTATTTAGTGGCGGGGTGGTAAATCTTTGCGCTTTAATTGCCGGACTGATAGACGTTTTGTTTACTCCCGGCAAATTTGTCAAGTTTCTGCCAAAATCGGGGTGATAGTGAATCATCAAAGTTTCGGCGCTGGAGTTAGCGAGTACAGTTTGGGTAGGCGATTGGAAAAAACTTGACATCGGTTCGCGATCGAGGCGAATCGGCTGAATTTTCATTTCCCCTATTTTTCTCATTGTTTTGGTCAGGGCTACGTTTAATTGCACTACCATATTTGACACTCTGACGCCCAGGTTATTACCACTTTGGGGTTGAATCATCTTGATCAGAGTAATCAAATTTTTCTGAGTGAATGCTGCATCACTAAAGGGAATAATTGCAACGAAAGCTGTGGGAAATAGTTGATCGTCCTGCTCTATTTTAAATGATATGATTGTGCGTCTGGAATTAACTTCGATACTGGGAGGATGATTCAAAGCAGGGTATTGACGGGCAATTTGGCGGTAGGTAGCTGCAAGGACAAAGTTAGCATCCGGGTCGAGGGGTCGATCGACAATAATTTGAACTGTCGGCGGTGTAGCATTGAAAAACCTTTGAGATTCTTCTGGGGTAAAGCGCTGAATGTGGCTGCGATCGCCGTTAGGACTGAGGTCAACCCAATCGCAGGTAATGTCATCTGCTTTCACATCAAACCTAGACACCGCGTAAATTTTTGCCCCCGTCAGGGCCGCCCCCGTCAAATCTGCGCCCACCCAATCAGCGTGAATCAAATTCGCTTGAGTCAAATCCGCGTGTACCAGAGTAGCGTTCAACAGATTGACATTGCTCAAATTTGCCCCGTACAAGTTGGCCCCGCTCAATCTCGCTTCGTCGAGGTCAGCGCCGGTTAGGTTCGCCCCGCTGAGGTCAGCCCACCGGAGATTAGCGCCTCGCAAGTCAGCGCCGCTAAGGTTTGCTTGAGACAGATTAGCTTGTCTGAGTTCGGCATTGCAGAGGTTGACTCCTCGCAAGTCTGCCCTGCTGAGGTCGGATCTGTGCAAGTTGGCCCGTTCCAAGTTGGCCGCTGTTAGAAAAGCGCCTCTCAGGTGAGCCCCGCTGAGGTCGGCTTGCTCTAGATTGGCTTCTCTGAGGGTTGCTTCTCTCAAATCTGCTTCGCTGAGATTTGCACCGGTCAAGTTGGCACTGCTGAGGTTGGCTCGAATCAGTTCAGATCTGATCATTGTAGCTTCGACGAGTTTGGCTTCGCTGAGGTCGGCTCGAATCAAGTTGGCCACGTTGAGGATAGCGCCGCTGAGGTTGGCTTGGTGGAGATTAGCACCGCTGAGTCTGGCAACATTGAGTTTGGCTTTTCTCATGTTGGCGTTTGACAAATTGGTGCCGCTCATGTTGGTGAGGCTCAAGATTGCCTCACTGAAATTAGCCCCGCTGAGATCGATCCTGCTGAGATTTGCCTCGCAAAGGAGGATGGCAGTAAAATCTCTTTCTCCTGCTGCATATTTGGTGATGAGTTCTTCGGCATCCATGCTTTTCAATTTCCCTGATGTCTTAGTTAGAACAAAGCTTTATTGTGCCAACCTTTAAACTAGAATAAGCATTTTTTGTAACTTGATGCAATATGCCTAGACATCTATATTGTGGAAGCCTTTTATAAAATCCAAAATGCTAGTGATATTAGCTTGAGCCAATTTTGTGCTTTCGGCTAACTTAGCCGATGTTGAGTTACTCAGATCGTATTTTTTAATCAGGCGCTTGCCGAAGCCTGGGTGGTGATATACGCTGAGTCTTTGATCGCGGGAATTAATTAAGCTCATCTGTGTGGGTATTTGAAAGAAATTGATGCTTTCACCGATTTTGGGAAAAGAACTGGAAATTTTGATTTGGTCTACTTTGCTGATAGCTTGGTTAAGAGCTTTGCTGCATAACTGGACGTGTTTAGATTCTTTGACGTTAAGTTTGCCTGCATCGTGGGATTGAATCATTTTCATCAAAGCTATTAGGTTTTTTTGAGTTATGGCAGCGTCGTTAAAAGGAATGATGGCAACGTAAGCGGTGGCAAATAATTTATCGTCGCTGTCCATTTTAAATGCGAGTACGGTGCGCCGGGAGCTGACTTCGATCGTGGGAGGCTGACTTAAACTTGGGTATTGTTGGGCAATTTGGTAATAAGTTGCAGCTAGTGCAAAATGAGCGCCTTGGTCTAAGGGCGAGTCAATTACAATCCGAACTGTGGGCAAGGTTTCATGAAAAAATTCGTGGGTTCCTCCCGAGTTCAACCAGTAAATTTGGCTGTGGTCGCCGTTGGGGCTAAGATCAACCCACTTGCAGGTCATGCCTTCGGTTTTGATGCCGAGTCGCGAAACTGCGTGAAGTTTGGCTCCGGTTAAGGTGGCTCCGGTTAAGTCGGCTCCAATCCAGTCGGCGCGGATCAGATAGGCATTTGTCAAGTCGGCGTGAACTAAGCTGGCATTCAGCAAGTTGGCGTGGCAGAGGTCGGCTCGGCTGAGGTCGGCACCGCTCAATTTGGCTTCGCTGAGGTCTGCCCAGCGGAGATTGCAGCCGCTGAGGATGGCCCAGCGCAGATTGACGCCGCTGAGGTCGGCGCCGCTGAGTACGGCTTGAGTGAGGTTGGCTTGTCTCAGTTCTGTGCCTCGCAAGTCTGCGCCGCTGAGGTCGGCGCGGCTAAGGTCGGCTCCTTGCAGGTTGGCTTGTTCGAGGTTGGCTTCTGTCAAGCACGCGCCGCTGAGGTGAGCGCCTCGAAGGTTGGCTTGAGCGAGGTTGGCTCCTCGAAGGGTGGCTTCGGTGAGGGTGGCGCCGCTGAGGTTTGCGCCGCTGAGGTTTGCGCCGCTGAGTTCGGCTCGAATCAGCTCGGCTCTGATCAGTTTGGCTCCTATGAGTATGGCTTTTTTGAGGTCAACTCGCACTAGGTAAGCGACGTTGAGGTCGGCGTCGGTGAGGTCGGCGCCGCCTAGATGGGCGCCACTGAGTCTGGCGATGTTGAGTTTGGCACCTGTGAGGTTGGTTTTGCTGAGGTTGGCTCCGCTCAGGTTTGCTACACTCAGATTCGCACCCTTGAGGTTGGCTCCGCTCAAGTTGACGCCGCTGAGGTTGGCCTCAGTCAGGTTGATTCCGGCAAAGTTTCTTTCTCCGGCGGCATATTTTTTCAGGAGTTCCTCGACTGTCATGGGGGCGGCACCGTATCAAATATCCCCATTTTATTGCTATGAATATCGGTATTGTAGGACTGGGTTTAATTGGTGGCTCGATCGGGCTGGATTTGCGATCGCGCGGGTTTAATGTTTTTGGGGTGTCGAGTCGGCAGCAGACTTGCGATCGGGCGCAAGCTCGCGGTGTTGTCAATGAAGCCAGCATACACCTGTCTCTGATCGCAGCAGCGGATGTGGTTTTTATTTGCACGCCACTCGGCTCGATCGAGCTGATCGTCCGAGAGTTGATGCCCTATCTTTCCCCTGATACTATTGTAACCGATGTCGGTTCCGTAAAAACACCCATAGTGCAGGCTGTGTCTCCTCTGTGGCCGAATTTTGTGGGGGGACACCCGATGGCGGGGACTGCTGAAAGCGGAATTGAGGCGGCGATGCCGGATTTGTTTGTGGGCCGGCCTTATGTGGTGACGCCGACTGCCCAAACGCCGACGCTTGCGGTGGATAAGGTTGAGGAAATTGCGCGGTTGCTAGGTGCTAAAGTTTACCGATGTGAGCCGGAAGAACACGATCGAGCTGTGGCTTGGATTTCTCATTTGCCGCTCATGGCGAGCGCGACGCTGGTTGCGGCCTGCGATCGAGAGGGCGATCGAGATATTGTTAATTTAGCCCAACATTTGGCGAGTTCGGGTTTTCGGGATACGAGCCGCGTTGGGGGCGGCAATCCCGAGCTGGGAGTGATGGTGGCCAAGTACAATCGAGAGGAATTGTTGCGATCGCTCTCTATTTACCGCGACAGTCTCGACGAGTTCATCAGCGATATCGAAGCTCAAAATTGGGAAGGTCTCGAACACAAGCTGAAGCTGACTCAACAAGCGAGACAGAATTACAAATTGTGATCCAAAAATTACTTAAAACTTTCCCCGTCTCGATTATGATTTGTGGACGGCTATATATTGAGTTTCAATGTACACTTATTCTCGACTCAAGCGATTTTTACTGGGTGAATCTCTCCCCACTAGCGCATCTATTCATGAACGCCTGAGCAACGCTACAGGACTAGCTGTTCTGGCTTCCGATGCACTGTCATCTGTTGCCTACGCTACTCAAGAAACTCTGCTGGTACTGTTACTAGCGGGCAGTAGCAGTTTGAGTTTATCGCTGCCTATTTCTGGAATTATTATTTTACTGTTGGCGATCGTGGCGCTGTCTTACCGACAGACAATTAAAGCGTACCCTAACGGCGGTGGCGCTTACATTGTAGCGCGAGAAAATTTAGGTATTTATCCTGGCTTGATTGCAGCAGCTTCGCTGATGATTGATTACATTTTAACTGTAACAGTGAGTATTTCGGCTGGGGTGGCGGCCCTAACTTCAGCAGTTCCCTCGCTGCAACCCTACACAGTTGAACTGTGCTTAGTTTTTATTGTCCTAATCATGTTTGCCAATCTCAGGGGATTGCGGGAATCGGGCAATATATTTATGGTTCCCACCTATGGGTTTCTCGTTGGGATTTTTGTTTTGATTGGCTGCGGTTTATTCCAACAGGCAACAGGTAATGTTATGCCGACATTACAAAATATTCCCGCTAAGGAACCTTTGGGATTATTTCTGCTGGCGCGCGCTTTTGCGGCGGGCTGTACAGCCCTGACTGGAGTTGAAGCCATATCAGACGGGGTGTTGGCTTTTAAGCCTCCTGAATGGAAAAATGCGCGCCTGACTTTGAGCTATATGGGGGGAATTCTGGGAGCGATGTTTTTGGGAATTAGTTACTTGGCTCATATTTATCAGGTGATTCCTACAGAACATGAAACGCTCCTTTCTGTATTGGGAAAACAAATTTTTGGTGTCGGTATATTTTATTACTATTTGCAGGCAGCAACTCTGTTGATTTTGCTGTTGGCTGCGAATACGAGTTATGCAGATTTTCCGCGACTTTGTTATTTTTTGGCGCGGGACGGGTTCTTGCCGAGGCAATTGTCGCTGTTGGGCGATCGCCTAGTTTATTCTAATGGGATTAATCTGCTAAGCTTCTGCGCTGCTCTTTTAATTATCATCTTTCGAGGCAATACGAGCGCGGTGCTTCCCCTGTATGCGGTTGGAGTTTTCACTTCTTTTACTCTCTCCCAATCGGGAATGGTAATTCACTGGTTTAAGGAACGAGGTAAAGGTTGGCAAGTTAGTGCTGTGATGAACGGTATTGGTGCAGTGGCAACAACGGCAGTTTTGGCTGTAATCCTCGCTACAAAATTCCTTTTGGGAGCTTGGGTTGTCGTAGTAACTATTCCTATCGTAGTCACTCTATTTTTAGCTATTCACCGGCACTATCGCTATGTAGCAGCTCGCTTGAGCATTCAGGGAATAGAACCGAGGTCTTATCTTCGCAGACCTAGAGTTAAAACGGTGACACATCCGGCAGTGGTGTTAGTCGGGCAGTTGCACCGAGGAACTTTCGAGGCCCTCGATTACGCTCGTTTAATTGCTGATGAAGTTGTGGCAGTTCACGTAGATATTGGTTTGACCGATCGAGAAAAATTACAATTAGCGTGGAAAGATTTGCAGTCTGATATTCCTTTGGAAATCCTGGACTCACCTTACCGTTCTGTTAGTTCGGCTTTGACACACTTTTTGGCTTTGTTTGAAGAGCAGCGACCGGGAGTATATTTAACGCTGATCATTCCGGCTTTTGTGACGCGAAATTGGTGGGAGGGACTGCTGCACAATCAAACTGCTTTCTTTTTGAAAGCGGCTTTGCGGGCTAAAAGAAGTCGGGTTGTAACAACGGTTAGATATTATCTTTAAGTGGGGATAGGCAACCACGGGGGATTGCCCCTACTTCCTCGCAAGTAAGACTGGAATTCGGTCACGCGCTGGCCCAATAAACCCGGTTTGTTCGCAAAATCTTTCGTTTGGATGCTATTTTTCTACGAGAAACCGGGTTTTTGACACTGCTGGGTAAATCATATATATTTATTAAATATTCACTAAAAGGGTTGACAGATTAGAAATGATATACAATAAATTTAGTCATTAGATAATTGCCTTTCAACTTATCTTGAAAAAGATTGCGGCTGCTGCACTCAAATCTTTTTTTGCCTCAAAAATCTCTTCAACTACTGGGGGTTAGTATGCAACCCGCAACAGACTATTTATGCCCCTGTCAAAAAACTTGAATAGGTTTTTGCGAGCTTTGTCTATGCCAAGTCTGGATGTTAGTTACAGCACCAAAGTCTACTTTATTTCTCTCAATAGTTCTTTGAAAGAACACTGGCAAGATCCCAGTGCCACAAGAGAATTCAATAGTTCTTTGAAAGAACACTGGCAAGATCCCAGTGGGGAGCGTGTCACTTTGGTGATGAATCTAAATACTCATAATAATCCCCATAACTGTTTTAGCTATCATCAGTAAAATACGCAATAATTATCATGTCTTCCCACTTGAGATAGAATCATGACAGCCGAACAACAACAGGCAATTAAAACACATATAGATGCTATTTCTGCCATTTTTTATGCTGATTGTGATCGTGAATTTTCCGACCTTAGAAGATATTGATCTCGCAGTCATAGAACAAGTTTTGCCTCATGTGAAACCGCATATCGGATTTTTTTCTACTCAGCTAGCGGTACAAAAGCAGGAAGAATAAAAACCTTAAAAATGACTCTATGTAATTTAAGTATTACCCAGAAGCAAGCAGATTAACTAGGCTATGGTAGTAAGTTGAGTGCACATTTAGAAAACTGTTGCTTAAGACAAGCGTGCCAATGTTGCTTATAATCATGCAGCCCAAGATATTGAGTATATAACGAGGGTGACTGTTCCGTCTAAAACACAACACAGATTAGTACATTCTCAAGACTTCGACCACCCCAGAGCAACAGAAGATATTTCGGAGCTAAGCACCGATGGTGGAAAAGTACGACTGAGCGCACTTTTCCTGAGAAAAATCTGAAGGTAAAGACTATAAATTAATTGTGTCGCCAGCTTGTAGAGTGGCTAGTTTCAATCAAAATGATCTCATTGATTGGGCAAATAAACAACTGTTAGCAAACCCTATCACTTGCTTAGGTGATGGACATGATGGGGTGTGGAATATATTTAAGGACATCAGTTGTGAATAGGAGAGCAGAGAAATTCTCGATTGGTATCATCTCACTGAAAATCTTCAGAAAGTAGGCGGTTCAATTAAGCTACTCAAGCAAGCAGAAGCATACTTGTGGAAAGGGAATGTAGAGAGTGCGGGCGCTCTATTTACAAAGCTAAAGAAAAAATCAGCATTGAATTTTTGCAAATATGAAGGAAAAGCACAAAGAAAGGATTATCAACTATGAAGTTTTCTCCAGGGATGGCATCTGTTCAATTGGTTCGGGAGCGGTAGAATCAGGCATGATATCATTTCCGGTTACACTCATACATGATGTTGACGGTTGACTGTTGACGCCGTGAACAGTCAACCGCCAACAGTCAACAGTCAACCGTGAACTCGAATTTACTATTCCGATGCTAACGGATTTGATATGAAGCAAATAGCCAGACGAATTAAAATATCTGAAGCGAGTTTAAAATCAGAATATGTGGGACAAGTATTAGCTCCTAGTTGTGCTTACTTGAACGGCTTAATTGGTAATCAGCGAAAACCGGCCTGAGTATAATTACTCCCTGCAAAAGTGAAATGCTCTTCTTTCCTTCTGCCTCCTGCCTCAAAACTCCTGCCTCAAAACTCCAATTTCTAGCTTGGCTGCAAAAGTGAGATTCTCCTTACATACCTTCGGACTCTGATGCGATCGGGCGATCGACAAAACTGCAATAGAGAAACCGCACAACCGTTTCCTGACAACCGTTTCCTTACCCGCTTTGTTAAATTTGCATAAATTTTCAGTAAATACCGATCTACACACTCCCCAAACCCAAAGTTAAAATATACCCAATAAAAAATAGCTCCTCCTAGCTGTTTTTTGGCCCGCTAAATATCAGGGAGTGCATCTACGTGTCAATATATAAAACGCTCAAAGGCAGAGCCACTACACCTGCCGCAGGTTTTACAATGCTTGAGCTATTGATAATTATTTTAATCATAGGAATATTTTGTGCGATCGTCGCCCCCTCTTGGCTAATGTTTATCAACAACCACCGTTTAAAAGTATCGCTCGATCGAGCTTATTGGGCAATGGAACTTGCACACAGCAACGCCAAACGGGACAAAATTTCATGGCAAGCCAGCTTCAAAGAAGTAGGAGAAAATGTACAAATAGCAGTTCACCCAGCCGACATTTCCCCAGCCCAAGTACCAGCCAGTCAATGGAAAAACCTAGAACCGCAAATTCAAATAGATACAGATGAAACAACAGTGCTCCAAGTAAATGAAAACAACGAGCAAAAAACAAACGGCACAATCCGGCGAGTCATGTTCAACCATCGAGGTTGCCCCGTATCTCGAAGCGACCACGACTGCACCCTAACGAGTATAAGAGCCAAAGGAACCCTAACGCTATATCATCCCAACTTAAGAAACAGCCAACGCTGCATCATCATCTCCACTCTTTTAGGACATAAACGCACCTCCAAAAAACAATCAACACCCAACGAAAACAAAAGATATTGTTACTGACAAGGCGATGGCGTGCCGCCCCGCCAGCTACGATTATTTTGGGGGTAGGGAAACGGCATTGCGCTGTCCTCAATAGCCGTGTTGTCTAGCGTCATATCCGATCGCCCGATGAATCATTGTGGCGTAGGAAAACGGCATTGCGCTGTCCTCAATAGCCTTGTTGTCGATCGTTAAATGCGATCGCCCGATGAATCATTGTGGCGTAGGAAAACGGCATTGCGCTGTCCTCAATAGCCTTGTTGTCGATCGTTACATTCGATGTCAATTCCTGACGCCACATCTCAGATATAATCAACTACTTCTTACTCGGCGCAATCTTTTCAATAGAAATCAGCGCCTCCATCACCGACTCCACAATCGGCGCCGCCACAGTACCCCCCGAAGAACCCTCCTTCGGCTCATCAATCACCGCCAAAACCACATACCGAGGAGCCTCCACAGGCATGATCCCCACAAAGCTAGTAATAATCGCCTTGTCAGAATAACCCCCACCAGCCTTAGCTTTTTGAGCCGTGCCCGTTTTTCCAGCAATCCGATACCCAGGAATTTGTGCAGCTTTCCCCGTACCACCATCAACCACAGTTTCCATCATTTCTAAAACCTGCTTAGTAGTTTCCGGCGAAAAAACCTGCTTGGGAACCGCCCTCGGAAGCTTCCAATAAGCTTCACCATCCCTATCAAAAAGTCCCCGCACCACGTGAGGAGTCACCAACTTGCCACCGTTAGCCAAAGCCCCGTTAAGCTGCACCAACTGCATCGGAGTAATTGAAAAACCTTGCCCAAAAGCCGTAGTAGCAACTTCCACAGGAGAGTTAATAAATTGCTCTCGATTTTTAAGTTGACTGGTTACTTCAAAAGGCAAATCAGTTCCTGCAGTTTGTCCGAGTCCGAGTTTTTCTAAAGCTTGATAGTAAAGAGAAGGTTTCATGGTTTTCATAATGTGCACCATCCCCACATTACTAGAATGTTTCAAAATCTCAGTAACAGTCGAAGGGCCGCGCGCGCCGGCTCTTTGGTAATCGGAATTTTGGATAGTCCAGGGATTCATGTAAATCCGACCTTCATCGTTAAACACAGTATTAGGTTTCACCGCACCCGCTTCCAGAGCGATCGCCACATTAATCGCTTTAAAAGTCGAACCAGGCTCATAAACATCAGTTACAGCCCAATTTTTATAGCGCGACAAATCGAAATTAAAATATTGATTCGGGTCATAAGAAGGTTCCGCCACAACTGACAGCAATTCCCCGTTACGGGCATCCATCACAATCACCGTGCCCCGCTTCGCATCGTGTTGCTTCATTTTTTCCTTGAGGGCACTTCGGGCAGCCCGCTGCAAGCGAGTGTCGATCGTCAATTGCAATTTCAAGTCATCAAGCTGCACAAATCCCGCCGTCAGCCGATCGGGAACCCAATTCCCATTGCTCGACCTGCTAAACTGAATCGACGGCATTGATCGTTCCAACAAATTCTGCTGGCTGTATTCCACCCCGGCTTGTCCCTTCCGTTCCCCGTCCACATAACCGAGAATATCCGCCGCCAACTCCTGCTGCGGGTAAAAACGCTGCTGCTGCCGCAGCAACTCCAAGCCATCGACCAGAGTACCTTTAATTTGCATCCCAGCGACGCGATCGGCAACTTCTTGAGGCAGAGAGTCCGCAATTGTAATACCGCTTTCAGCAAGATTAAACCTGCGTATCAATTCAGTTTCCGACGTAGTTCCCGGACTCAGATCGATCGCCAGCATCGGAGCCAATTTAGCAGCAATTTCCGCCTTCGAGTGGTTAAACAACTTCGGGTGAGCGTAGAGCGTGTACACCTGTCTGTCGATCGCCAAAACATTCCCTGCGCGGTCAATTATCGGGCGTCTCGGTACAAACGGCTTCGTTTTGAGAGTTTGCTGCTGCTCGGCCTGTTTACGCAGCGCCGGAGCTCGCGTCACCTGCAAATAAAACAAATTCACAGCCAGCCCTAGCCCCCCCAGCATCAACACCGCCCACACGGCCCACAAACGGAACTTGCTGCGCTTTAAACGCTCCACCGGCCGCCCCCAAGATGCAGCCGTCTGTTGTGGCGATCGGCCGAAACTGCCCGAAGATTTAGGTTTGGCTGGTTTTTCCCACCCAGTACGCGCGGCGAAGCTATCCCGTAGGGAATCGCCCGCCTGTTTTGTGCGTTTGAAATTCGGCGATCTGTAGCGGTCAAAACGGGGGTCGTAGCTCATGGCATTAAAAATTCAATAGCAAGTTAGAGCGTTTTAGAATTTATAATTTCTAACTTAAATCTTAAAAGATAAAATTTACAACTTGGGAATGAGCAGGGTTGGGCTCACACGTACAGTTGGATTCTGGTTTTTTAAGGGGTCTTATTATTTTTAATCTGTAACTTCCGGTTGGAAGCAGAAAAATCGATCGCCACTTGCAAAAAAGTCAAACAAAAAGGAAATTAGATCCTCGGACACTCAGGCCCTCGGACACTCAGGCCCTCGGGCGCTCTCCGCTTTGACACAGGTTTAATAGCCCAGCGGTGTTTCCACACCGGCTCCCTTCTTGAGAACTGGCTCAGAATTTGGTGCCGCAACGGGCGATCGAGTTTCAGGGGCCGGCTGCAAGAAAATCGTGTCCCCCGGATTCTGCGGAGCCAAACCGGTTTCGGGATTTTGGGCTTCTTTAGCCAGTTGGTGTTTCAAGACTTCACTAGAAGCACTCAATTGCTGTTCCCGGAGGCGCAGAGTTTCCAGTTTTTGATACTCCTGACTCCAGCGCTGCTCGCCGTAAACAGTCAAGCCGTAGAGACTCAGAGCACCGCCCAAAAGCATAACTGCTACCACTGAGGAGGCGCGCTGTGCCTGCAGGAGCGATCGCAACCACACTGGCTGCTGCAGGCGATTGGGCAAGACTTTCAGCACCGATGCCGACGACTGAGCCTGAGCCTGTTCGTCGGCTGGCGAGTAGTTGGGCAATACCGGCCCTGTCTTCGCCCGCCTAGCTTTGGCAATAGAAGTAACTTTGCTTTTGGCAGCGCCAGCAGCGGGCTTGCGGGTCGAGCGGGAGCGGGGAGAATCGGGGGATCTGATAGCAGCGGTCATAGAGTTCACCAATACGTAAAGTGGGGTAGCTTCAGCTTGATTGAGGTTAAGAGTTTTTTGTCTAGACGATCGCCAGTGGTGGCCATCTGCGTTCGATCGGTTATCCTTACCAAGGATACCTCACAAGCCAACCAACCCATCCTACCACCGGTCTCTTTGACTTCAGGATTTGCCAAAAAAAAGAAATCTTTGCTGGTTAGCGATAATCTATGTGAAATTTATGAATAAATGCAGTATTGTAATCAACGAGCGAATCGTTGAGCTATTCGTGCCAGCATTGTTTCTCAAGTAAACTATTCCCTTCCTTGCGATGGGTTTTCAATGTTAAGGAGTTTTTATGAACAAGGGATTAATTCGTTTGACTTTGGCAGTGGGCTTGGCAGTAGCCCTCGGCGCCTGCGGAGGAGATACCACAACCCCCAGCTCTAGCCCCTCTCCCAGCAGCCCTGGCGGCACTGGCACTACTACTACTACTCCTCCTGCTTCTTCTCCATCTCCAAAGTCCACTCCTGGGGCTGGTGGAACTGGGGCTGGTGGAACTGGGGCTGGTGGAACAGCTTCCCCTTCTCCTAAAAAGTCTCCCTAACTAGGGCGATCCGAGAGTGTTTGCCCAACGAGCCTAGCCTCCAGGTGAAAAATTGTTCGCTCCTCGCATTTTTTCATCTCATAGGTCTAGGTCTCAAGTTGGGTGTTAGTAATTGTCTAATGCTTTTACTACTCAAGTTCACTACGTCCCCTTACAGCAGCAAATTCCGCTGATTCGCGGCGTTACAAGAGCATTCCCTTTCAACTAGAAAATTTGACTCCCGGCCTGCACGTTTTGAAACTCAAGCCTGTGACAGGATGTTTGAGGACATTGCCAGTGCTGCTGCTTCAACTGAATATCAACCGGAGGATCTCGCAGACTCGACGCAAATTTTGCACTGTCGATCGAGTCTCGCTTTCCTTCCCCGTCGCTGTTGGCTGCAGACGAGAGGAAAGCAAGCTGAGGCTTGGATGATCGAAGACTGCCTCGATGAAAGCATCGCCATTGCTACTCGATTTGTTGACGACGAGTTTCGCGTCGGTGCCGGCAAGCAAATCTACCGGTCTGTTTTGTCTGTTTTGAGCGACTTTAGTGATTCAATTGGCGCCGCGCCAGTTCGGTATTAACCATGCCTCGGCAAAACTCGCTCCAGTTGCGCCTGAATGCTGCTTTAAACCTATTCCACCGTCGCTGGTAAGCGATGTTGAGCATGGCAGATATTGCTTGCTGCTGTCGCCATGCTGAGTTTTTTAGCTTTGATTCCTCAATACCGAGTTAAGCTTCCTTCGCTGTTTGAGCGTATTGCCCAAATTCACGGGCTTTGTGGGCCAACCTAGCCTCCGGCAGGTGAAAGTCTACCGATCGGGCGATCGCCCCTACATGAAAATTCCAGGTAAACTATTATATTAACTGCTGCCCAACACTTACAGGGTTGACTTTCCGGCAGTGGCAAATCGACAATAGTTAGTTTAAAAACTTTTCATATCACATATTAAGTAATAAGTCAAGGACTTTTGGGAAAAAATATAAGTTTTTCAATTTGTTTTAATATTTCTATACTTAGATGTTAGCAGTAAAACCCCAGCTCGGCCGCCGGCAAGGTAACAGCCTGCTGTGTGTGCAAGGGCGCGCGCTGGAGCTGCAGCAGGCAAGATCGTGCTAATCAGTGGTAGGATCAGCGATCAAAAATGTATCGAAATGTAAAGTGCAGCGCCACTCTAGGTTTTGAAAGCCATTTAGTTAAAAGATTGAGGTAAGTAGTTTTATGCCCGCGACCGTCCCCTTTGAACAGATTGACCGCATTGTTTGGAATCAGCACCACGATCCATTTGAAGTGCTAGGCCCTCACGCGATCGAAGAAAATGGCAAAAAAGTCTGGGTCGTCCGAGCTTATCTGCCGAATGCGGATGCGGTATCCGTAGTTTTGCCGGAGGCCAGGGCCCAATACCCGATGAAATCAGAGCATCACCCTCACTTTTTTGAATGTACGATCGACACCCCAGAACTAGCAAACTATCAATTGCGGGTCAAAGAAGGGGAACACGAGCGCTTCATCTACGATCCCTACGCCTTTCGATCGCCCAAACTCACAGAATTCGACCAGCATCTATTCTCAGAAGGCAATCACCACCGCATTTATGAAAAACTCGGGGCGCACCTCACCGAGGTAGGTGGCATCACAGGAGTATATTTTGCCGTTTGGGCTCCGAATGCTCGCAATGTCTCTGTTTTAGGAGATTTCAACTATTGGGACGGCCGCAAACATCAAATGCGGAAATCGCAAAATGGCATCTGGGAATTATTTATTCCGGGACTATCCGTGGGAACTTCCTACAAATACGAAGTGAAAAACCAAGACGGACATCCCTACGAAAAGTCCGATCCTTACGGTTTCCAGCAAGAAGTGCGGCCGAAAACAGCATCAATTGTCACGGACTTAGACACCTACACGTGGCACGACAGCGCTTGGATCGAAAAGCGGCGACAAACAGACCCACTGACGCAGCCGGTTTCGGTTTACGAATGCCACATCGGTTCTTGGCTGCACGCCGCGACTGACGAACCCGCCGTGCGACCAAATGGGGAAATAGAACCAACCGTGCAGGTTTCGGAACTCAATCCCGGGGCGCGCTTTCTGACTTACCGGGAATTAGCCGATAGGCTGATACCCTACGTCAAAGATTTGGGATTCACTCACATCGAAATGCTGCCCATCGCGGAACATCCTTTCGACGGTTCTTGGGGCTATCAAGTCACCGGCTATTTTGCCCCAACTTCCCGCTACGGCAAACCAGAAGATTTCATGTATTTTGTTGACCAGTGCCACGCCAACGGCATTGGCGTACTCGTGGACTGGGTACCGGGACATTTCCCGAAAGACGGCCACGGTTTGGCTTTCTTTGATGGAACTCACTTGTACGAACACGCCGATCCCCGCAAGGGCGAACACAAAGAGTGGGGAACCCTAGTATTTAACTACGGCCGCAACGAAGTGCGGAATTTCCTAGTATCAAACGCTCTGTTCTGGTTTGACAAGTACCACATCGATGGGGTTCGTGTTGATGCCGTAGCCTCGATGCTTTATTTGGATTACTGCCGTGAACCGGGAGAATGGCTGACCAACCAGTACGGGGGTCGGGAAAATATCGAGGCGGCAGATTTTCTGCGTCAGGCGAATCACGTCATTTTTAGCTATTTCCCTGGTGCGCTGTCGATCGCCGAAGAATCTACCTCTTGGCCGATGGTATCTTGGCCGACCTATGTAGGTGGTTTGGGTTTCAACCTGAAGTGGAACATGGGTTGGATGCACGATATGCTCGACTATTACCACATGGACCCGTGGTTCCGCCAGTTCCACCAGAACAACATAACTTTCAGTATGTGGTACAACCACAGCGAGAATTTCATGCTGGCTTTGTCCCACGATGAGGTAGTCCACGGCAAGGCTCACATCATCGGGAAAATGCCAGGGGACGAATGGCAAAAGTTTGCAAACGTGCGGTGTTTGTTTACTTTTATGTTTACTCATCCCGGAAAGAAAACGATCTTTATGGGGATGGAGTTTGGTCAGTGGCACGAGTGGAACGTTTGGGGGGATTTGCAGTGGCAGTTGCTGCAATTCGAGCCGCACCAAAAGTTGAAGCTGTTTTTTAAGGATTTGAACAATTTGTACCGCAGCGAAACGGCACTTTACAGTCAAGATTTTGCTGAGGATGGGTTTGAGTGGATTGATTGCAGCGACAACCGACACAGTGTCGTGGCATTTGTGCGCCGAGAGAAGGATGGCGACGAGTTTGTGGTGACAGTGTGCAATTTTACGCCGCAGCCACACTCTCACTATCGCGTAGGAGTGCCGGAACCAGGTTTCTATACGGAGTTGTTTAACAGCGACGCGCGGGAGTACGGCGGCAGCAATATGGGGAATTTGGGCGGTAAGTGGACTGAGGAGTGGTGGTTCCACAACAGTGCTTATTCGATCGACTTGTGTTTGCCACCTTTGGGGGTATTGATTTTAAAGCTCGATCGGGCAAAAACAACAGCCAAATCTCAAGAGTTTTAAGTTGTGAGTCGTGAGAGTTTTGAGTTAAGAAGAATCAAAACTTTATTAAACCTAAAAATTTGAGGGTATTCAGAAACCCGGTTTCTCCAAGAAATCGGGTTTTTGGCTATCCTGAGTTTGTGGTGATAAACAAACTGCATATCCTTACTCCAAGGGCATCACCGAATCGCGAACAGTTGTGTCTGATACCGTATCTACCATAAACCCAGGAGAGCCGGGTTTTTTTGTTTTGTTGTGGCGAAAGAAGGAAGTTCTGCAACGGATTCGATTGCTTCGGATTTAAGGAATTTAATATTAATTCCGGTTGCATCGGAATGATTTAACCGCAGAGTACGCAGAGTTCACAGAGGAAGAGAAGAGAGAGATGAATAATTTTGATGCACACGGTAAGGATGTAATACCACTTCTCAATACTTCTGCTACCCATCGAGTCCGATCGGCGGGGGAACCGCGAGGGTACAAGTTCCAAATACTACCGCTAGGCGAGCTTACCTCTTACCTATTTTTAATTTCGAGTATCAGAAGCGCCAAGATTATAAGAAACTTTTGACGGTTCAACTGTTACTACTTCCGAAATAGATTGTTCGGCTGCTACCTCTAAAGTTGGTAGTGGTAGATGCTTCATTTCCCAAACTTTCAGCAAAATTAGATATTCATAAAAAGCTTGCAGCGTGCACCAAGCCAATCCGGCTTGGCCGTCAAGAAATCCGCCCAGTAAAATATACATATAGAAAAAGCGCACCACAGGCCGCAAAGGCAAGCGCAAAGAAAAATCTTTCAAAGCGCGGCGCCTTTCCACCTCCGACGCGCCAAACAATAAATCCCACCAATTTACTTGACCCGCTTCTAATTGACGAAGAGTTTCAGCCGCCTCGTCAGTCGAGTAGCGGTTGTGCTTTTCAATCCAGCGGGAAAGACCTTTGCTGCAAGTATAGTGAGGGTAAGTTTCTTTCAAAAAGTGAGTAGGCCCGTTGCAGACTTCCCGTTCAGTGTGACCGTAGTCAGTAAACCACACTCGGTCTTTGCGAAACAGACGCATTTGATAGCGGGGATATTGAGTGCTGCGGCGAATCCAGCGCTCCATAAATATTACTTTTTCAGCTACGTAATAGCCGATATATTCTTGACTTTCGATCGCCTTTAAGCATTCAGCAAACAGTGCAGGCGTCATCCGCTCGTCAGCTTCGAGGATGTAAACCCATTCGTACTTGCAGGGGACTTCTTGGAGCATCCAAGTCCGCTGGCGTCCGTGAGTTTCAAAGCGGTGCTGCACTGTTTGCACGGCATAGTTCTGAACAATCTCAAGGGTGCGATCTGTGCTGAAAGAATCAACTACAATGATATCGTCACAAAGCAGCGCCGATTCAATGCAAGCGGCGATATCAATCTCTTCGTTGTAAGTCAGAATATAAATTGAGAACATTCCCAGCTTTCAGTAAGGGCAAACTATTGGGCAAACAAACTATTTCTCAGGGATGTCTCGACCAGCACGATCCCTGCCAGCGCCGGTCAATTTTTGCGGCGGCCGAACCGCAAAATTCCCATACTTCTCAATCCCGTCCAACCAACAGTAATGTAGCCTATCGCTAACAGCAAACTGGTGATTCCCGTCTGCAAACTCGAATTTCTCGATCGAGTTCTTAACTCTTTCTCTTTTTGTTGCTTGCGGGTGCGAATCTCGTTACGAGCTTGAGTCGGAAGTGCTTGAGCTTGCTGTTCCAGGAACTTGTCAACGGCTTTCGGGTCATTTTTCGACTCCTCAAGCACAGCTTTCAATTCCTTGGGAACCTCTGGACTCTTGAGTGCTTGTTGCAGCTTCCCATTGTCTTCCAGCAGCGCCCCTATCTGGCTGCGACGCTGGCTTTTGAGCTGTTCTACCTGAGCTTTAAATTGAGGGCTTTTAAGTTGTGCCTCAAGTTGACCTTCCGCTTGTCCCGCTTCTTGATCGACTTGAGCCAGAGCATCCTTGAGTTCCAAACGAGTATTGTTGAGGTGAACGGGAACCAGAGATAGGTAAACTAGACCTAACAAGCTGGAAATCAACAGCGCCCAGAATCGCAAGTCCAGCCAAACCTTGCGTCGCTCAATAGAGACTCCACTGCTGCTGTCAACCCAAAAGCCAGTCATCAGGAGGGCGATACCGATCAAAGGAATAATGCCCCTGTCAACTATCTGAGTTGCTGCAGCCAACTGCCAGCCTCGATTGAGAAGGTCTGAAGTTTCTCCCGGCAGCGACAGAACAATGCAGTCAAGCAAAGCAGAGAGAATCAAGATAATCCCAACTACTTTTAGAGTTCGAGCAGCTACTGAAGAAAATTGACGGCTATTACTTGCTTTCATAATTCGTGTTAGATAATTCTACACCGTTAGATTCAATGGGGTAGTTGAGTGGATTTTGTTCAAGGAGTTAAGCTATTTTCCACCAAAATAGCTGCTTCGGGTACCGACCTCGACTTTCCCCTGGGTTTTCACAAGGTGCGGTTGCGACCCAAAAGGTCGAGTTTCTGCACAGCTATATAGAGTTGGACACAAAAGGCTGCGCGCTTCAGGGGTGGCTGTAAGGCTTGGTCAAGATAGCGCCCAGAAACTGCTGCAAGCAACTGCTGGCTTCTTCTATAGTCTGGCGAATCCAGCGTAAAGATTAGCTCTGCACGCTTAGGTTCCAGCTTTTAACTAGCTTTCGCTCGCGCGGCGGTGTCAGAAAGAATAGACACAGGAGGAGCGCGTTTCGCTGGGTTTCACCCCCTAGGGTTCTCACTACCCGATCGCCTGCCCGATGCGGTGGAACTCTCATCCCTTGTCTTATAGTAATTGATATAAGAGAGGGCGGGAATAAATAATTGTTTACCAACCTTTTTAACCTCCAGTTACCAACAGCAGGATACGGCAGTCACCGATAGACGAGTAGCTGTTTTTGACGGAGAAATTATGTTTTCCATATCTGCTTCGCCCTCGGTAGTTTTCCCTTATCCATTCTGGGTTAAAATTTACTATTTACTAATTAATTTTCTGCTCACCTACAAATATTAATGAGTAGGATATTGAATGATGGATTTTTTAATATCGCAAGTGCAAACATCACATTTTTTGGTAGGATAATTTGGATCGCTGTTTAAATTGGGTGGTAATGACTGCAATGATTTCTGATGTTTATACGTTGAGAGAACTTGAAAGATCGATCGCATCCGATCCGGACAAGTGGCGTCCGATCGTGTTTACTAACGGCTGCTTCGATATCCTGCACTGCGGCCACGTCCGCTATTTGCAGGCGGCCAAAAAATTGGGGCGATCGCTCGTGGTGGGATTGAATAGCGACGCCAGCGTGCAAGCTATCAAACCGCAGCAGCCGGGATTGCCGCCCCGCCCGATCGTACCGGAAAATCAGCGAGCCGAAGTGTTAGCAGCCCTCAAACCAGTAGACGCCGTAGTAATTTTTTCCGAAATTACAGCAACTAAACTGATAAATATCCTGAAGCCTGATATATACGTTAAAGGAGGCGACTATCAAGTCGAAACTCTGCCGGAAGCACCGGCCGTTATCGCCGGAGGTGGCAAGATTTCCTTGATCGAAATAGAAGTTCCGAGTTCTACCAGTGCGATCGTCAAACGCATTTTACAATTAGGTACTTAACCCTCGATCGCAAACAGCAAACAGTGAGCTAAACTCAGAAGTTGCCCCATCAAAAAACACGCTTGGTACGCGCGGCGAAGCTATTCCGTAGGGAATCGCTCGTACAACTTCATCCCAATTCCTAAGCAGGAGAGAATTTCAATGGAACTCACAAGCAATAACACGATCGCGGAAATCCTACAAAGACACAAAGCAGAGTTACTAGCAGACTGGCTCAAAGAACTGCAAAATACCGGGCTGCGGCGGGACGACTTGATGAGAGCCAAAGAATTGCGCTCCGAGTGTCAAGAGTTCCTGCAATTGCTGCACATTGCAGTCGGGAACGGTAACTTTAGCGACATCCAGACACCCGAATGGGAAAATATGCGGGTGCTGCTAGCAGAAGTTTCGCGATCGCGCGTTCAGAGAGGTTTTACTCCCTCAGAGATAGCGAGTTTCATTTTATGCTTCAAAAAGCCATTGTTCGATCGGCTTTGTCATGAACTGACAGAAAACCGCGACGCACTTGTCGAACAACTTTGGCTTTCCACCAGTTTATTAGACCAGCTCGGCCTTTGGGTGACAGAAATTTTTCTCAAAGCTCGCGAAGAAGTCATCGAACGCCAGCAGCAAGAAATGCTCGAATTGTCAACACCCGTAGTCAAACTTTGGCAAGGCATTCTCGCTTTACCCATGATCGGGACTCTCGACAGTGCCCGCACTCAAATAGTAATGGAAACTCTGTTGCAGGAAATCATGGAAACAGGCTCAGAATTTGCGATTTTAGACATTACAGGTGTGCCGACTGTTGACACTTTAGTTGCTCAACATTTATTAAAAACTGTCGCCGCCGCCCGTTTAATGGGTACTGAGTGCATCATCAGCGGCATTCGCCCGCAAATAGCTCAAACCATAGTTCATTTGGGAGTTGACTTGCAGGATATTCTGACAAAAGCGACTTTAGCAGATGCTTTTAAAGTCGCTTTGCAGCGCCAAGGTTTAACTATAAAAAATCTTAAAGAGGAAAGATAAACATATTGCAGTCTGACAGTAAATTTTAAGTAAAACTTAACAAATAGGTAAATTTGTGGAACGAATACCAATTCTTCAAATGGGAGAATTTTTGCTAGTAACAATTCAAGTAGATATGCACGATCGCTTAGCAATGACGCTGCAAGATGACCTGACGAACCGCATCGTAAAAACAGGTGTTAAAGGTGTGTTAATTGAAATTTCTTCCCTGGAAATTGTTGATTCTTTTATCGGTCGCATTATCAACAATATCGCTAGTATGTCACGAATTTTAGATGCGGAGACAGTTGTAGTCGGGATGCAGCCAGCGGTTGCTATTACCCTCGTTGAGTTGGGGCTTTCCCTGACAGGAGTTCGCACAGCTTTAAGCGTTGAAAAGGGCATGATTTTGTTAAGAAAATCCTTGGGTTGGTATCTTGACGAGCAATCTTCAGTTGACAGTTGACAGTTGACAGTTGACCGCTTTATAGCGACCTCTACCTGGAAGTCCGAGGATTGGAGTAATAAATAGTCTTCTTTTAATTTCTACCTACAAGGCTTGGGGCTTTAAACCAATTCTTTCTGGTAAGCAGTCGATTAATTGTCCCGTAACTTAGGCACAGGCAGTAAAGAAACCTAGTTTGTTTGTAGATACCCTGTTGACAAACTAAAGATTTCTTAGGAAAGGGCTTACGCACTCAAGGGGGTTAAATCAAGGGTTTAAGATTCCTGCACTATGTTCTCTTTAGAGAGAAAATCGTAGTAAGTGTGTAAGTCCTATTAGGAGAAACTAAGTTGACGAGTGTAAGTCCTATATTTTGTGGAGAAGTTCTATTTTGGTACAGTAGCCGCCATGTCAAAACGTGAGACACTAGAAATCCGATCGTCATCCGATATAGTCCACGTCCGACAGCAAGTGCGAACTTGGGCTGTAGCAATGGGATTCGGTTTATTAGACCAAACAAAAATCGTTACCGCAGCCAGCGAACTCGCCCGCAATACTGTAGACTACGGCAAAGGGGGAACTGTAACTCTCGAAACGCTGCAATTAGGAACCCGCAAAGGGCTGAGGCTGATATTTGAAGACAAGGGCCCGGGAATTCCAGACATCGAATTAGCAATGACCGACGGTTATACTTCTAATCACGGTTTGGGTTTGGGGCTCAGTGGTTCCAAGCGGTTGATGCACGAATTTGAGATTGTTTCCAAAGTGGGTAAGGGAACTAAAATTGCGATCGTCCGCTGGCGCTGAAGAAGTAATACGATTTGAGAGTTGAGATTTTTGATTAAACCATTGGGAATGACCGAAAGTATCCTGGATACAAGCCCCCCGATGAATCCGTGGGGTTAATGCTTCAATTCTAAAATCTAAAATCTAAAATCTAAAATCGATTGAGTGAGGACGATCGGGGTTTGGAGGTTGCGTATAGTTGTATTATTTTTTTAAATTGGTATAAACAGTAACCAGCAAAGCCAAGAAGTGATTCTTGGAATCCCACACCATACCCGGAGAGGGTTGGCGTATGGAGGATTTCATTATGAGAGCTTATAAAAAATGATAGATGCCGTAGCCTTGCCCGTAACAGAAGAAAGTCAAGTCGGAGAAGCGCGGCGAATCGCAGTCGCCCTGGCGGCCGAAGTCGAATTTAACGATACCGATCGCGGTAAAGTGGCAATTGTTACCACCGAAGCAGCAAAAAACGTGGTCAAGCACGCGGGCGAAGGAGAAATTTTGCTGCGAACATCAAAAACAGCCGCAGGATATAGCATTGAAATAGTAGCGCTAGACCGGGGCCAAGGAATGGCAAATGTCGCGCTTTGTCTGCGGGATGGTTTTTCTACAGCGGGAAGCCCTGGAACTGGACTGGGGGCAATTAAACGCCTCTCTACTTTTTTTGATATTCATTCTGTACCAAAACTGGGGACAGCCTTATTAGCGCGGCTGGAACCGACCCAAAATAGCCGGGAAGTCTTCCAAAACAGCAATTACTTGGAATTTGGGGTTATCCACTTGCCGAAAGTAGGAGAGCAAATTTGCGGCGATTCCTGGGCGGCAGAAAATCACCTTGACAAAAACCTGATTTTAGTTGCAGACGGGCTCGGATACGGGGATTTGGCCCAGGAAGCGTCTCGCGAAGCAGTGCGGGTATTTCAGGAAAACGCCAAACTCGGGCCGAAAGCAATTTTAGAGAAGGCGCACACTGCTTTAAAAAATACCAGAGGAGCGGCTGCGGCGATCGCCCAAATAGATCCTACCCAACAAACAATTTGTTTTGCCGGAATTGGAAACATCAGCGGTGTAGTTGTCACAGATAACCAAAGCCGCAGCATGGTTTCCTACAACGGCACAGTTGGACATATGATGCGAAAAGTAGCAGAATTTGTCTATCCTTGGTCGCAGCAGTCCCTACTCATCATGCACTCCGACGGTTTGGCGGCGCAGTGGAATTTAAACCGCTACCCGGGTTTAGCCTCCAGACATCCTGCTTTAATCGCAGCCGTGCTCTACCGGGACTTCAAACGCACTCGCGATGACATGACAGTTATAGTAGCCAAGGTGAGAGAAGCAGCGTGAGTTACCCAATCCTGACGACGGAAGTCCGCTTTGAACAAGACATCGTACAAGTACGCCAGAGAGCTCGCCAAATTGCTAAAGGGCTGGGATTCGATTCCCAAGTACAAACTCGCATCGCCACAGCAGTTTCCGAAATTGCCCGCAATGCTTTCAAATATGCAGGCGGTGGCAAAGTAGAATTCATTGTGGAAGGGGAATCACCCCAAATTTTTCGGACTCGGATTTCTGACACCGGGCCGGGAATTGCTGATTTACCGGCTGTGTTAAGCCCCAATTTTAGATCGCAAACTGGCGCGGGACTCGGTTTAGCAGCAGCCAAACGGTTGATGGACGAAGTGCAAATCGACTCGGCGCCCGATCGCGGAACGGCTGTACAATTAATTAAACAGTTTTCCAAAAATATGCCCGCGCTGAGTGCGATCGAACTCAATCAATTAGTTGACAAACTAGCGCGCCAAATTCCCGAAGATCCCTATGCCGAAATTCAGCAGCAAAATCAAGAATTACTACGCACTTTAGACGAACTCCGCCAGCGTCAAGAAGAACTCGTACAATTAAATCAACAACTAGAAGATACCAATCGCGGAGTCCTGGCACTTTACGCTGAATTGAACGACAAGGCCGAATCTCTCCGGCGCGCCAGCGAACTCAAAACCAGCTTTCTCTCCAATATGAGCCACGAGTTTCGCACTCCGCTAACGGCAATTATGAGCCTTTCGGAAATATTGTTAAATCGCCTCGACGGAGAACTTTCAGCAGAACAGGACAAGCAAGTAAATTACATTTACAAATCCGCCGAATCTCTCGCAGAACTTGTCAACGACTCGTTAGATTTAGCCAAAGTGGAAGCTGGAAAACTAACTGTTCGCGTGGCTGATTTTGAAGTCGAAGATTTGTTCAGCGCCCTGCGAGGAATGATGCGCCCCCTGCTTCCCCCAAACTCTGCCGTTTCTATAATTTTTGAAGATCCTCTCGAACTTCCCATCCTCACAACCGACGAGGGAAAAGTTTCTCAGATTTTGCGAAATCTGATTTCTAATGCCCTCAAATTTACCGAAGCAGGTGAAGTTCGAGTGGCTGCGGAAATGGGAGAGGAGGGAACAGTTACTTTTTCAGTAGCAGATACGGGCATCGGCATTCCTCCAGCCGATCAAAGGCGGATTTTTGAAGAATTTGTCCAACTCGAAAACCCCTTGCAGAATGGCGTCAAAGGCACGGGATTGGGATTGTCTCTGTGCAAAAAACTGGCGGAATTTCTAGGGGGAAGTATTGAAATCACAAGTTCACCCGGAGTGGGTTCGACTTTTTTTGTCACACTGCCGATTCTGTATCCGGGAGATACAGAAAACTCTTTGGAAATAGCTGCTGCTAAGGCAGATGAAATACCGCAGGCGAGCGCAAATTCTCGCTCGCCAGTGCCGGATTCAGCAGCAAAAGTTCTGATTGAGGAGGATGAAGATAGTTTTTCGGTATTTGCTGAAAGACTTGCTGGCAAAAATTCATTGTACTGCGATATAGGTCGCCAACGGTGGTGAAGCTTGGGTTCGGCTGCTCTTTGAGCCACCGCAAGCAATTTTTATCGACATTGTGATACCGGATCTGACCGAATTTAAGGTTTGGGAAGGGTTGAAGTGCGATCGCACTACTTGTCAAATACCTGCTATCGTGATGAATTCAAAACATTTTGGGTTACATCACTTTTTTGCTGTGCGGGATGCTAGCACTGCACGGTGAAAAATATTATTCCGATGCAAGGGGAAACAATATCAGGCCTTGTAGCTTTTGAGAACTGAAGTCCGATGCTGCGAACCTAATTATATTTTTTTCACCAAATTTTATATGGTTCGTAAGAGCGTTAATTTATAGCAGGCAATATTTATTTAATTTGCAACAGCATTTAACCTTTGTGCTGTAAAATGTAGCAGTTCTCAGTGGCCGACTATATAGTAGGGACTTACCGAGTGCCTGTTTTCGTGTCGGCGATCGGCTAAAACCCATGATAAATCTCGTTCTTAGCAAAGTCTGGATTATTAAAAATAATGCAACAGTAAGGCCGCGATCCAAACCCATACCAAATAAGCCATTCTCAATTCTTAAATCGAAAATCTAAAATCCAAAATCTAAAATGGTATGACTTTCATCTCCCTTCAATATGCCCTGTTTCTGTTAGTTTTGTTCGCGGCTTACTGGTTGGTTCCGCTGCGGTGGTGGCGGCTGTTCATCATGTTGGCGGGTAGTTTAATTTTTTACGCTTCGCTGCAAATTTGGTATATTCCTCTGCTGTTAGTCGGTGCTTTGTTTAATTACTGCTTGGCGATGGCGATAGGGGAACCTCTGGATTGGCGGATTGCTAATGAATCTTGGAACCGGCGCCGTTTGTTGCTGCTGTGGATAGGCATCTGCCTGAATGTGTTGCTGCTTCTGGGCTTTAAGTATGTGCCTTTTTTATTGAGTTCGATCGGCACTTTGTTCAATTGGCCTGTAGCTATCGACGGGGCTGACTGGGTGAAAAGTCACGTCATCGCACCTTTGGGATTGAGTTTCTTTTGCTTTGAGTGCATTGCTTATTTGATTGACGTGTACCGAGGCGCGCCTGCTGCTACTTCGCTGCTGCACTTTGCTGCTTACAAGTTGTTTTTTCCCAAACTGATTTCCGGCCCGATTACTCGGTATCACAACTTGATCTATCAACTGAAAACCCAACAATTTCCGACGCCCGATCGCATTTCTGAGGGACTTTGGACGATCGCCTTTGGTGCAGTAAAAAAAGGTCTTTTCGCAGATAACTTAGGAATTTATGTCGATTTAAGCTTTACCAACTTGCAGCGGGCGGGTAGCGAGGATTTGTGGCTGGCTATTTTTGCTTACGGGCTGCAACTTTATCTCGATTTTAGTGGCTATGTTGACATGGCGCGCGGTACTGCTTTGCTGCTGGGTTGGTATTTGCCACCAAATTTTGATTTTCCTTATTTTAGTGCCAGTATAGCTGATTTTTGGCGGCGCTGGCACATGACTTTAGGCGATTGGCTACGCAATTATTTGTATTTTCCTTTGGGCGGTTCGCGAGTCGGTTTGTGGCGCACTTGTCTGAATTTGGCTATTGTCATGTTAATTGCGGGAATTTGGCACGGTGCGGCTTGGGGATTTATTGTGTGGGGGGGTTTACACGGTTTGGCTTTGGCGGTTCACAGGCTGACTGATGTGCTGTTTAAGCGGTTGCGGATCGAGTTTTTGTGGGAAAATCCGATCGGGATTGCGATCGGTTGGCTGTTGACTCAGGCGATGGTTTTTGGTAGTTGGATATTTTTCCGTCTTCCCGATTTAAAAGATTCTGGATGGGCGATTTCGCATTTGTGGGGACACACTGCTGACGTGCAGTTTGCTGAGAAAGTTTATGGGGAAGCTTTGGGTTTGGAAAGAGTGCATTTAACTTGGATGTTGGCGGCTTTGGCTGCGGCGATGCTGGGGAATTATGCGTTGAGTCGGGGTTTGAAATTGGAGTTAAATTGGCCGCTGAAATTGGTGTTAGTGCCGCTTTGTTTGTATGCGGTTTGGGTGTTGGCTCCAGAAGGGGGTTTGCCTTATATTTATTTTGATTTTTAGGTGATCTTTGATTCCCGTTTTACTCCCCGTAAGGTGCGCAATGCGCACCTACAAATACATTGAGTTGCGCATTGCGGTTCCTGCAAGGTGCGCAGTTTTACTCCCCGTAAGGTGCGCAATGCGCACCCTACAAATACATTGCGCTTCCCGTAAGGTGCGCAATGCGCACCCTACAACTGATAAGAACACCAGTCACTCCAACTACCGACATAAAGTTTAGCATCGGAAATTCCGGCGATTTCTAAAGACAGTAAATTAACGCAAGCCGTCACCCCAGAACCGCAATAAACAATAATTTCTTCGGCTTTTTCTAATTCCGTCCACCGCTGTTTTTGTTCGGATGCCGATCGCACTTTTCCAGTTTCATCCGTCACCCCTTGCCAAGGATAGTTAACCGCACCCGGAATGTGACCTGCAATGGGGTCGATCGGCTCCCGCAAACCTTCATATCTCTCGCTTTCTCGCGAATCAACCAAAACCTTTCCCGGCAAGTCTTTACGCTCTTTTACAGCCTCAATATCTACCGCCAAATCCTGCTGCAAATGAGCCACAAATTTACCCTCGCGGGGGTCTGGCAAAATATTTGTTACCGGATAGCCCGCCGCTTTCCAGCCACTGAAACCGCCGTCTAACAAAGCAACTTTGCTGTGTCCCATATATCGCAGCAGCCACCACAAACGAGCCGCAAAAGCTAGCCGCGAATCGTCATAAGCTACGACTAAAGTTTCTGGTGAATTAATACCGATCGCGCTCAATTTCGCAGATAATTCTTCAATATTTGGCAGGGGATGTCTACCGCCGTGTTTGCCGACTGAACTCGCCAGGTCGCGGTTTAAATCTAAATAGAAAGCTCCGGGAATGTGACTTTCTTGATATTGTTTTTTTCCCAATTCAGGGTCGGCAAGGGAAAACCGACAGTCAATAATTACAACTTGCGGGTTGTCGGTATTGGTGGCTAACCATTCAGGAGAAACGATGTAGTTGTTGTCAGTCATAATTAGTCAAATCTATATTTTAACATCTATCTGGAAGGAGATTTTTTCTCTGGTTCTGCCTTGTCGGAAAGAGATTTATTAGAATTGGCTTTCTCTGAAGCTCTATTTTCAGAATTGGATTTTTTAGGAGTTGCTTTCTCCGAAGTTTCTTTGGGCGAATTGGATTTTTTAGGGGTTGCTTTTTCCGCAGGTGATTTTTCGGCTGGTGCCGGAGTTGGAGTTGGCAGAGGCGGAGTTACTGCTGCTTCTTGAGCGTAAAGCAGATATTTCTGATACTCAATTACTTTTGCTTGAGCTAGTTGATGGTTGGGGCTAGAAACTGGTACTCTTCTCATTAATGATACCGCTTCTTGCCAACGATCGGTAACTGTAGTCCAATCTTCCTTGGTTTTTGCCGATCGCCCTAATTCTGCTGCTTTGAGTGCGCTGTTAACGGCTTCTCGAAAAGTATCTGGTGCAGTTGCTAAATCTGCTGTTTCATCGGGATTATTCCCCGCAGTTGCTGTCGGCTCGTTTAAAATCTTACCGACAAACGCCACCACGGCGATCGCCAACATACCCGTTACTAGGCCGACTACAATGAAAGTCGATCGCAGCCGATTCTCAAATGCAGCAAGTTCGGGCGGTTTTTCCTCCTCAAAATTGTTCTCCATCTCTGTGCGATCGTCTATATTAGCAACAGCAGTATTTGGCACAGATTCTCCTGCAAAGCTCTGTTGTTCAAAATTGATGTTCTCCAAACTAAACTCTTGACTCCAAGCAGCAGCAATCTGACCGCTTTCTCGCCCCTCAACCTTCACTTTGCGAATCGAATCCGGCTGCAAATTCGTCAGCTCGGTGCGAACAAAATCAACTAATGTATCTTCTATCGGTACCTGCTCGGCCTCAAGAATTACATCCAAACAGTCGCCGTCGAGATTCGCCGAGGCTGTGATGCCTTCAGATTGTAACTTGCTGTTTAGCCAAGATGCGATAGCAGTGGCGAGATTTCCCTGCTTGGCAAGTTCCTGAAAATTAACCTCTGTCATAGCTGGACACCTGATAACGCAGAAGATAGAAGAGAGAAGGCAGAAAAAATAAAAAATTCAGAAAGAGTTTTTTGGAGTTGAAAACACAATAACTGAAATTCAACAAATAGTATAATGTATCGTGGCAAATCCCAGCCCAAAGATGCAAATTATCACTCTCGCTAGGCCTGGCATCCCTTGGGGCAGGACTTGCATTCCTAGCTAAAAACCGAATTCAGGTTTTTGGTGATGAATCCAAGTTCTCTCGCTCAGCCGTCAAATACTGCTGCAACCGGGTTTTTGATACCGGGCGCGCCAGTCCAGATATTGCAAGCATCGCCCCTAAAACCAGCCTCCGCCTGGAAAAATCCTCGATCGCGCGGATGGGAGATGGGAAATTTTAGGTGAAAAATTTGTGCGATCGCAGTGCCATCGGCCGGCAGCGAGTGATATCATCAGTTTGTCAATATTCAAGTTTTTATAGCAAATAACTCGATCGTACAATGGTAGCAATAGCAATTTTAGCGGCTGGACGCGGCACGCGCATGAAATCTGACTTGCCCAAAGTTCTACACGAATTGGGCGGTCGATCGCTAGTTGAGAGAGTCCTCCAAAGTTGTCAAGAAGTTCAAATTACCAGGCGACTTGTCATCGTCGGTTATCGAGGCGAACTCGTTAAAGAATCTCTAATTAGAGGCCAAGAAATATCGGAGAAAAATTCTCAACTTCCTCCCCTAGAATTTGTCGAGCAAACCGAACAATTGGGAACAGGTCATGCCATCCAACAATTGCTGCCTCACTTAGAAGGATTTCAAGGAGACTTGCTGGTCTTAAATGGGGATGTACCTTTGCTGAGGGCAGAAACTATCAAACAATTGATAGCAATTCACAAACAGCACCAAAACTCTGCTACTTTATTGACAGCTAATTTGCCGAATCCTCAAGGGTACGGCCGAGTATTTACCGACAGTCAAAACTTAGTCCAGCAAATTGTCGAAGACCGGGACTGCACACAAGCTCAAAAGCAAAATCACCGCATTAATGCAGGTGTTTACTGCTTTCACTGGCCGGATTTAGAGAAAATTTTGCCAGAATTGAAGGCAGACAATGACCAAAAAGAATATTACCTAACTGATACGGTAAATTTCCTCAATCCGGTGATGGCCGTGGATGTGGAAGATTATCAAGAAATATTGGGAATTAACGATCGCAAACATTTAGCCACAGCTTGCGATATTTTGCAAACGCGGATCAAGGACAAGTGGATGACGGCGGGAGTGACGCTGCTAGATCCCAACAGCATTACGATCGACGATACAGTAGAGTTGCAGCCGGATGCGGTAATTGAACCGCAAACTCACTTGCGGGGCAAAACTTCGATCGCCTCTGGGAGTCGCATCGGCCCCGGCAGTTTGATCGAAAACAGTCAGATTGGGGAAAATGTGACTGTGCTTTATTCGGTGGTTTCTGACAGTATAGTTGCTGAAAATTCGCGAATTGGCCCTTACGCACACTTGCGGGGACACGCAGAAATTGGGGCGAACTGCCGCGTCGGCAATTTTGTAGAGTTGAAAAATACTCAAATAGGCGATCGAACTAATGTCGCTCACTTGTCTTATTTAGGCGACGCGACTTTGGGAGAAAAAGTCAACATCGGTGCTGGGACAATTACGGCAAATTATGACGGAAAAAACAAGCACAAAACTCAAATAGGCGATCGGAGTAAAACTGGTTCTAACAGCGTGCTGGTGGCACCGATAACTGTGGGGGAAGATGTTACTGTAGCGGCGGGTTCTGTGGTAACAGAAGATGTGCCGAATGATTGTTTAGTAGTTGCGCGTTCTAGGCAAGTTGTCAAACCAGGTTGGAAGTTGAAAGAACCAAAAAAGTGAACAATTGTTCACTTTTTAGATGATTCAGTTTCCACCTGCGAGTTTGGCACTGGATACCAAAGAAAGCCGGTCTTTCTAACGGCAGCGATCGCACTCTAGAAGAGATTTTGGTGAAAAACCCGGTTTCTGCGTAAGTCCGCAACCTTGAGAAATCGGGTTGATCGCGATCGGCTATTTTGTGTTATTTTTGCTCGTGCAGATAGTTGTTAATCGCTTTGGCGATTTCTACTTGCTTGTAGGGACTCATCGTGTGGGGCAGGGATATTCGAGATCCTCCACAAACTAACAGTCTGACTTCGTACCAAGTGTCATTCTGCCGATCTTTGGTTCGATCGACTTCCACGCCATAAATCTCGCACAGAGAGTATTCAATTACTTTACGTGCAAGCAAACCCTGCTGTTTAACAGTCAAGGTGTTTAAATTTCCATCGAAGCTGAAGGTTTCATTATTTCTCAAGACGATCACTGCGGCTGCTGCGAGCAAAAATATGCCTCCTGTCCATCCCAACCAGCGATCTTCTTGGCTTAAGCGCAGCAATCGATCTTTGGCATTTTTAACAAAAAAATTGATGTCAGAAGCAACAGCGTCTTGGCTTCCCCAATTAGGGGAGTTAGCAGTGAAAGGAACATTGCCAACAGAAGTTAGAAGTACAACTCGGGTTTTATAGCCGCATCTTTGAACTTTAGCTCCCTGCAAAGAAGCCAGCTCAATTTCTTGGATTTTTGAACCCAGTAAATTCGATCGCACAATCTGGCAACTGCCTTGTTTGGCCTGCAATCGTTGGCAGCTCAGGGTTGCTTTATGATAATCAAAAGCCAGCCCGAACAGTCCAAAAGCCATGAATAAACAGCTAGGCAACCAAAAATCAAATATGCTTTGAGTCTGAATTATTAATTCACTTGCTGTTTGCTTGATTATTTTCATTTATTCCACCCTTCAATTCCAAAAATGATGTTACAGATCGCCTTACTCACCCCGGTTAGCCGAATTGTTAACTTATATATTATTTGAAGTCGTCCTCTGCCATGACCCCTTTTATTTTTGTAATAGGTTAGCACTAAAATTGCTGACCGACAACAAATATCGCTAGTTTACCTGCTGCTGGATTTAAGATAGCTTTCCATGATTTTAAATATATGAATCTTAAAAATATATTAATTATATTATGGGGAATAAAACGTTAACTTCGCGCTCCCTAGGAAAATAATCACCCAGATGAGTACAGGTTTACATTTTGTTACATTATCAGGTTTATTTGCGCCTACCTAATTATCGTTAGTTATCCATTTGGGCGATTTCCTACAGGATAGCTACGATTCACGGACTTGCACGGCAAATACATTGCTAAGGCTGCGATTATCGTTAATCGAGATATAGCTGCGAATCAAGTCAGCCATTTTGTGTTGTTCTGTTAGTGAATAGCTTCTTAAACAGATGATATCGCCCCCGAACATCCACAAATCGACATAATAGCTACGATTTCCCTCGCTATCTCTCACTTCCTCTAATTCCACCGCAGAAATCTCGTGAGTTGAGCATTCGGTAACATCATGAAACCATACACCCCGTCGTTTAATAGTCATTTTGCTAAAAGTTTTATCAAAAATGTATGTTTCATCTATCGGGCCGTCCAACAAAGAAAGCGAAAACAACAGAAATATGCCTCCCCCTATCCAATTTGATGCTAAAATAATCTGCAATAATCCAATGATGATGAAGGGACAAACTAATAGCAAGCCATCCCAGCAACTCGCAGTATTAATTATTAGTTTATTTGGTGTTTGCTTGAGAATCTTCATGAGTTTAATTGTTGTTGAATTTTAAAAAAATGTAAATTACTTATCTATCCGCTGTAGGCAACTTTTAATGCACGGATTATTATTTGACATTGTTTTGGACGATCGCACTTTTGGTGTTGTAAATAGCCTTGACAGCATAAGCATCGCCCGGACGTACCTGTAAAGCTCTGTTAAAATTGATTAAAGCGGTTTGATAGTCTCCCTGTCCGTAGTAGATATAACCGAGTTTCATCGATTGTTTGAAGTCATATTTTTGAGCAACAGGAGCAGAATTAGGCTCAGCAACAGGTGCTGCGGCAACAGGAAATGACTCGAAAGCAGGAGATAACTCTTGATAGGGTGATGGAGAAGTGTTGAAATCAGAAGGAAAATAAGAGGGCGATTGCTCGTTAGCCGCCTGCTCTACATTAGGCGCAGATTCAGAGATTTTTACAAAATTTTTGCCATAAAATACTGAAGTAGTAATTCCTCCCAATACAAACATCAGCAATCCCGCACCTTGAATTAAGAATGTTTTTCTGATTTTTTTATTGCTCCAATTTTTGATATAAAAAACCAATGAAGCCAAGGGGACAAGCAAGTAAAGCACTCCCCAAATAGTTTCCTCTCCAAAAGCTTGAATTAATCCCCAAAAATAGCCAACAAGACTTACAACTAAACCTAGGATGAAAAATAAGGCGATCGCAATTCCAGGCATTTTCTATTTTTCCGATTGAGGGATAGTTATTTTGCCAACTGTAAAAGAGCAGATTTTCTACCTGAAACTCACTACCCTGTTGGCTGTGTTAAAAATAGATTAGCGGTGACAACAGTTCGATCGCGCACAGCGAATGTTAGGATTTTGGTTAGGAATTTGACTAGGAACTCGATCGCGACTGCCGCAAATGATACCCTCTACCCTCGATCGACCCGAAGAACCATTTGCACGCGCAAGCAAAGGCTGGGACATCCAAAAGCTTTATACCGACTTGGCAAATGCCAAACAAGAATTCGCCCCCCACACCAGAAGAGGGCTGACACCCGTAGAAAAGCGGCATCTCTGTGGCTTGTTGTGCGGCTACAGCCCAGCGGAAATCGCGGTTTTTCTCAACAAACAAATCAAAGGTGTCGAAGTTGATTTGTCAAAAACTTTGTACCGATACATAGAATTATTGACAAATCGACCCCGAAATGCTCTCAAAAATTGGAGAGATGCGATCGACTGGCTGGAAATAGCCGGATATAAAACGCAGCCAAAAACCTCAACCGGCGCCATCTTAAAAGCGACTCTTCACCATTCAGACAGGATTTTATCTGCAGCTATCAGTCCCGACGGACAATTAGTGGCAACGGGATCTGACGACAGTACAGTGAAAATTTGGAGTTTGCACAGCGGTGAACTGCGGCAGACGATTTTCGGACATTCAACAGCGGTATTGCTAGTGGCTTTCAGCCCTGCCAGCAAAACGCTGCTGACACGATCGCGCGCGGGCACAGTCAAACTCTGGAACCTGCAAAACGGCGAACTGCTGAAGCGTTTGGCAGACGTGCACCGCCACGAATCCGTCGCCGTCAGCCCCGACTGGCAAATTTTGGCGATCGGCACCACCCGCGGCACCATCAAGCTTCTGCACCTCAACACCGGCCAACTGCTGCAAGTTTTGGAAGGCTATAAAGGGGATGACATTAGTGCGATCGCCCTCAGTCCCAACGGCAGAATGCTAGTAGCCAGCGGCCTCAATGCAGCCAGCGGTTTCTGCCGCGCCACAGTCACTTTGTGGGAATTGCCGGGAGGCGAAGTAAGGCGAACGTTTGGCAGCGAAAATTATGTAGCAATTTCTCCCGATAGCCAAATTCTTGTCAGTCACGGCGGCAAAACTATCAAACTGTGGAATTTGCAAACAGGCGAATTATTGCATTCGCTGCATACAGGAATTCGCATCACTTCCGCCGCCGCAATTAGCCCTGATGGGAAATACTTTGCAGTCGGCTGTTTTGACGGTACTGTTAGACTTTGGAATCTTCGCGGCGAATTGCTGCACACTTTAGATGGACATTCTAGCGCTGTGTCTGCGGTGGCGATCGGGCTTTTGGGCGAAACTATCGTCAGCGGCGGGGAGAATGGTACAGTTAAACTTTGGCAACTGCAGATTTAAGATTGCAGAGGTGACGGGCGATGGCTTAAATTATTAGTCCTGGACGCATAAACTTTATCTGTAGGGTGCGCAATGCGCACCTTACGATTATCTTATTAGAGTATAATTGATTTAAGGTTTTTTAGAATTGCCCAGACAATGCAACTGTCAGAAGAAAGAAATATTGCATTGAAACAGAATCGTCTGGCAGAACTGAGACAAAAAATTGCTAGCGGTACTCAGCAAATTGTTCAAGGAAAAGTGACTGATGGTGAATTAATTTTTACTAGATCGCAAGAAAAAATTCGCTCAATTTCTGAGTCGAAGGAATGAGGACAAGGCATTGCCGTTTCCCTACCCCAAAATAATCAATTTTCCTGGCTTTGTATGTAAGCATCGCCCGATTAATTGTAGAGAAACGGCACGGCACCGAGTCCTGACTGTGGGTAATATCAATTCGGATGCCACCAGATTTGATATAAAACTAACGCCGATCGAAAACCCCGACTTCTTGGAGAAGTCGAGGCTCAGAATCACCGATTAAGAACCATTTTAAGCAATAAAAATCAGCGTTCCCTTGCTCATTTCCAAAGTATCGCCCATTTGCATACCGTTGTGAAAAGCACCCAAAATCACCTCGCTAGTTTTGCCGAAAGCGATCGCCCCGCTAGCATCAATTCCAATTGCCCCAAAATCCCGTTGACGTTCGTCAGCTTCAGTAAAAGAACGCTCAAAAGCAGCTTTCAAACTTAAACCATCTGTCACCCTCACCACAATTCGCGCCGCCAAACACTCGTCCATAATGTGCTCGCCAATCCCCGTACAGCTTACCGCTGCATTTCCAGTCGCGTAATTACCCGCCGGCATCGCCGAGTCGCTAACCCGCCCGATGCGCTCAAAACCCTTGCCACCAGTCGAAGTCCCAGCAGCCAAGCGTCCATGCACATCCAAAGCTACGACTCCGATCGTACCAACACCGGCAGGTTCGGCCACCACGTCAGCCATTGCTTTGCTAAAATTGCCTTGGCGTTCCTGCATCCACTCGTGCAAACGCAAATCCGTCATCGGATCGTAAATCGGCAATTGAAGTTCTCGCAGCAATTCCGCCGAACCAAAATCAGAGAGAACTCGATCGTCCGAATGTTGCAAAAATTGAGCAAGTTCGATCGGATGTTGAACGCGAGAAACATTAATCGCCCCGCTGAAACGCTGCATCAAACCGTCCATCAGCGAAGCACTCATCCGAATTTGACCGTCCGACTGCACCACAGAACCAGTACCGGCATTGAATCGCGGGTCATCTTCCAACAATTGGCAGCCCCGCACCACTGCATCTACGGCACTTGCACCGTCTTTCAGCAGCGGATAAACTTCCTCCAAAACATCGTAAAGCGATTTCCGCACGGCCTCAATTCCGCCTTTACTGTGTAGAGAACTGCCGGCACCGCCGTGAATAACTAACTTTGGTTGCACTTGTTGCGATGCCATATTTTTTAACCTAAAATTTTTCCTTTGCAATCTTAACTTCGATCGAGCAACTTGCCCTAAATTCTTAATCTTGAGCCGCTTTCGCGGCGGCGGCGACAACGTTCGGAGCAGTATTTGACCTCATCCCAGCAGCCCGCCCATTTTTTGCGCCAAGTAAAAGGTCGATCGCACACTGGGCACATTTTTGTCGGTAAATCAGATTTCGATCTCTGCTTGGCCATGCTAACTTTGACATTACATTACTGATTAAATTTTAATCAAAACAAACAACACAACCAATTTCTGCCTAACACCTCCCCAAATAAAAATGCTCTCAACGGCCGGCGCCAACATCCGAATAGTCTTAGTCGAACCTGCAGGCCCATTGAATGTGGGTTCTGTTGCCCGCGTCATGAAAAATATGGGTTTGCACCAATTAGTTTTGGTAAATCCCCAATGCGATCATTTAGGGGAAGAAGCCCGACTGATGGCAGTTCGCGCCGCCGACATATTGGAAACTGCCAAAGTAGTCGAGAGTTTGCCTGCTGCTTTGGTTGGGTGTGTCAGAGCGATCGCAACTACAGGGGATGATTGTCGATCGTTACCAACACAACTAGAAGATCCCGCAGATGCCTTGCCTTGGCTCCTTGAAGCCCCCAGCGCCCTCATTTTCGGCCGAGAAGACTGCGGGTTGACCAATGCCGAATTAAACCGCGCTCAACGCCTGATCCGCATTCCCAGCAGCGATGCCTACACTTCCCTAAATCTCGCCCAAGCCGTCGCTATCTGCTGTTACGAACTATACCGGGAAGAAGGAAGAAGGAAGAAGGAAGAAGGAAGTTCGGCAACGGATTCTGTAACGGATGTAACGGATGTAACGGATGTCAGTCCGAGGGAAGTCGGAAGAGGGAAGAGGGAAGAGGGAAGAGGGAAGGAAGAAGAAGATTCCTCGTTCCCAGGCTCAGCCGGGGAACGCATATCCAGAGGCTCTACCTCTTCAATACCCGATGCCACAGATAATTTATCAACTTGTTACCAAGAACAACTTGCCACCCGCCAGACAGAAAATCCCTCAATTCCCCTCGCCAGTGCTCCCTTGGAAAATTTAGAGGGATATTACCAGCAACTAGAAACTTTGCTGTTAAAAATAGGATATTTGCAGTACCACACAGCAGCAAGCCGGATGGAAAAATTTCGGCGTTTGTACAACAGAGCCTATCCGACAATTGATGAAGTCGCCATGCTGCGGGGCGTCCTCCGCCAAACAGAATGGGCAATCAAAACTTACCCACGAGAGGCAAATTCTGATACTCTGGATGGGGCGTTGCCGGAAAATCCAACGGATAGCTAGGAGAAATGCTGATAATTGGGGATGTGAGATTGAGGATTTTTTTCACAGAGAACTTTCCTGCCCCCACTTGTCACCTTCCTAACCGGGTTTCTTGACTAAAAACCTAAGCTTTGGGATAATTTGCGAGCAATAAACTTGGTTGCTGATACCATGCAGCGTCTGGGGTAAATCTAAAATCTAAAATCTAAAATCTAAAATTGATTGGCTGGCAAGCTGAAAAATCTTAAACTTGAACTTTACATTAGTGATGAAGGAGTAAGACGTGGCAGAGCGGTTTCCCAAAGGATCGATATTATCGGTGATATCCTCGTCGATATCCTCTCCCAACTCCGGCTCAAAGCAGCCTAAGTCCGGCAAGGCCAGTCAGTCTGGCAACTCCGGCCGTCGCCGCCCGGAGCAACCGCGAAACGGCAATTCAGAAATTCGATCGCCCGAACCTGCGATTGTGCCACTGCAACAGGGCCGCGGCAGCAGAAAAGGAACCAATTCTCCCACATCTTCAGAAGAATTTACCACACAAGACTTTTTATCCGATCCTCGCTCGGCAATTAACCCCAGAAAACCCAGAACCAGCAAAACTCCGCAGTCGAAGACTCGCCAACCACGCAAAAAAGGTCTCGCTGCTGTCGATATGTTTGAGTTTCCAGACCCGACTCTGGAGCGGGAAAATGTAAGTTCGATCGCCAGCAATCCCAACAGCCAGATCCCCACAGCCACTCCCCCTACCACCCGTGGAAGTCGTCCCAGTTCGCCCCCTGTTCGCATTCAAGACACCGTAATCCCCGCAGATGCCAAAAAACCCCCCGTGCCTAAACCGCGCCCACAAGCGAGTGAGAGAACGGGTAAACGCTCTGCTCCTCGGAGCGTACCGCCGTTGGTGTATGCTACTCGCTTGCTGATTTTGGGAGTTGGCATAGCGGTGATTTGCGGTACGCTGCTGTCGGTGGTAAATGCTGTGAGTCGAGCATCCACTGTAGCGCCAGAAGAACAAACCACCGCAGGGCAGAACAACCCAGCCGATACCGCATCTGCGGCACCCGCGACCCCAGAAGTGCTGCAACTGAATCAAGAATTAGGAGCTTTGAAAACGCAAGTTCAGGTTTTAGCAACAGAAAATCCTAGTCTGACAGCCGGAATATTTCTAGTCGATTTAGATACTGGAAGCTACCTAAATTTTAATGGCGATACTGCTTTTGCTTCAGCTAGCACAATTAAAGTGCCAATTTTAGTAGCTTTTTTCCAAGCAGTAGATGAGGGCAAAGTGCAGTTAGATCAGGTGCTGACGCTGAAGCCGGAACACATTGTAGGCGGTTCTGGGGAGATGCAAGACGACTCTCCGGGTAAGAAGTATTCGGCTTTGGAAGTTGCCCAAAAGATGATTGTTGTCAGCGACAATACGGCGACAAATATGATGATTGAGTTGTTGGGAGGTGCTGAGGTTTTAAATCAGCAGTTTGCCAGTTGGGGTTTGAGTAGCACGGTTCTCCGCAATAATTTGCCTGATTTGGAGGGAACTAATACTACCAGTCCGCAGGATTTGATTAATATCATAGCCCAGATTGATCGGGGTAATTTGGTATCCGTCAAATCGCGCGATCGCATTTTGCAAATCATGCGCCAAACTAGAAATGATTCTTTGCTGCCGAAAGGTTTAGGCGAAGGTTCAGTTATTGCTCACAAAACCGGCAACATTGATACAATGCTTGCGGATGCGGGGATGGTGGATTTGCCCAACGGTAAGCGTTATTTGGTCGCGGTGATGGTGAAGCATTCACCGGAAACCGAAAAGCCTGCTCAAACATTAATTCGGGAGATTTCTCGGATTAGTTACCGCTATTTGTACGGTGGGGAAACGCCAGCGGATTCACAAGTGAAAATTAAAAATTGAAAATTCAACCGGGGTTTTTCCGGCTAGTCTCGTAGAGTTTATCAAACTATAAATCAGTTTGTATTATGAAACTAAACATTCGACTTGCTTGTCTGGTAGCGCTTTCAACTTTAGCTGTTGGAGTATCCCCCACCTTGAGTAAGGCTAATCCTGCTCCTGAATATGACACCGACGGGGTGAGAGTGATTAACAATAATATCGAACTCAATCGGGCGAAAAACTTAGCCCGTCAAGCAGCAGAAAGGGCTAATGGGGGTTTAGGCAACTATCGAGCTGAAGCTTCTATGCACGGTACTTCTAAGGAATCGCCGTTTGTTGACAATGGTGATGGAACTTGGACTTTTACTTTTAAGGGTTCCAAGCCTGGTTCGTCTGTCTTTACTGTAGAAACGGTTGTTACGGTTTCCCAAGATGGCCGAATCAGAGTTGATTACAACGGGCAAATTCGCCAGTGATCTCAATTTTGAACAACTTTGCAAATATCGGGCGCAGTTACAATCCTCGATCGGGATTTCAGTTAACGGCATTTTTTCCGTTTGTTACAATCAAGGGAATTCCCATCCTCACATCAGCACTAATGCAAATTATCCTAGAAGTTCCCGAAAGCCTGGGCGAAAAACTGCAACAATTGGGCGATCGTCTCCCGGAAGCCCTGGATCGCGCACTTCGGGAACTCGCCCCCGCAGAAACCATCCCCTACCAAGACGATCGCGAAATCGTCGAACTGCTAGCGAGTCAACCCAGCCCAGAAGAAATCCTCGCAATCCGCCCCACACCTGCGTTGCAAGCCCGCATGAGCGAACTGCTCGATCGCAATAAATCCGGCACTCTTTCGGCCAGAGAGGAAGTCGAACTCGATCGCTATTTGCTGTTAGAACATTGGATGCGTTTAGCCAAAGCTCACGCCTATAAACGCTTACAGACAGAAGCATGAGTTATGCTTGATGTTGGATTTTGGGTTTCAATATAGGGGTTTAGGTTGATTCCGGCGTTGACGCCGCGGGCGATCGCTTTTACAGCTTTTCGGTTTCAATCCCTGGTAGGGGTTTAGGTTGATTCCGGCCGACTCTGTTGCAGTCCGAGCGGTCAAAGTAGCCGTTTCAATCCCTGATAGGGGTTTAGGTTGATTCCGGCAAATTCTGATCGGCTCTCTCCCCTCTGATTTGGTTGTTTCAATCCCTGATAGGGGTTTAGGTTGATTCCGGCTTGAGTTCCTCAATCTCGTTTTCCTCTGCCAGTTTCAATCCCTGATAGGGGTTTAGGTTGATTCCGGCGAGGTTTAAGGCTTCCATTTCTCCATACTTTTTGTTGTTTCAATCCCTGATAGGGGTTTAGGTTGATTCCGGCATCATGCTGCTGCCAACTTCCAAAATCAAAGAGCTGTTTCAATCCCTGATAGGGGTTTAGGTTGATTCCGGCTTTCATGGCTTCCAGCCCGCATGGATGAAAACAGCCAAACTTGCAAGTTTCAATCCCTGATAGGGGTTTAGGTTGATTCCGGCATAAGTGTGCCATTTAGATCCTTTTTGAGTAGGAGTTTCAATCCCTGATAGGGGTTTAGGTTGATTCCGGCTTTCAATAGAATGGGAATATTATAAAAAGCAGCTAATGTTTCAATCCCTGATAGGGGTTTAGGTTGATTCCGGCCGATCGCTCCAGAAGCATTACAGTATTTAGTTTTCAAGGTACTGTTCCGTCAAGCATCCAAAAAATATCATTTCAGGCACCGACCTGTCAAGAGGCAAAATTTTCAACAAATCTTAAACCTATACACAGCAATGATTGCAGCGTTTCCGCGAACAGATTTTTTCAGCATAGAGGCTCAAACCCTTGTCGCACAAGCCATACAGCCGAAAGATTTGACCCCCTCAAAAAAACACCTATCCATTCACGGAAATTCCAGAAACCGGAAAGCGATTAAACACTCGCGACTGCTAACTGTTCGGCGGCCTCTTTTTCGTTCATCTCGTCGAGTTTCTGCCAAACTTGCTGCATCAATTCATCCAATCCAAGCCTACTAACGGCGGAAATCAACAACACAGGAGCGCCGCTAATTTCTTTAAGTCGGCTGATTAAATTACCGATTTCTTCGCTTTCGAGGTCGATCGCATCTACCTTATTAAAAGCCAAAATCTGCGGTTTATTGGCTAAACCACGCCTGTAAGCCTTCAATTCTTCCTGAATTGTGACATAATTGGCGATCGGATCTTCATCGGTAATATCGATCAGATGCAGCAACAACCGAGTCCGCTCAATGTGCCGCAAAAACTCGTAACCCAAACCAGCGCCTTCGTGAGCACCCTCAATCAATCCCGGAATGTCGGCAAACACCGTACCGTCGCCGCTGGGTTTTCTGACTACGCCCAAGTTCGGGACTAAAGTTGTAAACGGATAATCTGCTATTTTCGGGCGGGCTGCAGACAAAGCGGAAATTAAGGTTGATTTGCCAGCATTCGGCATCCCCAGAATTCCCACTTCTGCTAATAGCTTCAATTCCAAACGCAAAAATTTGTGTTCTCCTTCTTTACCCGGCATCGCATAATCAGGAGCGCGGTTAGAATTGGTCAGAAAACACTTGTTTCCCAAACCGCCTTTGCCGCCTTGGGCAACGCAAAAAGTCTGTCCGGGCGTTACTAAATCTGCTAAGATTGCCTGAGTTTCCGCGTCGTAAACAACTGTACCGCAGGGAACTTCGATCGTGCGATCGTCCCCACCGGCACCTGTCATATTTTTCGGCGCGCCCCGCTTCCCGTCTTCGGCTTTAAAAATCCGGTTGTACTGAAAATCTAGCAGCGTTTGCAGGCTTTCCACCGCCACCATATACACGGAACCGCCTTTGCCGCCCGTCCCACCAGAGGGGCCGCCCGCTGGTACATACTTTTCTCTGCGAAAAGCTACCATACCGTCGCCGCCTTTGCCGGCTGCGACTTGAATATCTGCTCGATCGATAAATTGCATAATTTAGTCAGTAGTCAATAGTCAGTGTCAATAGTCATTACTTATTATGATACCAGATCCAAGCACAATATTCGTCTTTGCCTTTAGTCGGGGTCGGTGAACGACAGCCAAGTTTAGTGGCGATTTACAGTTGCAGGAAAAATATAATTATACCAATTCTGAAAAGTAGTGCAGAGTTAAAAATTGTACGCGAGCATTTGTAGGTAAATGGCACTGCCCTGTCCGGCTCTCAAATCTTTTAATAATCTGTATAAGAAGTTGAGGATGATACCAATACTTGTGTTGAATTAGTATTATCAAAGCAGATTTGATATTAACAGGAATCACGCACACAAAATGAATTAACCGGGTTTTTCTACTGGCTTTTTCTGGCGCGGATGGTGTAACGATGTTTTGTCCTAGAAAAACCCGTTTTTTGTATCTTGGACTAATTAGTAGTCATTGGTTAATAGTTACAGTCATTAATCCCAGATTTCACAAGAATGACCAATGACTAATGACTACTGACTAATGACTACTAACTACTAACAATATGACGATACATCTTCCTTACATTCATCTGCCAAATAGCAGAGAGCTCGAAAGCGCATCCCGACTAACTGTTCGTAAAGCGGGTTAATCTGGCACATCGCCGGAATGTGGACGATTTTGTGACCAAATAACACGACATCTCGCTCAAACGGACACTGGGGCGGAATAATTTTACAGACAAAGTGTGCCAATTTTGGGTCGTGAATCTCCCAGCCGTCAAGCCAGTCTTTGACTGGTTGCAGGACATTTTTGTGGTGAGGTTTAGGTAGCCGAGATGAAAGAGGTGTTCCGGCGACGGGGGCGACATTGGCATCAAAGACTATTTGGCTGCTGGGCCCCTGCGGATCATCGCACTTGCAGTCTTCGATGGTGTGTCGCAGAGCTTCGAGCGCCTCTACATTGTGCCCCAAAGCTGTGCAAAACTTGTAGATTACCTCGTCTTCGCTGAGCGAGTAGGTACCGTCTGCCAAAGCTACCATAACTGCTGTCCTCAAAAAATCCTCGCCTTTGGCGGTGTCTTTCCCTAACACAGCGGCTAATTCCTCTGCGGCAATAGGTTCAAAACCCTCCTCAAAAGATACCGGGTGTACTTCATCCTGAGTTAGATTTGCAATCATTTTTTGCTCGTCTTCGTCAAAGTTGCCGTCTGCCCAAGCAATTGTCAGCAATCCCCGCAGCCAAGCAGTAATCTCTTCATTGGTGCAGGAAGATTTAGCGTTACTCATTAGCATTTCCACTTGGATGTACCAGTCAATTTGTTCGTTTACAGCGGACTCAATATTCCCCTCCCAATAATTTTTACTGGTTTTGTGGTCGATGGATGATCTATTTGTGGAAGGTTTGTGGCCGAAGATTGCTCCAAACGCTTGTAGTGGATGTGTTAAAAGCATATTTGTTTCTCAGCAGCATCGCTGACTAGCGAGCTAATCTATTGGCTAATCCTATTCCCTAAAAAGTCATCTATCGGGAGGAATAGGTTGGTTGAATTCATCTTAACTCTAGTTGCACCCATCAAGATGGCGATCGAATTTTATGCAAGCCCGATTGCCATTAGCCACCCGATTTTTCGCAAGAAACAAAAGGTTGGCAAGCGTTAAATCTAATCAGGCACTGGGTTTGTCTCCCAAAGGCATCGAACTTCGCTCTCTTTACATTTTAATATATATTTTTGTAAATTTTTCTGTGCAGGATGCACAATATTAACAACGAGCCTGATTTAAGCTGTTGAAATAAAAATCTTTGAGGAAAATGTTACTGCCGGTTAACAGTTTTGATTGCTGTGTCCGCCTAGAAATGACCAAATTTTTAACTTCGGCGGCACAAAATCCAGCGCAATTCCATTGGCGGGCGTGCGTTTGCCATCGGGAAGACATCTCGACCGGTGGCCCAACTGGGAAACCAGGGCGTCGGCGGCCAGGCTTCTTCCGGCAGGTGGTGGCGTTCGTATTCAAACACCAATTCGTTGGATATTTGGACTAAGGGCAACCCTTCCATTGCGGTGGCGAGTTCTTGGGGGGTAAATAAAGTAGACCAGGAGAGTTGGGCAACTTGTCGCACCAGGGCATCCGGCTGGTAGTCGCCGACTGTTAAAAACGTGCTGAACAGCAACAGACCTCCTGGACACAGGGAATCGCACATTTTAGCGAGGAAAAGCCGTACTTGATCGCTGTCTCGAAAATGTGAGATGACTTCGGCGGCAACTGCTAACTGATAGCGGGCCGGTTTCATCCGCATTAAGGGGTCGAGCACATCGCCTTCTGTCACTGTCACGGGAAGGTTTTCGGCTGTTACTGCCGCTTTCAATTGTTCTGCAAAAGCTGGAGTTAGTTCGATCGCATCTACAGAATAGCCCAATCTCGCCAGCGGCAAGGTATTGCGACCGGTACCAGCGCCCACGTCCAAAATCCGCACTCGATCGGGTGTACCCAATTTAGCAGCCGTGGTCATTAATTTTGCATCGGGATGAGAGCCGAAAAGCGGAGGTTCTCTGGTGTCTACCCAGCTTTTGTACTGTTCTCCAACTGTTGAGGTAGTAACAATCACTTTGCAAGCTAAACCGGTTTGTGGCGGCTGCACTGATTCGTATTGCAGGATCAGCATCGATGCTGTGGAGGTGCGGTAGCCTTGTTCCAACTTGGTGGCTAAAAGCTTGCTGAGTTCGTCTCGGCGGTCTTCGGGCAGGGGTCTGTCGAGAGTGCTAAATAGCTTTTCTATCGACTTGAGATAGTGGCTTAGCATTCCCGGTATGCAGGGGAAAACTAATTCTCCGCGAGCGTTTATGCGAGTATTAATTTTGTAGAGGATAGCTTGCTGGAGAATGTCGGGATTTACTACCAGCGGTAGCTGTTCGGTTTGGTCGATCGTACTTTCGGCGCCCATAGATTCCGCGAAGAAGGAAGAAGGAAGTTCGGCAACGGATTGTGTAACGGATGTAACGGATGTAACGGATGTCAGGAAGAAGGAATCCGCGTACAAGATTTAACGGATTTAACCCATGGATTTTGAGGAGCGAGGTTGGAGGTTCGGGGGAATTACGTTGAGAGCTGACTGTACAATTTAAGAGTATAAAAAAGCCGATTTTAGATTTATTTGGTTTGGTTGCTTAGTCTTTTTAGATTGTATAAAATCCGATTTGAGAGCTTTATTTTGGATAAATCTCTAATCTCAAATTTCCAATCGACCAAGCCCAAAACCCGCGTAGGTTCCAAAATCGGAGTTAGTATCTGGATAAGCTGTAGCGCATTGAAATTGTATGTTTTACGGCGAGGTGGAAAAAGCGTCAAATCCTCTCGCCTTCTCCCCTCTCTCCTTCCCCTTGTGAGCCATAACAGGCAATGTATATGGGTAGCAACTTAAAGCTGGGCTTAGTTGCTGCCGGTAAAAGTCACTAGGGGGAACTTTGATTGAGCTTCAGTCATCGGGCGCCGTCTGCCTTCCTCTTGCCAGTAGTTGATTACTTCTGTGGCTTGGTTGAGGATTTCGACGCGATCGTTGTCAGCAATCCAGTGTTTGGCTTCGAGTTCGTTTTTGAGGTCTTCCCACGCATCTTTGCGAGGCCAGAAAAAGTAGGATGTCAGCGGGCTAGTTCCTTTGCCGACAACTTGGTCAACGGCGAGGGCAACATTCTCTTCTAGCCAGAGAACTTTTAAGATGAACTTGGACAAGCAAACCTCCAGGGTTCCGATCGAACTTGTTAAAAATTTCTACAATCGCTAAGCGTAGCACACTCTGTTCGATAATTGGTCATCGGCTATGAAAAGTTTTGTGGCGCGGCTGGTTTTAGCGCCACTCAGGGGCTTGAAACCGATAAAATTTGGGTTCTCACGCGCCCTAGGTACAAGGATGGTTAAATTGTGAACAGAGTTATTTTAGTCTTTGACATTGATGGTGTGGTGCGGGATGTGTCCGGTTCCTATCGGCGGGCGATCGCCGATGCGGTGGAACATTTCACGGCGGGTGCTTTTCGCCCGGATTCTCTCGATATCGACTCTCTGAAGTCTGAGGGTGTGTGGAATAATGACTGGCAGGCGTCTTTTGAGTTAGTTTGCCGTTATTTTGAGGGGATTGGACGATCGAGAAACGAACTCGCTCTCAACTATGAGGAATTAGTGGCTTTTTTCCAAAGTCGCTATCGCGGGCCCGATGAGAAAAATTGGACTGGTTACATTTGCGACGAACCGCTGCTGTTAAGTCCGGCTTACCTGGAAAATTTAACGGTTGGGGGCATTGTTTGGGGCTTTTTTAGCGGGGCGATGCGGGATGAAGCTGCTTATGTTTTGTCAGGGAAACTGAGTTTAAATTCCCCGGTGTTGGTGGCGATGGAAGATGCACCGGGAAAACCCGATCCGGCTGGACTTTTCGCGGCAATTGAACAGTTGGAAACTCTGCACGGTTTAGAAGAAAATTTGCCGGTGATTTACGCGGGAGATACTGTTGCGGATATTTACACGGTTGTGAAGGCGCGGGAAGTGCAACCAAATCGCGTTTGGCTGGGGGCTGGAATTTTGCCGCCTCATGTTTTGGATGATGCTGGGCGCTGTGAGGCTTATGCTGCGGTGCTGGAAAATGCGGGTGCTGCAGCGGTTTTTAGGAATGTTGAGGAGTTGACGGCTGCGCGGATTTGGGAATTAGTCAGTTGACTGTTGGCTGTTGACTGTTGACTGTTGTCAGTTGTTAGTTGTCAGTTGTTAGTTGTCAGTTGTCAGTTGTCAGTTGTTAGTTGTCAGTTGTTAGTTGTCAGTTGTCAGTTGTCAGTTGTTAGTTGTCAGTTGTCAGTTGTCAGTTGTCAGTTGTCAGTTGTCAGTTAACTAATAATCACTAACCAATGACAAACAAATGTAATTTTGTTAAAAAATTTGGCAGCTTATTCTATTGACAAGTAAATGTAGTTTTGTTACATTTATTTGTCAATTTTTGCATCGTTGAGTTGACAATATCTGCTGCGGCGGCTTAGTACAGAGTAGAGGTCAATCTCTAGGAGAGTGCCACTATGTTAGTTTCGCGATCGACTGATAAACAACCTACGCTGGAAGAAATTCGGCAACTAGAAAAGCTCAAAGTCCAAATCGAGCGAGCTGTTGCTGACGGCAAGATATCTAAGCAACAAATGGAAGACATTAAGAGAGCGATTTGTGCGGACGGAAAAGTTACTGTTGAAGAACTGGAACTGTACAGAATATTGGTGACAGATAGGATTGTTGCTGGAGATGTGGAATACGAGTTTTGATAAGAGAATTCAACGGAGGAAACGGATTTAAGGGATGAATATTGAGGAAATAAGAAACCTGGAAGAAGAGTTTGAATTGTTCTTCAAGAGTTTATTTACTGCTAGCTTAGGATGATATTTGGCAATTCTTGGGAGCATCCCTTTTAGGAACTATACCCCACAATTATGGGATGCTCACAATTTTTCATTGGGGTTGTGAGATTATTGCAAGTGCAAGAATTTGTCTAATGCACTGACTGCAAGTGGCGGCCAGCGGCGGTTATTGGCAACCCAATCGAGGTCTTTGTAGCGGGAATCGAGGCCGATCGCTGCTACCCAATTGCTCTCTGCTTCGCCGCGATTTCCTGTTTCCCAAAGACAGGCGCTGAGGGCGGCTCTCATGTCGGCAAATTGGGGGTATCTGCGGACGATGTTTTTCATGTTGCGAATGGCTTCTTTGGTTTGCCCGTTTTGATAAAGTGCGAGGGCGTGGTTGGCGCGGGCAAAGGCGTATTCGGGGGCTAGTTCAAAGGCTTTGCTGTAGTCGGCTATTGCTTGTTCCCATTTTCCTAAACCGGCTTCGGCGTTGCCTCGGTTGTTGTAGGCGGCTGGATCTTGGGAGTCTAATTCTAGTACGTGATTGTAGTCGGCGATCGCCTCTTCCCAGCGTCCTAAACCTTCTAAGGCGGTGCCGCGGTTGAGGTAGGGATCGGGGGCGTCGGGTGCTAGCTCGATCGCTCTTTCGTAGTCGGTAATAGCGGCTTGTAGTTTGTTTTGGCTGACTCTAGAGTTGCCTCGGTTGCTCCAAGCGGCGGCTTCTGAGGGAAATTTGTCAATGATTTGAGTCCAAAAAGTTTCTGCGGCGGGAAATTTGCCTTCATTTGTAGCTTCAAAAGCTTTTTGAACGAGTTCTCCCAATTCCTGTTGGGGATCGGCGATATCTGTTGGTTGTACTTGGGCGGCTACGGGGGCGATATTTCCTAACCACACTAACCCGGTTACAATTAATACTGTAAAAAATGTGAAAAGTGAGCGAATCATTGTTGTTGGTCGTTTAAACTTGACTAAGCATATTATCAACCGAATTTGCCGGGGTTGGTTAGAAGATGTTTGAAAAGTCTCGGCGACTTAAGTCGCAGCTACACAGACAAAACCTGCCTCCGCAGGTTCGGGATTTGGTTTAGGCGGCGTAGGCGGACTTTGGTTGGGTAGTTGCGGGTTTAACTGAGATGTTGCACTATTCTCAATTACTGGTTTAGGAACAGGCAAGATGCCTGTTCCACAAGAAAATTCACTCTTTGTGGAACAGGCATCTTGCCTGTTCTTGAGAATGGTGGAAGATGTGAGTTTTAACTGCCAGTTTGTGTAGTTGGTAAGGATAATTTGGTGAAAAAACGGTTGCTAATTTTGGGGGGGACGGGGGATGCTGCGGAACTGGCGGTGAGAGCGTCTCAAATTGCTGAAATAGAGGTGGTATCTTCGCTAGCAGGACGCACTCAACAGCCTTTTACCCCAAAAACGGGTTCGGTGCGAATTGGGGGGTTTGGTGGGGCGGCTGGGCTGGCGGCGTTTTTGCTCGATCGCGCAGCCCTAGGAGTCGATCGCCCGATCGACTTTTTGATTGATGCTACTCATCCGTTTGCGGCTCAGATTTCTGCTAATGCTGCTGTTGCTGCTGCTGAATGTAATGTGCCTTATTTGATGCTGGTGCGGCCTGCTTGGGAGAGGGTGGAGGGCGATCGCTGGATTGATGTTGCGGGCCACTCGGAGGCTGCAAGGGCTTTATTAGGGCAGTCTCAGCGGGTGTTTCTGACGATTGGTAGGCAGGAATTGGCTGCTTTTGCTGGTTTGGATGCTATTTGGTTTTTGATGCGGGCGATCGATCCTCCGGCACTCAATTCTCCTATTCCTAATGGTAAATTGTTATTGGCAAGGGGGCCTTTTTCTTTGGAAGAGGAGCGCCAATTACTATTAGAATATGAGATTGATACTATTGTTAGTAAAAACAGCGGGGGCGGTGCTACTTATGCGAAAATTGTGGCGGCTAGGGAACTGGGAATTCCGGTGGTGATGGTGCAGCGGCCACGGATTGCCGATGTTGAGCAGGTTGCTGATGTTGAAGGGGCGATCGCTTGGTTAGTTAAGCAGTTATGATATCAATTTCGTTAGCATCGGAATAGTAATTTCGAGTTGACTGTTGACTGTTGACTGTTCACTGTCAACTGTCAACTGTCAACCGTCAACATCATTCTGGTGTTACCGGAAATGATATTAGTAGGGTTTCAAACATCGACCAGGTTCTGTCTTTGAGTAATAGTTGATTTCCTGGCTGGATGATTATTTGTTTTAGTTCTAGCTGCATTTTTTGACGGTTTTAAGAGGATTTGAAATATAAAATAATTTAAGTTAATAGATTTTAGCAATTCAGAACTTATGCGGAATTGCTGTTAGAGATTAAGATTAAATTTATTGAAAGCTATCATCGACGCTCAGTTAGTTACATTGTGCTCCTTCAGCAGTTCTCATTCCTCCTATGATAGTTTCCACGATCGCACACTGCTTAGCACCGCCATTAGCGGTAGAAACAGTAACTTGAAAAGGCAGTGTTGGTCTATTGTCTGGATCGAAAGCACCATTAAACTTAAAAGTGAGGGACTTTTGAGTAGAAGTAAGAGGAGGAACAATAGAAGGAGGAGGATTTTGTTGATCTTGACCAATAAACTCAAGTTTAATAGTACCTGATTTAACTTCACCTCCAGCATCTAACTTCTGCTCACTACCCCCCGTGGCTAGTGCCGGGTTAAAGGTAACTTTTGGTGGATCAAAAGATGTATCAAATATAATAGTCACATCGCGCTTAGTTCGCTTTGCTTCGCTTTGTGCCAGTCGTAATGATTGCAAAACGCGATCGTTCACGGTGCGAACTCTTTGTCTGTTGATGAAGGCCTCCCAGCTTGGAGCGGCGATCGAGCTGAATATACCTATGATTAAGGCTATCACGAGCACTTCTAGAAGCGTGAATCCTCCATCGCCTTTTCTGGATGCAGTATTTTTGTAATTGGGGTTTGCTTTTGTTGCAGAAATCTGCAAAACTTTTAATAATATTGGGGTTTTCATTTTATTCTCCTGTTTTATCTGCTAGTGTCGCGATTCGGAAATCTGTTTCAGACATAAGTTATTGTCCTCGCGCACCTAGACCTTGTACTTGCACGCTTGCTGTTGGGAAAAATGCCGATTTGTTGGGGTCGTAATTAGCATCGGTTTGAATGCGGCGGAGGCTGTTTCCTCTGAGCGTAACTCGGGCTATGTTTTTAGATGTATCAACACAAGCGTAAAAGCTCTTTACGATGTCGGGCGGCGCCGGGGGTATTCTTAGCGTTGTTTCTGGGATATCTGTGGGCGTGACTCCTGTTGTATCCTTGGGATTGCCAAGAGCGGTCTGGCATTCGGCTAGGTTAATTGGTATTCCTGTTAGCGGGCTGTGGTCGATGTAATTAACCAATACTTCAGCATCCTTCGTAAAACCGGTTCCTTTCGTCACATTTACTAAAGGCTTACTAATGTCAAAAGTTGGCTCAAAAGCTGCATCTGGTGCATATTCGTTTGCGTCAGTAAGACTGTAGTAAGGATTAGTGGGATCGGATGAATTTGGGTTTTTCACTCCATCCCTAATTTCATAGCGAGCAATACGAGTAGGACAAGTGCCTCCTGAAGGCTGACACCAAGTAGGGTTAGGTGTAGTATCTCTAATCTGGTAGTAGACAACTAATGATAGTACATAAGTGTCGTTGCACTCACTACCGTTAGGTGGGCAATCGCTTGGTTTTTTTGCATTAGCCGAATTAATAGGAACAGCATTTTTAATTTGCTGTCGCTTCCAGAATACTAAAACTGGAGTCCCTGTGGTATTTGTAGGAGGAGGAGGAAGTTTAGCAGTGGTAGCAGTGATTCCCGCCTGATCGTAAATATAAATAGCTTGGCTCAAATCTTGGGCGATGAAATCAACGGCCGCCTGAAGGTCTTGCTCGGTATTTGACTTTACTTGTTCCCTCCTGTCGGTATTCAGCATATCTACTACAAAACCGAGCATCGGCGTAATGATTATAAACGCCATAATTGCTCCGACTAATAGCTCGACCAGAGTCATGCCTTTGTCTGTTTGATCTGGCCCTGAGCGGTTTCGCTGGTGATGAGTTTTGAGAAGCAACCTGAGTAAAGTTTTCATTTTGACTGTTTCCTTTGTCAAATGGGGGGAGCGATTTTAAAGTTAATAACGGGGACTTTGATTATTACTTACAGCCTTTGGTACCTTTGAGTCGAGCGCACAACGATTCATACGCGGAGGTCTCTCCTGTAGTACGGGGAATTTGTGTAGTCATTTCTACTACCGGCATGGTACGATCGCCCAAACCCCCCACAACAGATTGCTTTTTCTCACTCTTTGGGTTCTGCTTTAAAGTCACGCCAGACGCAAAAGAATCAGCTCTGTAAACCCGCACCATTAACTCGTAGCCAGTTTTTGTGGGATCGGGGGGATTTGATGGATTTCGCCAAGCACCTTGAACGTAAAAGTCTGTGCTGCTGGTAGGGCTAAAACCTCCCCCATCCATGTCAAGGGGATATAATTTGCTGGAGTCGGCCGGAGCAGTCGCCTCTGCCACATTATTATTTTGGTTGGTGACTGGGATGGGGAAGCCTCGTACATCTGCTGGTTTTATAGCCCCCGTCCTGAGAGCGTCGATGTAAGTTCTCGCCGCCTGTGTGGCCAGTTCCGTCCGCCGCGCTTGTACGCGAGTCGCTACTGAGAAAGCCATCACAGGGGCGATCGCGATCATCAGCACGGAAACTACAATCATCGCTACCAATGACTCGATAATCGTGTAGCCACCATCTTGTGACTGGGATAAATTTTGCTGTTGTTGTCGCTTAGTCATAAATAGGACTCCAGTAATTGCGCGGCGGAAAGTTAGAGGGTTAAGTAGGACATTTAGCTCGGTCTGCAGGAGTGAGGGTTTCGGTGGCTTTCGTGGCGGGTGTCTCGTCAATGACTCCGCACATCAAAGTTGTTACCCACTCGTCATTGCGAGGTACTTCCCGGAAATACTCAGCCGGCTCAGTCTTTCTGGGAGGAGTAGTGAACCTTTGGGTAAACAAGTCAGGTGGCTGAGATAGCTGGCCTACATCAAAACCCCAATCCCGAGATGGCGGTACGAAGAAGGGAATGATAAGGTTATCAATTTTGTATCCAGGGAGCCTATTGTTGCTGACATCAAGAACTTCAAGAGGTGTATAAGCAACTGTCCCCCCCGTTGGGGGCGTGAAAAGACTTTTTAGCTTCTTAGCAGGATCTATCCTCGGCGGAGAGGTTGCTGGCAAAAGTGGCTGATAAGGCCCAGTGCTATAGGCACTGCGGTTTAGTTGGATGAAAGAACCTTGAATCTTAGCCTTAATGTTGTTTGTGCCATTATTCCAGCTCTCCAAGAAGCGGGGCAAGTTTTGCAAGCCACCGTTAAAGTCACCTGTAGTGCTGCTGCCGAGCTTTCGTGAAGGAATGTCCCCGGAGCCGATGATTAAATTAAATGTTGTCTCTGTGGCTCGTGTTATCCACCCCGTGCTTTTAACGGGAACACCTTGCGGTGGAGTATTTCCCGATCCTGTAATCTCTTTCACTGTTTGGAGCTGATCGACTGGCATCAGCAGCGGCTGGAGGGTAGGAGTGTCTGTGGATTTCGGCAAGGGTTGATTATTCCAGTCATTGACATTGGTGTTGAGTGCATAGGGCACACCAGAAGTCCCGTTGTAATTTATAGAAGCGCCATCTACCGCGGCAAACCACAGAGAATTGAGTTTGGGAGCACCACGACCAGGAGCAGCATTTCCCCCAATAATTCCTAATGGCTCTCCTGTCAGAGCATAAGTATTAGGGTCTCTTTTAAAAGCAACGCGGCGGGGGAAACGTTGCAACTCTGGTACTGGGGGAGTAGCAGTTGTTCCAGCTTTAAAGTTAGTGGCTGGGGCATAAGGCCCGCCGGTAGGAATGTTTGCCCTCACTCCTGCTACCGGATCGACATACCAGTCGTCAGCTTTGCACTCAGAAACAGGCAGTTTCATACAAACTTCCATCAAATACTCTGGGAAGTTCCCGCGCCGCTGGACTGGGGTGACGAAGTTAGTGAAGTAAGAACTATCAAGCTTACCGGTGACGTTCTGGTAGCTTTCGTCTTTAAGCCCTCCACTCCCAACGAGACTGCCAGTATTTGAAAATGCCTCGCTAGTGAGCCCGTTAGTGACAAAGTTGTTGTTGAAAAATCCTTGCTGTTTGCGAGGCACTACAGCAGCAGCGCCGACATTATTTCTGAGGTCAAAGTCACCCTCGTTGCGGAAGCCAAAACGGTAATTCTTTGACAGCAGGGTGACAGCATCTGCTAGTACAGTTGCCTGACGCCAATTGTCACCCAGACAATTTTTAAGTCGGGGATCGCCCTTGCGACAGGCAAAGCTATCATTAAGCTTGATCCGCTGTTCGTAGAAATTAGCTGCAGTCCACTCACCCGTCAGCGCCTGCTCAAACTCTTGTCCAGTAGTGCCCCCGGTGTGAAGATTAAACTCTCCTTTGATATAAACCGGCACGTTAGAAACTAAAATCAAGCCTTTTTGCTTGACCAAATCTGTCACACTCGTTACATCCGGGGTCGTGCCGCGGAATAGTTCCTTACCGTTGATTAGGACAATACCGTTGGGTTTGCGGCTTGGATCGAGCAGAGAGTCCGAGGGGCTGACTCTTTTGCTGGTCTTTTCATCGCCTGTCCGATTGCTGCGATCGGGCAGCGCGTCATCTCGGCTAGCATAAATTATCCCACTGTTAGGAAGCAAATACTCCGGGCTTGGGCCAGTAGTATTTGCTTGAGCGATAACTTTCTTCCGAAGTTGATCTAAGTCAATCTGAGTGGCGCGAATTTCTAGGGGTTGCCGTTCTTCGATGGGCTGATTGTAATCTCCTGTTAATTTGGCTGGTTTTATGTTTCCTACTCCTGGTACGAGAGGACTGCTCAGCGTAAAGGCTTCATTAACATTGGTATTCGGATCGTCCCGATCTACTGCCTTGATTTCTCTGGCATCCAAAAATGCTACTTCTTGAATTGCCCCGTGAGGAATCTTTGCGGGAGCGGGAGTGATAGCGCCTTTTAGAATGTCGAGTGCACAAAGCGTTGAATCAATAGCAGCTTTTTGTGCCAATGTGCGCTCCGTGTCAGCCACTTGGAGAGCGGATCTCAAAGGCCCGTTGGCAAAGCGACCGTCGGGGAAGACTAAGTTGGCTTGATTATCCAAAACTGTATTGCCACCGGTCAACAAGCCGTTAGTCCCACGAGTGGAAGCACCAGTTGGTCTGCCTGTTGTAGGAGCGGGGTAGGTGATGCCGTTGTTAGATCCGATGAATTTCCGCTGGGCTCCTCCAAGTGCCGGTAGCCCTGCTAATACGGCTGGTGACTGTGCTCCCTGTCCGCTGACATTGGCTAGCCCGTCGAGATTGAGGGCTGTCAAAGCGCTGCTGGGGTCGTAATAGCTGCTGACGCAGGCGATCGGCTTTTGGACTGGTTGAGCTGGTGGAACAATGTCGTCAGCCTTGTAGCCTTCCTCTGCATAGTGATAAACTGCCGATGCCCGCATCCGCAAATCGCCTTTGGCAAATTTTTTAGCGGTGCTGGCTTGCTCAACAATACCTGGAAGTAGAGTAGTAGAGTTGACTGCTGCTGGGAGATTTGCACTGATATCGGTAGGAATAGACCAAGCTGGCAGCCAAGAAGTCCAGTGATTGATGGGATCAGGATCAGTGAGAGTATTGTCATACACTTTCGACCCCGGCCCGAGGGGTGACATTGGCATAGAGTCCGGCCAGACGACACGGTACTCCTCCCTGTCGGCCGTTGCTGGGTCGTCGTAAGTATTGGTGATATCGGGATTGATAGCGATCGATGCGGGACCGCTTTTCGTCGTACCGGCCGGATCTATCCACTTAGGCGGCGGTAGGAAGGAATTAGTGCGATCGTAAACTCCAGCACTGGTGATGACACGCAAACCGCCAATCCCATCGACTGTTGTTTTAGGTATTCGGGCTGCTGATGCTTCCCAGAAACCGTCTCTTAGGTCTGGATCTGTCTTTTCTCCTAACCCGTTGCCTCGGTCTGTCGCCCCCACGTCAGCGAGCTGTGTTATCTGCGAAGTGCGCGTGCGAGTTGGTTGTGTTGCGTCGGTATTCCACTTTCCAGCGACTGCTTGCTCTGTGCTGACTAATTCACTTTTAGTGCTGTCCCACCACTTATTAGGCAAGCTGTTGCCTGCAACCACGCGATCGCCGAGGTATGTTTCTTCTTCGATCGGCTTGTTTGGAACGATCTCTGTTGCTTCTAGCTGGTTGAGATTGAGAGTTAGTTTAGTGTTGGCATCAGTCGGAAGGTTCCATTTCTCGACCGGTCGTAGATTCTGTCCGCTACTACCTGGTTCAATGGGCGAGGGTCCTGTTGGTGGAGGACCGTAGCCAGTAATTCCGCTGTCTCCAAATGCCACTTCAGCAAAGGGAACTTTTCGGGTTGTGAGTTTAAAATAATTTTCTAGTGCTTGCTCCCGGCTCTGAGTAGTCGGTCTCTTCTGGACTGACAATGGGTCATCAGTAACGGGTTTAAGAACCTGCCACTTCACTAGCAAATCGATGCGATCCTGAAAAGCGGCGTTGTTGTAAAGTACGTCTAAAGCTGTACTTTTGTTTTTGTCAACAGATTGACCCTTTAGTTTAGGATCTAGTGTCGCACTAATTTTTTGATTTATTATTGGAGCCGGCTTTTTAAACAGGTGTACTTGAACTGTCTTAGAGGGAAAATTATCACCCGAACCGCCATTTACTACATTACCACCTACAATTATTTTGCTATTTTCTTGTTCGTAATAACACGAATTCTGGCTGCTAACTTGATACAATTTTAAATTGTCATCACCGCCTATCCCCGACACAAGAAGATTACTATTTGTAACTATTCGCCCGTTGATATTTATGGGAGGACCAGGAGATATTTCTAAGTCGTCTTCGTACACAACCGCGTTGTTGCTGAGGGGAATGCGACTTTGATCTTGTTGGTATTCGAGAGCGGATATGCTGCTAGTGCCTGTGAATTCTTTATAATTACCACCTAAACTGCTAGCTTCCGAGGCTGTAATCGGTACATTAACCGTGTAGACAAAGAAACTTTTTGACAGTCGGCCGTTCATACTGTACCAACTGGAATCCCCAACCAAGCTAGCACTATTACCTGCCGCCGCCTCACATCCTTTTTTCAGTACCCCAAGGGACATCGGCGGGGTTCTGGCTTCCAGCGTTTTTCTTGGCCTGGTGAACTCGCCTGCATTAGCACCTGATGGAATGCGTGGGGGGCTGCGGAAAAATATGCCGTAGAGGGTAAAAGTGTCATATTGGCCGTCGTTATTCGTATCGACAGGATATCTCCAAGCAGTGTTTAGAGATTCATTGAGCTCGACACTGCGAGTATCGGTAAGGGGAAGATCGGGGGATAATATAGTACCGTTACCGTCTAGGTCAGCTTTAAGTTTTAGGCGTGTCTCGTCCCCAAAGGTATAATTATCGATACCAGTACCACCACCCGTGCTATCGGCTATCAGCCGGTACAATTCTGAATCGGATGGAGTTGCCAGTGGCTTGCGCGGGTCTTCCAGCAGCATAAACTGAATTTTTGCTTTTGCCCGATCGAGCGCGGGAGTCGCGGCCGCCAGCACCTGCTGGTTCACGCGCACGTTACGCGCCGTATTAGCCCGATCGAACGATCGCAGGGTAATCGCCACAGTCAACAATATAACTACCAGCAACACCATCGTCACCGTCGGCAGCACAAACCCCGCCACCGGCAGTCTCGCCCTCCGGCCCATAGCCATCAGGGTTTGCAGCATTGCTCTCATCAGCCGCTTAGCCCCGGATCTGGTAACACCAGCAATCCGCCGCAGCAGGGATACGATAATTTTGGATAATTTGCTCTTAAACATTGACGCCTTCCTGAATAATTTCAGAGATGGTATTGCTGGTAGTGACTGCTCGACAGTACAATCCCATCTTTATTGTTCCCATTTTTTGCAACTTGCATATCAGCCTCTTGCACAAATTTAAATCTGTACCTTGGCTGAAAAATAAAACCCACAAACCCGCAACCAAAATCGCCACCGATTATATATTTTTCCGCGAAAGATTTGACCCGCAGGGATTAGATCTTCCTTACTCCACTCTAATCTACTTAAATTGAAATGTCAGTGGTCAGACCCAGAGTGAATTCGATCGCCCAAAAACAGTGATCCCGATCGTATCCCATGTATTTCCCAGCCCTTATCTGGCCCGCTTTGTTGGTGTGTTCGCCTTGCTAGCGCTTTTCAACCACCGGAATCTACAATTACGATCGGTCGATCGAGAGATTATGCCTGTCAGCGCCATCGAATCTAAATTGGGCGATCGAACTTCCGTTTTGGGTCAAAGTGCGATCGAATTGCTGTAATGCCCCCAAGTGCGATCTCAACTGTTGCACCATAGTCAATAAGCCTTTTAGGGGCGGGCAAGATGCCCAACCCCTACTCCCCACAATAAAATTGATATGTTGTGGAACAGGCATCTTGCCTGTTCCGGGCAAGATGCCCAACCCCTACTCCCCACAATAAAATTGATATGTTGTGGAACAGGCATCTTGCCTGTTCTCCAAAATAGTGCAAGATATCAGTGCGATCGAATTTTCGTTTTACCCCCCGGCACACTGTCAGTACAAGTGCAAAATATAAACCTACCATCCCCACCCATGAAACAACCCTCCAAACCCCCCGACTTCATCATCATCGGTGCCCAAAAAGGCGGCACAACATCCCTGTACAATTACCTAATCCAACATCCCCAAATCGCCCCCGCCGCCCAAAAAGAAATCCATTACTTCGACTTCAACTTCGACAAAAGCCCCGACTGGTACTATGCCCAATTTCCCCAGCCCCAACCAGGCGAAAACCTACTAACCGGAGAAGCCAGCCCCTACTATATATGTCACCCCCAAGTTCCCCAACGAATTTATGATTTATGTCCCAAAGTTAAAATAATCGCCCTGCTGAGAAACCCAGTAGAACGCGCAATCTCCCACTATTATTACTATATCAAAATAGGCTACGAATCGCTATCATTAGAAAGTGCGATCGCCGCAGAACCCCAAAGACTCAAAGGCGAAATAGAAAAACTCCTAGCCAACCCAACCTACTATAGTTACGAACACCAACACCACAGCTATCTAACCCGCGGCATTTACGCAGATCAACTCCCAGCCTGGATGAAACTTTTTCCCAAATCACAAATCTCAATCATCAAAAGCGAAGACTTATATAGCAACCCAGAAAAAATCTGCAACAGCGTCCTCGAATTTTTAGACTTACCGCCCCACCAACTAAAAAGCTACGGCAAGCACAACTCCAGCGAATATCCGCCCATCAGCGACACAGTATACGACCAATTGAAAGCATATTTTCGATCGCACAACCAAAGACTAGCCGAATTGTGCGATCGAGACTTCGGCTGGGATTAATATCGAATATCCGTAGTGTGCAAAAGTTAAAGATTTTTTAGGGACGTAGTTGCCAAAAGAGCGCTATTTCATAGATATTAACAGCGCTTAAGCGCAACTACGTACCTTTTTTAATGTGTCAGTTGCGCTCAGGGCTAAAATATTAAACAGTGGCCGTAGCATTTGCTTCCAGAGGCTCGATTTCCTCCGGCGTAGCGTGACGGCGCGGATCATTAAAGCCCCAAGCAAATAACCAATCGGGGTCAGCGTGTCCGCAGCCGATCGAATATATCTGACTGTGCCTAAAATGTTTAAAAAACTCCTGACACTTTTCCTCAGTCATTAGCGACTCATCTAGCGGCAAATCATGAATCAGGGCATACAAATCAAATTCATCTCGCTCTGGATTCCATTGATAACGCAATTGTGGACTGTAACCAAGTTCGCTCAGTTTTGCCAAAGCCTCATCAGAATTGGCATAGCCGTCTAATCGAACGCGGTTGAGACAAACCACTACCTGAACCTGGCGGTACTTTGCGGGTGTTAATCGATATTCAGTCATGAGTTTTTCCCTCTTTTCTCATCACAAGTGTAATAAGCTCTCCCGGTTACATCCGAGTGTCTCGTTGCTTCGCGATTGTGTTTCTCGCAGCGTTTAAAAGCTTCTGCGTCACTCCGGGCATAAAAAGGTCTGTCCGGGTTTTCCGCTAGTTCGGCTTCTAAATCCTCCCAAGATTTCTCTGGGTTGTCTGAATCTCTCAGCATTTGTCCCTCGCGGTTTGTTCGAGGATGCCGTTTATTCGATATAGTCGATCGGTCATCAGTCTGTTTCCTCAGTTTGGGCGATCGTCTTGACGCGCTGCGGCTTTGGCTCTAAAACAGGTTCGTTTTCCTGTAACCAAGTTTCGATGTACTCCAACAGAACCTCATTCATACTGAGGCTACGCATGGCGCAAGATGCTTTGAACTTGGCTCTTGTCTCTTCAGGTAGATAGATTTTTACCGAAACAGTTTTACTTGTCGTCAAAGTTTCCATATCGCTATATCGATTTGTCTATGTGTCTAGCCTGACACACAGGCGCGCGATCGGATAGGGGCGCTTGTCGATATAAGGACTTGTCGGCTTGTCCCTATATCGATATAATAACAGACATAGCCAAAAAACGACAACCGCGCCGAGTTAAACGCGATTGCCGTTTGCCTACATTTTGCAAAAAATAACTTGACATCCCCTTCTCCCTGTGCTAGGTTGTCGAATAGTATTGTGTTTAATCCACAAATCGCAGCACTTCAACTATGTTCACAGCCAACAGCAATTTTTATTTTTGGTACTGGAGAGTTCGCCCGGAGTGAATTGCCAATTCACTGTGAACATCCGGGCGAACCGCAGATTAACACCTGCGGTTTTGTTTTTTCTACTTCTTTTCCCAACAACCAATCCAGTACAAGCGAAAACAGCAATGACATTATTCAGTAACTGGTACTACAGCTTTTATTTTTGGCCCCACAGGAGTTCTGGGTAAATTGTCGTGCTGTCTTTTCGCACCAACCCGGAACTCCTTAAAAGTTCCGGGTTTTTTGTTGTCAACCATCCACTTAATTTGCCAGGAAAATACCCTCATGTTAGAAGCCAAACTCGTAACCAAATCTCATCCCGAACACCAAACAATTGTCAAACTCTCAGAAACAGTCTCAGTCGGCGGCGAAGAATTATTAATCATCGGCGGCCCCTGTACCGTCGAAAGTTCCGCCCAAATGGAAACAGTCGCCCGCCAACTATCCGCCGCCTCCGTGCAAGCTTTGCGAGGCGGAGTCTACAAACCCCGCACTTCTCCCTATGCTTTCCAAGGCATGGGAATTGAGGGACTCGAAATTTTAGCCGATGTCAGTCGCCGTTACAGTTTGCCCGTCGTGACAGAGGTAATGTCGATCGCCCAAATCGAGCCAGTTGTCACATATACTGATATGCTGCAAGTAGGCAGTCGCAATATGCAAAACTTCGAGTTACTAAAGGCGATCGGTCAAGCCGGAAAACCAGTCCTACTAAAACGCGGCTTATCAGCCACAATCGAAGAATTTGTGATGGCCGCCGAATACATTCTCAGCCACGGAAATCCTCATGTAGTTCTCTGCGAAAGAGGCATCCGCAGCTTCGACAATTACACCCGGAATGTATTAGATTTAGGTGCCGTCGTAGCGCTGAAACAGTTAACTCATTTGCCAGTAATTGTAGACCCTTCTCACGCCGTCGGCAAGCGAGAATTAGTCGCACCACTAGCCAAAGCAGCGGTTGCTTGCGGTGCAGACGGATTAATTATTGAGTGTCACCCGCAACCGGAAAAATCGGTTTCTGACGCGCGGCAAGCTCTTTCTTTGCCAGATATGGTAGATTTAGTGGCGAGTTTACAGGCTGTAGCCGCCGCCGTTGGGCGGTGCATACCTGATACTAATTTACATTCAAAGCTATTAAGTTTGAAGTGATATTGGTAGGAAATAATGTATAACTTTTAACGTCAAACTCTACAGTCGGTTAAAACTGATATCTTGCACCATTGTCAGCAACAGGCTTTCCGGCCTGTTCCACAAGAAAATTTATCTTTTGTGGAACAGGCCAGAAAGCCTGTTCATAAAAGGTTAATTGAGAATGGTGCAACATATCAGTTTTAACCGAATTGAGCTTTGAGGCAGGGCTTAAACCCGTGCCGAAATCGGGAAAAGCGCGTGTTTCACTAATTTACATTACAATAAAAAATAATACTGTCATCTACAAAAATTTGCTGAATTATGGCAATACTACTTAACGTTCCGTCGATCGTCTGCTCTGGCTGCGCTGATACAATTACCAAAGCCATCAAAACTGTTGACTCCGATGCTACTGTCAATGTGGATGTCGCAGCTAAGACTGTTACAGTAGAAGCTCAAGCTTCTGAAGAATCAATTACACAGGCGGTTGTTGCTACGGGCCACACCGTCCAAGATTGATATTGAGTTTGGTGAGGGCGGGTTTACGAGATTATTGGTCTTAGGCTGAAATTATTGGTAAAAACCGCCCCTACACAATTTTAAATCCATTATCAATGCCCAATGCCTAAAAGCTTAATCTGCTTCGTCTAAGTGTTCGGCGACTGCTTGGTAAAGTTCAAAAACGTGACGATCGAGTAAACTATAAAAAACTTGTCTCCCAACCTTGCGGTAACTTACCAACCGCATCGCCCGCAATGCCCGCAACTGATGCGATACTGCTGACTCGCTCATACTCAACGCCGCAGCCAAGTCACACACGCACAGTTCTTGTTTTGCCAAAACCGACAGCAGCCGCAGGCGGTTCGCATCTCCCAAAAGACTGAAAAACTCAGCCATCCGCTGCGCTTTGGCGGTGTTGAGAACTTGTGTTTGGATTTCGCCGGCTCGCCAACTCTCAACTAAGTGCGGTCGATCGCACATTGGTGTATCGTTTAGTTCGCGAGGCTGACTTATCGCTCCGTTAACAGCAGAGTTGGGTGACATCTTTATCCCGGCTTGTTTTAATTCTCATTTTCATTTTAGTGCGATCGACAAACCTTTTGTAACAAAGTTTTTACATTCCCTTGACTAATATCTGAATATATGTTCAGATGTTAGTAGAGACAAACAAACCCACGAGGAAAATCTAAAATGACTACTGCCACCCAAACAAAATGTGCCTGTCCTTCATGTTCGTGCGTTGTCAGCCCCAGCGAAGCCATTGAAAAAGACGGCAAAACATACTGTTCCAGTGCTTGCGCTGACGGCCACCCCAACGGCAGCGGCTGCGGCCACACCGGCTGCGAGTGCCACAAATAAATATTCGGCTTCAGAAAAGGTTAATCACCAACTGCCAAATATATCTCAAGGGAGATGCGAACCGCGCATTTCCCATTTTTTGTGCTTTTAGGTTAAAGAAAAGTTAAAATTAAGCTAAATTAAGGTTAAGATTGCATTAATAGACTCAATACAGAGCGAAAAAGCACAATTGCTACTTACGCCATACAATAGAAGCAAGTTAGCGCCGCGAGACTGAGTACCCATAGTGCTATTAAAAGCAGAGACCGAACCAAAAGTTGAATACCAAAAGTTTAATTAGGAGGGGGCAATGAAAGAGCGGGAAGATTTTTTACATCCTCGCAATCGCTACTACGGTGATTTCACGCCAGAAAACTTGGCGTTTAATGCCAACTTGCAGGAGTTTGCTCAAAAAATAACTTATATTTGCTCGCTGGAAACAGGGGGGAAAATTAGTGCTGAGAAAGCCTATAAAGATATTAAGATGCTTTGGAAAGACTTAAAATCCTCTAAGAAGCAATTGGGAATTGGTCAAAAACCACCCAGTACCGAGGAGCAAAATTCACCTTAAAGCCATAGCAGCAAACGCAGCGTTTGCAATCGAAAACCCCTGCGATTGCAAACGCAGCGTTTTGCTGCGTACCCAGCAAACATCAGGTGCTTGCTAGGCGAACTTTAGAAAGTCTATGGTTTGGGATTTGGTGCAGTTTCTCCTGCAAAGGAAGTACAATTGCCACCGAGGCCAGAAATAATCGCGCAAGTATTAGTTTTCAGCATTCCCTGATATGTATCAGCACCGGTGCCGGGGCCGCCCAACTCGTCGCTGTAAAGTTCCTTGTCGGAAATTTCGACATTTGCCTCCCTCGCCACAGTCTCCATCAACTTCGGATTAGTTGTAGTTTCGGCAAAAATTGTCGGCACTCCTGCAGTCTTAATTTCTGAGGATAATTCGGCAATTCTTGCTGCCGTGGGCTGTTCCTCTGTCGTCACACCCTGCAAAGCTCCAGCCATCTCCAAACCGTAAGCATTGGCATAGTAACTCAGAGCATCGTGAGTTGTTACTAACTTGCGTTTTTCTGCTGGAATAGTCGCAATTTGAGCTTTGATCCAAGTATCTATTTTTTGCAACTCATCTGTTAAGCTTGCTGCATTTTTTGTATAAAGTTGAGCATTGCTGGGGGAAACTTTGATCAATTCATCGCGAATTGTTTCTACCATACGGATGCCATTTTTCGGGTTATGCCAAACGTGAGGATCAGGGACTTTTTCGCCTTCTGCGTGAGGTTGGTTTTCTGCTTTCTCTTCACCGTGTTCGTGTTCGTGTTTGCCCATCAGCGGTTTGGGAACGGCGAGTTCGTGGACGGCGATTTTGGGTGCGGAATTACTGCTGGATTGAATCAACTTAATGATGCTGGGTTCGTGGTTGTAGCCACCGTATAAAATCAGATTTGCTGTTTCAATGGCTTTGCGGTCTTCCGGCTTGGTTTGATAGGCGTGAGGGTCGTCTCCCGGCTTGATCAGACAGGTGGTGTCGATCGAACTTTGAGCAATTTCTTTAGTTAGGTTACAGATAACGCCAGTCGTGGCCACGACTTTGGGCAAGTTGCCGCCGGGACTGGCTTGAGTTGGAGTTGTGGCGGGACTCTCTGGCACTCCATTGCTTGCGTTCTGTGCTCCACTGCACCCAACCAGCCCGCAGCCAATTGCCAAAACAGCCACAGCACATAATCTGCCTGTTTTTCCAGCCAAGTTCGTTAACATTTTTACCTTTGGAACGATAATCGTTATTGCTTTTTCGAGTTATCCTATTCTAGTAGCTACGAACAAGAATCGTTCTCAAAATCTCTAATTATGCTAGAAGTGCAAGACTTGGCTGTCAATTATCGCGGAATTGCGGCCCTCAGCAGCGTGAATTTCCAGTTAGATCCCGGACAATTAACTGGTGTGTTCGGCCCCAACGGCGCGGGGAAAAGCACGATGGTGAAAGCGATGCTGGGATTGATCCCGACCTGTCGCGGTTTGGTGAAATATCAGGGACGGCTGCTGAAGCAACAGTTGTCGCGGGTGGCTTATGTGCCGCAGCGATCGCAAATTGACTGGGATTATCCGATTACGGTGTGGAATGCGGTGATGATGGCGCGAACTGTCCAGACTGGTTGGTTTCGCAGTCCCTCGAAGCAGTCGCAAGAATTGGTGAAAGCTGCTTTGCTGCGGGTGGGAATGTGGGATTTGCGCGATCGGCAAATTGGCGAACTCTCTGGCGGACAGCAGCAGCGGATTTTCTTAGCAAGGTCGATCGCCCAACAAGCCGATTTATTCTTCTTCGACGAACCTTTTAACGCGATCGACAAAGCAACCGAAGAAATTATTTTCGATATTTTTGCCGAACTAAAAGCCCAAAATAAAACATTGCTAGTAATCAGTCACGATTTAGGCGAAACTTTAAAACAGTACGACAATTTATTATTGCTAAATAAGCAGTTAATTGCAACTGGTTCCTGCCGGGAAGTGCTCACCTCAGCCAATATTCAAAAAGCCTATGGATACGATTTAAGTTTAGTTTCGGCGTAAGCAAAAAAAGATTTATCTTTAAAATTGATAGTGGCACGGGCGTCCCACCTGTGCAGTTGATTGTAGTTGAAAAAATCCTATTATTGACCTAATTCAATGTTAAACCTACTAATTGAGCCACTAAAATTCGAGTTCATGCGAAATGCGATCGCCGTCGGCATTTTGCTAGGAATTCTCTGCGCCGTTGTCGGCTCCTACTTAATTGTACAGCAAATGGGAATGATGGTTGACATGATTGCCCATTCAGTATTAGCAGGACTGCCGGTGGCTTTTTCTTTAGGTTTCAATATTTCCATCGGCGCGTTTATATCGGGAATTATCAGCGCGGTAATTATGGCGTGGATTCAATCACAATCGCGCCTAAAAATTGATGCTGTGATGGCATTAATTTTATCTACATTCTTAGCAATTAGCGTCACCCTAATTAGCCTGTTACGGACAACCAAATTAGACTTAGACGGTTTTTTGTTCGGGAATATCTTATCCGTTGCACCGACGGACGTGCAGCAGACTTTTGTTATAACTTTGATAATTTTGGTAGCGGTTAAACTCCTTTACAAAGAACTGCTATTTTATACTTTTGATCCACTAGGAGCGCAAGCGTCCGGTTTGCCGGTAAACTGGATTTATTTGGGGATGATTTCGGCGATTACGCTGACGATTGTTGCGAGTTTGCAAACTGTGGGGGCGCTGTTAGTAATTTCGCTGTTAATCGGGCCGGGAATAACGGCATATTTGTTGGTAAAAGAGCTACATTTAATGATGGGATTAGGAGCAATTATTGGGATTATAGCTAGCGTGACTGGTATGTATCTCAGCTATTATTTTAATATGCCCTCTGGGGCGGCAATTGTATTAGTTATTTTTGGGTTATTTTTAGGGGCTTTGCTGTTCAGTCCCAGTCAAGGAATTTTGACAAGAAAGAGAGGATAACAGTCCTAGACGCACTCTATCTGTTGTGCGATGGCGAGGTCGAGTTTACCTTCGTTCCACATTTAGTAGAACGAGTATTTCAGCAGGTGGTTTTGGTCGATAATAGTGTTTAGTTGTTCGAGAAATTGCTGCTGGGTGATAATTGTCGATCGCCTTTGAGGATAGTGCAGCCACTAAAATGGTATTGTAATCTAGCATTTTGTCAAGAGCAAGTTTTCAATTTTTATCTTTTGGTCAAACAGGTGCGCCCGTTATGCCCACTTAGCGCCGCCCGAAGCCTTGGCCGCGCATAGACTTTGACCAAACCAGCAATTCACCTCCACAGCCGCCAGCGGCCAGAAACTGGCCTTCGGGATGCCATGCAAGACAGGAAAAACCGCCCTCTGCACCTTCTAGAATTTGCAGCAATTGTTCTGCTTCCCCCCACAAACAAACTTGACCATCTGCGGCTGCGGAAGCTAATAAAAATGTGCTAGGTTGAAAGGCGATCGCATTTACCACATTTTCATGCACCTCTAACGCCCAAGAATCCCAACCGACTCTTTCATCAGCGTCTCTTTCCCAGACAGAAATGCCTTGAGAACTCGAAGCAGCTAACAAAGGTGCCCCCAAAGAATTAGTTTTATCCGACCAAGCTAACTCCCGAACTTTCCCCGGAAAACCCTGCATTACCCACGGTTCAAAATTGCCCCATTCATTAACAATGAGAGTATTGTCCATATTGCCACAAGCTAAATATTCCCCTTGTGGCGACCAAGAAATTGCACCTGTTGCAGAGGGGACTGATAAAATTTCCGGGTCTTCGTCCCAGTCTTCGCCATGCCAAACTTTGACGCCTTGATAGCCGCTAACTGCCAGATATTGAACCATAGGATGCCATGCTAAATCGAGGATAGATGATGAATCGAAATTCAGCGTTACTTCAACAACCTTATCCTCAGCATTCCAGACTTGAACGTAGCGGCCCATACTGAAAGCTAACTGGTTGCAGTTGGGACTCCAAGCTAACTTATCAACCCAGACACGCTGGTTGTCCAAATCAGCAATTAATTCCCCAGAATTAACGCGCCAAATTCGCACTTTTCCATCTTGTCCGCCAGCAGCTAGAAAGTGACTGTCGCGGGAAAAAGACAAGCAATCGGCTGATTTACCCGTGGCAGTTTGTAGCGTTTGCAAGGACAATTCATTAACTGCCCCTACTGCCGCCAGCATCACTTCGCCCGCAGCGGAACAGACTGCTACAGTTGTGCCATCCGGCGACCAAGTAACAGCAGTTACGTAGTCAGACAGCATGGCTTCGGCATGAATTTCCAGAGTTTGTTCACTTTTATTTGTCTTTTCGTTACCCATATTTATTGAATCTGAGATGTTGTACTCTTCTTAAGAACGGGCAAGATGCCCATTCCACAAGAAATGAATTTTATTCCTGTGGAACAGGCATCTTGCCTGTTCCATTCCACAAGAGATGAATTTTATTCTTGTGGAACCGGCATCTTGCCTGTTCCCTTCCACAAGAAATGAATTTTATTCTTGTGGAACAGGCATCTTGCCTGTTCCTAAAAGGCTGATTAAAAATGCTTCAATATGTCAGTTAAACCAGACATTTCCGAAAATCCTCTCGTAATTGATTTTCGTTTAAATTGCGACCGATGAATACAAGCTCGTTTTTCGGAGTTTCATTAGCTTTCCAAGGTCTATCTAGCCGGCCATCGAACACCATATGTACTCCTTGGAAAACAAATCGCTTGTTGTCTCCGGTGACATTCAAAATGCCTTTTGTGCGAAAAATATTCGGGCCTTGAGTTCGCAACAATTCCTCAATCCAATCGCTAAATTTGTTGCCGTCAATGGCGCCGGATTCGACTATTGCTACTGAGGTAACAGTTTCGTCATGTTCGTGTTCGTGTTCGCCCAAAAAGTCTGGTTCGATTTCTAATGCCCGGTTCAAATCAAATGCTTTAACGCCTAACAACGCTTCCATTTCTAGTTCGGCGTTGCGGGTGCGGTGGATTTTTGCCATTGCATTCATGCCGCGAATTCGCTTTTCTAACTCTGCCAATTCTTCCTCAGTTACTAAATCAGTTTTGTTGAGCAAAAGTACATCAGCGAAGGCAATTTGTTCTTGAGCTTCGTCGGCGTCCCAGTGCTGCCAGATGTGCTTGGCATCGACTACCGTGACAACTGCGTCTAGCAACAATTTGTCCCGCATATCTTCGTCTACAAAGAATGTTTGAATTACGGGTGCGGGGTCGGCTAAACCTGTGGTTTCGATGACTATGTGGTCGAATTTGTCGCGCCGCTTCATCAAGTTGCCGATAATCCGAATTAAATCACCCCGCACTGTACAGCAAATGCAGCCGTTGTTCATCTCAAAAATTTCTTCGTCGGCATCAATTATCAGTTGGTTGTCGATGCCTACTTCGCCAAATTCGTTGACGATGACTGCAACTTTTTTGCCATGTTCCTGTGTTAAAATGCGGTTCAGTAGCGTAGTTTTGCCTGCGCCGAGATAACCCGTGAGAACGGTAACAGGAACTGATTCGATCGCCCCAGCAGTCACCATACTTGACCTCGATTATTGTACAATGATAACCATTATCGCTATTTTACACCAAACTTGCTGCTAGTAGCAAGTTTATTAAAAAATGTTAAGAGTTTTTAACTACAGGAATACGCAGTCTTTGGTTCAGAGCTTACTCATAGGGCTAGAAACCGGGTTTCTACGAGTTTTGGGAACAGGAACGAGAAATATAGGAAGAAACCCGGTTTCTGAGGTCAGCGTGCGTGGCTAATGACTAATGACTCATGACAATTAATTGTTAATCATAGCTGCAATTCGATCGCGCTCTAACTCTCGACCGATCAGCACTAATTTGGTTTGACGGAGTTCCGAAGGTTGCCAAGGGCGATCGTAAAAATATTCTATGCGCGAACCCACACCTTGCAACACCATCCTCATCGGTTTCTTGGGAACCGCCACAAACCCTTTAATCCGATATATTTCCTCCTGCTGCATCAACGATTGCAGTTTTTTCACCAATGCTTCAGGTTCAAATTCGCGATCGGCAATAAAGAAAGTCGAGTTAATATCATCATCATGTTCGTGTTCCTCCTCAGTGTCGTGGTGACTCGGGCGAGACTCCAAATCATCCTCAACCGCCGCATTAAATCCCATGAGCACATCAGGGTTAATTTCGCCACCTTTGCAAGGCACAATTTTTACACTTGGACGTAACTCTTGCTGCAACCAGCTTTGGACTTTCTTGTGAGTTTCCGCATCTACGCGATCGACCTTCGTTAAAAGTACCATATCGGCACAGGCTAACTGGTCTTCAAACAATTCCTCGATCGGAGTTTCGTGATCTAAACTAGAATCAGCTTGCCGCTGTGCCATCAAAGCATCGATATCACCGACAAAAGTACCGCTAGCAACAGCTTCACAATCGACAACAGCAACCACACCGTCTACAGTAGCACCCGTGCGAATTTCCGGCCAGCGAAAAGCTTGAATCAAAGGTTTAGGAAGTGCCAGACCAGAAGTCTCAATTAAGATACAATCAATTTGTTCTCTACGCTTCAACAATTCCTGCATAGTCGGCAAGAATTCCTCTTGAACAGTGCAGCAAAGACAACCATTTGTTAGTTCAACAATATTGCTGCTGACATTTTCTTCTTCGTCGCAAACTTGACAATCGCGCAGCAATTCTCCGTCAATACCAATTTCGCCAAATTCGTTCACCAGAACAGCAATGCGGCGACCTTGATTATTTTGCAATAAGTGGCGAATTAAGGTAGTTTTGCCGCTACCGAGAAAACCAGTGATGACAGTTACAGGGATTTTGTGCATTAAATTTTTTGTCCGGTTGAGATGTACCGTAGGGTGCGCATTGCGCACCATTCTTTAGCGGGTAGGGCGCGCATTGCACATCATAAATTAATGGTAATATGGGCAATGCACACCCTACATAGAAGTATTTGGCGCAATTCCTAGTTCTAATTTCCCAGCGGCGGAATTTTTGCTAAAACGCCTTTTTTGAGAGCTTCAGGACGCTCAGACCAAGGCAACAAACCGTCTGGTTTAGCATAGTATTGACCCGCGCATTCGAGTACAGCTTCCGCAGTTTTCGGCTCATTTGCTGGTAAATCGCCAAACAAATAAGTGTACTTTCCAACAGCAGCAAAAGACACCGCACAAGAGTGACTGCAAGCACTCATGCACTCAACTTCTTGAATCTCAAATTTATCAGAAAACTCCCAATTTTGAGCGAGTTGCGATAAGTCTTCCATAAATTGTTGACCGCCGCTTTTGCCTTCTCGCTTGCCGTTTTTCCAAACACTAGCGCAAGCAGTGCAAACAAGTAGACTGTGCTTGGTGCGTACAGCCGCATTAATTCCATCCATCATCCGTACCTCGCAGATGCGTTCAAAAGTGAGTTAGATATCGGCGGGCATTCTGACTTGAGAAACCACAACGGTTTCATTACAGTTGCGGGACAGCGCCGGACTTGCACCGAACTTTCCCCGTTTCCTCTAGCGGCTGCTCCCCGCTAGAACCGATCGCGAAATCAAATCCTATCACACTTGCCGCCAATCGATTTTAGATTTTAGATTTTAGATTTTAGATTTCAGATTGGAGAAAGCCACCCCAGGGATAAATCTGGGGCTGGTTTAGTAGTTTGTAGGGTGCCCCACCGGCAGTTTACAGATTATCAATTATGCAGTTTCGTGCTGTTTGCGCCATGCGGGATGCCACAGCAATTCGGCAGTCGATCGCTTCTCGACCATTTCAGGAGTAATCATACAGTTAGCCACATCCTTGCGAGAAGGCAACTCGTACATCACATCCAGCATTAACTCTTCTAAAATGCTGCGAAGAGCTCTGGCGCCAGTTTTGCGGCGGTAGGCCTCTTGGGCGATCGCCCGTAGCGCTTCCGGCTGGAATTCCAATTCCACGCTGTCCATCTTCAACAGCTTTTGATACTGCTTCACCAGCGCATTCCGGGGCTCGGTCAATATCTGCATCAAAGCTGCCTCATCCAGCGGCGAAATCACCGTCACCACCGGAATCCGCCCGACAAACTCAGGAATCAAACCAAACTTGACTAAATCGTCCGGCTGTACCTGCTGCAAAATATCAGCCGCCCGCTTGTCTTTCGCCGGCAAAGTCGAGTTGCTGTCGCTTTCCGTTGGCTGAATAAAGCCCAAGGATTTTTTACCCAAACGCTGTTCAACTATTTTTTCCAAACCGACAAAAGCACCGCCACAAATAAATAGAATTTTGCTAGTGTCAACTTGAATAAAATCTTGGTAAGGATGTTTGCGGCCGCCTTGCGGGGGAACATTAACCACTGTTCCTTCCAACATTTTTAGCAGCGCTTGCTGCACTCCTTCTCCCGATACATCCCTAGTGATCGAAGTGTTTTCGCTTTTGCGAGCAATCTTGTCAATTTCATCAATATAAATAATGCCGCGCTGCGCCGCTTCGACATCAAAATCTGACATTTGCAACAGCCGCAGCAAGATATTTTCTACATCGTCGCCGACATATCCAGCTTCAGTCAGTGTCGTTGCATCGGCTACCGCAAACGGCACTTCGAGCATTTGCGCCAAACTTTGCGCTAACAAAGTTTTGCCACAACCTGTCGGCCCGACTAGGAGGATGTTGGATTTTTGCAGTTCTACATCGCTGTCAGGAGAAGACTTGTCGCTATCTTTAGCTTGGTCAACGCTCAAGCGCTTGTAGTGGTTATAAACTGCTACAGAAAGGACTTTTTTTGCTGAATGCTGGCCGATGACGTGGTTGTCTAAATGCTGCTTAATCTCTGTTGGTTTCGGAATTTGAGCTAAAACAATTTTCGATTTGTTCGATCGACCCGGACGCCGTGTTCCTTGTCCCTGAGACTCTCGCACCTCTGATTGGGGAATCTGTTGACCAATTGTTTTACTGGAGTCAAAGAACTCCTCCTCTAAAATTTCATTGCACAGTTCCACGCATTCATCGCAAATGTAGACGCCGGGCCCAGCTATTAACTTGCGGACGTACTCTTGCGACTTGCCGCAAAACGAGCATCTGAGATGGGAGTCATATTTTGACATATTTGCCTCTTACTTTACGGTTGCGGTTGCTTGTTTCTACTGGGGAAGTTGCCGCGGGAGCGACCTTAGCTTTGCCCTAGAAGGGTTTCCCGATCGGACACCCAAGCCAGTCAAGCTTCGCGATCTCTATTTCTAAGTTAACACTTTTGAGGCTTCAGTCATTAGTCCTGAGTCATTCGAGCCAATTTGAATTTTTAATTTTCACTTGAAAGTAAAGCCGCACGGGCTTACCATTTTTTGTATTCCAAAAATTTTCCCGACATAATTATTTTCACTCGATCGCCTTTTGGGTCTGCTTCTTTCTCGACATCCAAAGTAAAGTCGATCGCGCTCATAATCCCGTCACCAAATTTTTCGTGTATCACTGCTTTGAGCGGCATCCCGTAAACCTGCATAATTTCATAGAAGCGATAAATCAAAGGGTCAACTGGAACGGAGGCATCCAAAGAACCTTTTAACGGAGGTTCACAGAGAACCGCAGCCGTCTCGCTATCTAGTCCCAAAGCCGAGACAATTTTCTCGGCTTCATCTTCTGATGCGGTAGCTTGACGGTAAATAACTGCGGCAATCCAAACTTCGTCGCGCCCCAAAACTTTTTCCAAATCTGCAAAACTAATTCCCTTAGCTTTTTTAGCCGCCAAAAGCTTTTCTGTAATTCCTGAAATTGCCATTAAATATTCTCCCCTTCAGTTCTGTGTCAGATGTGAAATATTTCTCACATTTTGGTAATTTTGTCAATACTAACTTGAGAAAAAAAGTCGAATTGATAGCTCGCAACTTCAGCAAAAGTAGGTCTCCTTAACCCCCGCAACTCATAGAATTTGAGATTTGAGATGTTAGATTAGCAATGACTGATGACTACTAGGGTTGAGAGCGAGTCAACAGTTGCATTTTTTTTTCCAACTGGTCTTACAACTGGTAAATCATAAAATAACTCATAACGGCCCTGTGGCAATGGTACAGTTGGCAGTATATGTAATAAAAGTTACACACGCAAAGGTCTTCGGCATTCGGCAAACGGCTGAATTTTGATCGTGCTAGCCTGAAGCTCAATCATCGCTCACGCAGCCAAAGCCCCTTTACCACTCAAAACCGGCAACTGACAAAAGTATGGAGATTCAGACCAGAGATTACACGATCCAGTACGATCGCGCTACGCAAACAGTCACCTGTAGCGGCTCGTTCCGACTCAGCCAGGTGGAAGAGTACGCACCGATCGTCGATCTGCTCAACGAAGTGGCTGACTCCTGCCCAAATACGGTGACTCTAGACTTGCGAAAGCTAGAATTTTTAAATAGCTCTGGAATTAATATTGTCTCAAAATTTGTGATCAAAGTGCGCCAGCAAAAAAATATTCAAATCGCCATCAAAGGTTCTAAACAGATCCCCTGGCAGCTCAAATCCCTGAAGAACTTGCAGCGGCTGATGCCTTCCTTGCACTTAGAATTCGAATAGCAACGAAAAAGGTAAAGATAAATCCCCGGCTAAGTCGGGGAACCAGGATGAGGGTGGCTGAAGTTAATCGGAATAAGTCATAGTTAAACTAGCACAAAACCCTAAAAAACTTCACAACCGACTAAAAATTACCAATTTTCAATTGCTATGCAGGAAGAACCCTCGACAGAACAGCTACTTTTCGACGTTCAGCGGCTGAGTGCGGAACTTGAAAACTTGAAGCGCGAAAAGGTTGACCTAGAAATTTTGCTGGAGACTACCACCGAACATTCAGATACGATGGAAGCTCACTTGCTGAGCAAAGCTCAGTTGGCCCTGCGTTCAAGCGAAGAGCAGTTTCGGGCGATCGCCTCGGCAACTCCCGTGCCGATATTAGTTTCTCGCCTCTGTGACGGCTTAATTCTGTATGCGAACGCTCAATTGGCTTCTCTCCTGAACATACCCCTAGAAAAATTGATCGGCTGCAGCACTCCAGACTTTTACTTCAACCCCGCCGATCGCCCCAAGGTACTTGAGGCACTTGCTCAAGAGGGATACCTCCAAAACTACGAAATCCACTGCAAAAAATCAGACGGCATTGCTTTCTGGGCGATGATCTCAGTTCAGTCGCTGGTGTTTAACGGGCAGCAGACGGCTTTGTGCGTCTTGTACGACCTCACCCAGCGCAAGGAAGCAGAACAAACCCTCCAAGAGAGCGAAAAGCGTCTCCGCCGCCAGAGTTTGGCTTTGTTGCAGCTAGGTCGCCAGAGGACTCTCAATAGCGGTGCCCTGAATGTGGGAATTCGCGAAATTACTGAGGCTGCAGCCCGGACTTTGGATGTGGAAAAAGTCAGCGTCTGGCTTTACAACCATGGAGGATTTGGAACTCGCTACCCCACAGATCCCCAGCTAAATTTTACCGAGAGAGTGCTCGCCCAAAACCAAACAGAGGCACTCGGTACAGAGGCTGCTACCCCAGAGCAACACGAGGGGGTGAATCATTCTAAGTTTAAAATCCCCAACCTCAAATTAGTTTGTCTCGACTTGTACGATCGCAGCCAAGAGAATCATTTGAGCCGGGAGTCCATATCGGCAAGCGATTTAAATTTATCAAGTTTAGATGTTGAAGGCGACACACCGGGCGAAAATTTGCGATCGGACACTGCTTTAGAACCTACGACCAAGACTCAAAACTCTCTACAAACAAATTTGTCCCATTCATCTTCGCTAGCCGAACATTCCGCTGTGCTGCCAAATGCCAGCAAGCCGAATTCATCCATATTAAATGTAGCAATTAGGCTCGGCGGCCAGATCGTGGGCATCCTCTCTCTCGAACATATCGGCGCACCCCGCCAGTGGGCTCTGGAGGAGCGCACCTTCGCTGATTCTTTGGCAAATTTGGTAGCGCTGGCGATCGAAGGATTTGAGCGCCAGCGGGCTCAGGAAGCACTCTCCAAAGCCAAAGCGCAGCTAGAAATGACCGTCGATCAGCGCACCGCTCAACTCACCGCTGCCAATAAACTGCTCCGCATCGAAATTGCCGAGCGCAAAAGAGCCGAAATAGCCTTGCAAGAAGCCTTACACAAAGCTGAAGCAGCTTCGAGAGCTAAAAGCACTTTTTTAGCCAATATGAGCCACGAGTTGCGGACGCCACTCAACGCGATTATCGGTTACAGCGAAATGCTACAAGAAGAAGCACGGGAATCGGGACTCGAAGAGATCATTCCCGATACCCAAAAAATTTATAACGCCGGCAAACACTTGCTGACTTTAATTAACGATATTCTAGACCTTTCTAAGATAGAAGCCGGTCGGATGGAGCTTTATTTAGAGAAATTTGATCTGAGTAATTTAATAGAAGAAGTCGTTGCAACTTTGCACCCTTTGGTCGAAAAAAATCACAATCAATTGCAAGTTTCTTGCTCTGAAAATTTGGGAGTGATGTATGCAGATTTGACTAAAGTTCGGCAAATTCTGTTCAATTTGCTCTCGAATGCCCTGAAGTTTACCGAAGGTGGAACGGTGCTGTTGAGCGCGACTCGCGAACCAGCAGGCGACAGCGATTGGGTTTATTTGCAGGTATCTGATACCGGGATTGGAATGTCGGCCGAACAGCAGCAGGGTTTGTTTCAACCTTTTATTCAAGGGGACGCTTCGACTACTCGCAAGTACGGTGGCACCGGTTTAGGATTGGCAATTAGCCGCTTGTTTTGCCAGATGATGGGCGGCGATATCACTGTGGAGAGTGAATTGGGTGTTGGCTCTACTTTTACTGTTCATTTAAAGACAAAAGTTGATATTAGTTAGAAGCAAGTTGGGCAACTAGGAAGGTAGCGGATTTAAGGGATTTAACGGGTGGGGGTTTTTCCAGGAATTGTGTACCGGATTTAACGGATTCAACCCATAGCAAAAGATGGAATAATTTCCCCATAACCAATTTTCCCCTTCCCCATTACCCATTACCAATTACCCATTCCCTTTTTAATTGTGACACCGATCGCGCTCAACCTCTGTTGTCGATCACACAGTAGCATTTTTTTTCAGCCTAGAATACCTATATTATTCCAAGATTGTCCTGCAGGCACGATCGGGCGCCTCGCTGCATTCACAAGTCCCACCTCAACCTAATTAAGGCGGTGGGGGGTTGCTTCCAGAAAGGCAATTTGGTAAAAGTAATGCTATGGTCGCGAAGCAGTAGAAGGCAAAATTTAACAGGAAATCAGGAAGTTTCAAAAGTCTCTGGACGCAGAAACACAATTCTGCTTTTTGCCTTCATACTGCTTCTACGGGCGAGATAGCATTGCTGCTGAAAGCAATGCACAATTTCTCAGAATCAAAGGAGTGCATCTACATGATTAAACCTTGCAGTCAACCGCTAAAAATAAACCCTTTTACTTGTTATCGCGATCCGGCTACAGGCAGGTGGACTACTGTAGTTACAAGTGTTCCAAACACTTGTGAAACAGATTCTAGTTTAAAAGCAGAAGCCGAAGGCGAAAACGAAGGTAAAGCAGAAACTATCCTTTCTGCTTCGCCTGCTGTCTCGGTGTCGAAAAAAGTTCTTTCTTTCTCCCTGCCTCAGTTTAAACACCGTGCCAAAAAATCTGCTGTTAGTGTCAGCAGATAGCTATCCTAGGGGTCTAATCTAGTTTCCACGGTTAGTCCCCGGCGCTCGTTAAACCAAATAAAACAAACTTATTCATCGCCTCAACTGCCAACAAGTGATATACTGGCAGCAAACTTTCTCCTTCAATATCCGTGAAGTATTTGCTCGATCGCTGCCTCCACTTTGTATGGACAGACCGACCAATTCGCCAGCAGGGAACAGTCATCATTGCTATCCCCATTATTTTTCTGTTTGCTTCGCTGCTAGCAATTGCACGCCTCCGGGAGATTACCCTACAGATAAGAGAGCGAGCAGATACTAATAGGGCAATACTTCAGGAAACTAACCGCTTGTTAACCCTCGTGGTGGATGCGGAAACGGGCATTCGAGGTTACGGGTTGACGAAGCGTCGCGCATTTCTCTCACCCTACTTAGAAGCCCAGAAGAGTTTGCCTTCCCTACTGGCTGAACTCAAGGTGATGGTTCAACAAAACAAACTGCAAGCTCAGCGATTTGAAGATATAAAAAAAAGTACCGAACAGCATATAAATTTCTTGCAAAACACTTGGAATAAGCTCGACAGTTCGGCAACAAGCGTGCAGTCGCCGGAAATAATTGAGGTGTTCACTCAAGGCAAACTGAGGAGAGATAACCTGCGCGCACAAATTAATGTGTTTGCTAATGTCGGCGAAGCCTACCAGAAAGATCTAGATCAGCAAAGACGAGGTTTGATAGATTTCACTAATTTTGTGCAAGTTGCTGGTTTGCTTTTCGGCTGTTTGGGTGCGGGGGCTTCCTGGTATTTATTGGATAGTTTAGAGAAGGAATTGAGGAAGCGGGAAGCGGGCTTGGAAGAAACTAAAAGTCGCATTCAAGCTGTGGTAGACAATGCGGCTGACGGGATTATTACTTTGGACGAGCGGGGAAATATTGAGTCTTTTAATAGGGCAGCAGAAAACATTTTTGGCGAGAAAGCCGATCGAATAATTGGCTCTAACCTGCGGCGACTGATAGCTCAACCGCAGCCGTACAGCAGCGTGGGGGATTATTCGGTCGAATATTTTGTGTTACATCCAGATACTACGCTGAAGACTTACCAGCAAGAAACAGTTGGAATTCGCCACGACGGAACTAAGTTTCCGATGGAATTAGCTATCAGCGAAATGCGTCTGGCAAATCAACACTTGTTTATTGCAATTTGCCGCGATGCCAGAGGACGGAAACAAGCCGAGGAAACTCTGCGGAAGCAAGCGCAAATGCTGGATTTGGCAAACGATACGATCGCGGTACTAGACTTGGACGGGGCAATTTCTTATTGGAATTCGGGCGCAAAGTGGCTCTACGGCTGGCGGAAGTCGAAAGCAATAGGAAAAAATATTCACCAGCTTTTAAAAACAGAATGGAGCCAACCTTTTGAGGTAATTCAAAAAATATTTTTCGAGCAGGGTTCTTGGCAAGGAGAACTGGTGCGAACCAAGAAAGATGGCACAAAAATAACGGTGGCAAGCCGGTGGACTTTGCAGTACGACGATCAAGATCAACCAGTTGCTATTTTGGAAATTAGCAATGATATTAGCGATCGCAAACGCTCAGAAATTGCTTTAGCCCAAAGCGCGCAGCGGTTTCGCGCTACTTTTGAGCAGGCGGCAGTCGGCATGGCCCAAGCAAGTGTAGAAGGCAAATTTCTGTTAGTCAATCAAAAACTTTGCGATATTTTGGGCTACAGCCGCCAAGAATTGGCGGAGAAAAGATTTCAGGATATTACTTGGCCTGGAGATTTGGCAAGCGAACGGGAACTTTTGCGCCAATTGTTAGCAGCAGAAATTGAAAATTTCTCTCTGGAAAAACGCTACATCCGCAAAGACGGAGAGTTAGTGTGGGCAAACTTAACGGTTTCGCTGTTGCGAGAACAAGATGGCAGTCAATTTCTGATGGCTGTGATAGAAGATATTAGGGAACGCAAACAAGCTGAGGAATCGCTGCGGTTGCGCGCTCAAGAATTGAGGTTAACGGCGCAAAATCTGGCTCAAACGACGAATAGTTTAAGAAAGCGGAATCAAGAATTAGACCAGTTTGCTTATGTAGTTTCTCACGATTTGAAAGCGCCACTCAGGGCGATCGCCAATCTCAGCAGTTGGATAGAAGAAGACCTCAGCGAGTCGATGACAGAGGATACTCTGCACCAAATGAACCTGCTGCGCGGCCGAGTTCACAGGATGGAAGGTTTGATTGAGGGACTGCTGCAATATTCGCGCGTCGGACGGATTCAAGTGCCTTCAGAAATGGTAAAAGTTGAGAAATTATTAGCAGAAATTATTGATTCGTTGGCGCCGCCGTCTGAATTTGAGGTGAAAGTTGAACCGGGAATGCCAGCTTTTGTGACCGAAAAATTGCCGCTACAGCAGGTTTTTTCTAATTTAATTAGCAACGCAATTAAGCACAACCGAGCTGAATCCGGTTACGTAAAAATCTCGGTTAAAGAGTTAGATGATTTTTACGAGTTTTCTGTAGAGGATGACGGGCCGGGGATTGCTCCTCAATATCACGATAAAGTTTTTGTGATTTTTCAGACCTTGGAAGCTCGCGATAAAGTTGAAAATACTGGGATTGGTTTGTCGCTTGTGAAAAAAATTGTCGAAGGTCAAGGAGGCAGTATTTCCCTGGAATCTGCCGAAGGTGAGGGAGCAACTTTTCGGTTTACTTGGCCGAAGCAACCTATTAGCCAAGACGGCCAATAAAACTACTCACGGCGAGCCAAAGAGTAAATGTAGGGTACACCCGGACTACCGAGAACCCGATAGCGACTGTTTAAACTGGATCGCAACGGATTTCGATGATAAATCCATCAGGATCGTAAAAGTAAATGCCGCGTCCTGTAGCGCGAGTGACGGGGCCGCTATCGATCGCAATTTGATTTGACTTTAGCACTTCCAGAGCGCGATCGAACAAAGCCGGCTCGATGTCGAAGGCTAAGTGGTTGGCGCGGGTAAAAGCTTTCTCCGGGTCTGGGTTTGGCGGTTCCAAGTCTGGCTGCCAAAATAAGTCAATAACAGTGCCGTCAGGGGTAACGAAATTCGCGACTTTACCAGCGGCTACCATTTCTGTTAAAGTTGCGGGAATTTCTGCACCTGTTAGTTCGTGGAGGCCGAGAATTGTACCGTAGAAGTGCCGGGAAGCTTTCATGTCGCGCACGTTTAAAGCGATATGGTGAACGCGGCGCAAATTCCCCGGCGCGAGGACAATTTTGACGTTGTTTTCGGTAGTTTGCATGATTGTCAATTGCGAATGTTCAAATTGAATGCAGTTTGATTTATTCAGAGGGTGTCCTGTAAAATAAGCATTTTAAGTTGGTAGTGAGGAGTGCAGTCCTCCAATTTCTAGGATAACTGAAGTCCTCACTACCAACACTTTTATTCGAGTTGTGCGATCGCACATACTATCCCTTAGTATTATTATTCTTTAGGAAAGGATGCCATGCCTACAAATAACATGACTATACCGCCTGCAAGAATTGCGAAAGCAAGTACACCTACAACTAAATCTAATCCCGATGTATTTTCCATGAAATTAAACTGTTCTCCAATTAAATACAATCATCGGTATTTGTTCATGGTTGAGTGCTTGCACACAATGGGGAAGATCAGAAGAAAAAAATTAGCTCTCAATTTATTAGAAAAAAAGCCTATTAATTTCTTCCGTCTTCCCTAAACATCCATCCGTTAAATCAGTTACATCCTCTACACAGCTTAGTTGCCGAACTTCTTATTTTGCTAATTCTCGCTCAATAGCAGCGATTAGTTCTGGCGAATCGGGGCCAACACTGCTGCGGAATCTGGCCACCACTTCACCCTGTTTGCTAACTAAGAATTTCTCAAAATTCCACGAAACCTCACCCTTGGGATCGACTGCACTCGTAAGCTTAGCGTATAGCGGGTGCTGCTGAGTACCTTTAGCGCGTACTTTGTCAAATAATTCAAAGGTGACGCCGTATTTTGTAGTACAGAAATTGACGATTTCTGGATTACTTCCGGGTTCTTGACCTCCGAAGTCGTTGCAGGGAAATCCTAAAACACGGAGTCCAGCCGCGCTGTACTTCTGGCTCAATTCTTCGAGCCCTTTGTATTGAGGTGTATAGCCACATTTCGAGGCTACATTAACTATCAAGAGTACCTTGCCAGCGTACTCTCCTAGCTGCTTGTCTTCGCCTGCGATCGTTTTTACTTTAATGTCGGAGATTGTGCTGGGCATTTTCAAATACTTTTAAATTTGACCACCACAATTTTACCGCAAGTCGTTACAATTTTGTCGAGAGGTCGATCGCTAAAAATTAAAATATCCCGGTCGGGGCGGGTTTACGGATATCGGGCTTATATTAGAGATATTGGTGAACCCGCCTCTAGCAAAATCACGGTTAATTTACGGAACACGATCTTAGTAGATGGCGGTGAACTTTCCCCACAGCATCTATCGCCACAGTCAGCTATTAGATTTAAGTTTCTCGCTAATAGCTAAAATCTACACCGAAAAGGACGAATATTTTAACTCTCTGAGTGGTGTTCCGTCATCCATTTTTGGTAAGTATCCTCAAGTTGCTTGTCTTCGAGAACGAGTTCTAGGCGAACTTTGACGCAACCGTGACGGGGCTGAGAGGCGATCGAATTTAAGATTTTGCTAGCTTTCTGCACAGAGGTAAATTCCGCCTTAACTGTCGGTTCATGGCGATCGCTCTTAATCTCGGTCAAATCTATACCGGTGATGTTTCCCTCACCTAAATCTATTTCTGCCAACACCTTCGGATCGTCGCCGACTTGTTCGACAATCAGCTTTTCCCACTGGATGGGTACTTGTACCATCCGAGTTTCAATTTCTTTACGCACTATCACTTCGCCGACTTTGCGCTTGCTGCGATTGATCACCAATCGTTCTTCTAGCAGGCGAATTACTTCTTGATCGACAATATCCAAGTTTTCCTCATCCCGATCTGTCTCCCAATTTGCATCTGTGCGATCGGCATCTGTTAGATTTGACATAACTGTTGAGGGATTTGTTAACTCACTATTGCTAAATTCACTATCCGGTTCAGAGGCATTTTCTAAATACGGATGCGAGCCGTTGGCAGACACTACCGGCAGCATATCGACTTGAGCCGAATTAATAGTTACAAACAGCGACTTTTGGTGATAATCTACTTTTTTGAGCAGCTTAATACTTAATAAAAAAGTGCGGGGATTTTCGCTACCTAGCCCGGCTACCACAAAGTTTAACTGACCTTTAGCATCAAAATAGACATCTTTAACTTTGCCTACCAAGTGACCTTTGTTGTCTTTGACGGTAAAACTTTTTAGCTTAGTTCTGACTTTTTCAGGCACCCGGTTGAGACGGGTTATTGATTGGGCAGTTGCTATCTTTTCTGCTGATGCTTGACCGTTCATTTTTTAAACTTTCCTGCTTAGGGATTTTTATTATGAAGTGGTAAGGGGAAATTGGTAAAGGCGGGGAAAGTGCATCAACTTTGCCAAAACTAGACAAGTTTTGTACCCCCCCCGCCGCTCACATAGGAATTGTGCCATGTTACCAATCCAATCAAACCTGCGCGGTGACTGAATTATGCCATTAAGGCGCCATTCCTATGCAATATCTGTTGCGGTTGGTTTAGATCTTGTTATTTTTATTATCTACAACCGCAGTTCCATCAGTCTTAACGTCTAATTCTTCACGACGCAAGGTTTCTTCGCCCTCAACCGTGGTGCGAACAACTTCTTTTCTGACGTTGACTTCTTCGCGCACGAAAGCTTCCTTGTGGATGTCGGCAGTTTCTTCGTAGACTTCCATGCGTGCAACTTCCCCTGATTGGAAGTCAGCCTCACCGACTGAAACTACTCGACCCGCTTCTACCGGGGTTACTCGATCGATTACGACTCGTTCTTTTTCAATGGGTACTGAAGCTCGCGCTGTTTCAGTTTCCACGCGCTTGCCAACTGCTACTTCGCCTGTTTTTGCGCGGTGTTTGTTGGCAATCAAGCGTTCTTCATAAAGCTTGAGATTTTGGTGCTGCTGTTCGTTGGTGTCGTAGAGGGGGCGGTCCATATCGTAGCTGTAGCTGCTGCGATCGTAGCTAGCAGGAGTTGCAGTGGCAGCGGCAGTTCCTTGATTGCGGTAGACGCCTCTTACCTGTTCTTCGCGATCGTAATCTATTGATTCTAATTCATTGTAAGCCGGCAATTGTTCTGCTTGAGCTTTGTTGCGAAGACCTGTGGCGTGGACGCGACGGGCTCCGTAGTCGAAGCGAGCCGAGCCGATTGGCAACAATACTTTTTTGCCAAAAATCCAAATACCGGTGTCAATTACCAGATAGCGGAAACGACCAGTGTCATCAACCAAAGCGTCATAAACCGTGCCTACTTTTTCATCAGAGTCGCCAGCATAAACATCAAATCCCTTGATGTCATCTCCAGCAAAGATTTCTTCCTGATAGTTAGGATAAAAATCTGCTAATTTTTGAAGTGCCATGTGTTTTTTCCTCTTTGCTCTACTTAAATTAATAGTAGAAATTAATTCGCTAACTTCCCTCTCCCTAAAGTCAGAAGTGTATAATTTAGGTTGTTTAATACTATAGGAATACTACGGCATCTCTGCTTGTGTGCTAGCGCGCTCAGCTATTTTAAAGATTGTAAAACTCTACAATCGTCAATCTGATAACAAGTATTAAAACTCAAAGCCATCCGTAGGAACACGGCATTGCTGTGTCCTACTCCCTCTGCGGCAGACTCCTTTGTGGTGTGCCTACTGTTAATAATTGTTAACTAGCTGGTGACAAATCAACATTACATAGTATAGTGATGGGCAACAATTAAAGCCCCTCATCTTGCAGAAGAGGAGCTTCGGGAAAGTTAGAAATTTTCAGTTCAGAGTTGATTGAATTGAGTTCTGATAGCTTCTATCCGACTGCGGTTAACTCCCAAATCCGACTGTCCCAGACGGGAAGCCGATCGCACATGGATGACTTTTGCTGCATCATCTACCAAAAATTCAACGTCATCAACAAACCCCATCAAAGCACTGGTGAACTCGGCATAGAGGTAATTATCACTTGCCGTGATAATTTTAGTTTTTCCATAGGACTCGATTACCCCTTTTAGCTTTACCATCGCTTCACTCTGGGACGAAGTGTAGGTCAAAGGCTCAATTTTGTGTTCGGCATCTTGACTGAAGCTGCTGACGCAGTTGGGGGAACTCGGGCACGCTGCGAGTTTTCCTGACTGAATCCCGATATTGGCAGGTCTTGTTCCAGCAAACATTGTTTTTTCTCCGGGTATAGCGATAAAAGTAGCGATCGACAGTACCGCTACTGCTAGCAGTGATATTAAAATAACTAGGACTCTTTTCAACGCTGTCGGCGATTTTGTTTCAACTGTTTGCAAAGGATTAGCCCTCCAGAAAGTGCAAGTTGCATATAATACCAAATCCGGCTTAAATACCCCCTTTATTTCTTAGTCTGCGAAGGCAGACGCAGACTTCGTTTGTATAGTAGCGGTTTCAACCGCCGAATCATAAAGGGTATGGCAAACGCAGATTTGGTCTACTTTTCATATTAATTGAAATTGAGCTCTAAAATTTAAAAAGATTTTTTTTGTTCTTCAATTAACCAGTAAGTCAGCATTCTTCCTTTACCTTTAACCGGGATATGACCCCGTTCTTCCAAAACAAACTGCTCTTTCAAACGCTCGTAAGTCGCCGCTGTCACTTGAATTTTACCAGGCAATCCGTTAGATTCCATGCGTGAAGCAACATTAACAGTATCTCCCCACAAATCATAGCTAAATTTACTAATCCCAATAATTCCAGCCACCACCGAACCGCTGTGAATTCCGAGCCTCAATTGAAAATTTTCTCCCATTTTGGCATTAAACCTCCTCAAAGCTGCCTGCATCTCCAAAGCTAAAAGTGCGATCGCCTCAGAATGATCCTCCCGCGGCGTCGGCAAACCCCCAACCACCATGTAAGCATCCCCAATCGTCTTAATCTTTTCCAACCCGTGCAATTCAGACAACCTATCGAACTCAGAGAAAATCCCGTTCAAAATTTCTACCAACTGCGTCGGACTTTTGTGAGCCGAAAACTCTGTAAAACCCACCAAATCAGCAAACAAGACGCTCACATCATCAAAATGCTCCGCTATCAACTTTTGCTCTTTTTGTAAGCGCTCTGCAATAGGTTTCGGTAAAATATTCAGCAGCAATTTCTCTGTTTGCTCTTGCTGCAATTTCAGCGCTGCCTCAGCTTGTTTCCGCTGAATCAGCGAACCTAGCTGCGTAGCAACCGCGCTCACTAATTCCAACAAGCGCGGCTGACATTGCAGAACTTTTTCCCGATAAAAAATCAAAATAGCTAACACTTGGTTGTCGGCCAAAATTGGCACCCCAAAAGCCGCTTTCAATCCCACACTAACCGCAATTTCCGCGCGTAAAAAAACTTGTTCCGGTGCGGTAGAAACATCATCGATCCATTCAGACTGCTGCGACTGCCAAATCCTACCTGGGAGTCCCACACCGGGAGCAAAAATCAACTGCCAACTGGTTTGTCGGAATGCGGCAAAACTGGAGTCGCTGACGTACCTGCCTGTAGCGCATTTTAAAAAGCCCTCACTGCCAGGAATCCAAGCTTCGCCCAGATTCCATTCAATAGTTTGGCAAATTAAACCTAAAATCACATCTATAGCCGACTCAAAATCCTCAGATTTGCCAATAGCTTGAGTGGCATGCAGCAGCAATCTTGTTTCCATTTCCACCTGGTGGCGTTCAGCGATTTCCTGGTGCAACTGGATATTTTGAGCGGTCAATTTTTGATTTTTTTCTTGCAATTGCATTTGCAATAAACGCACAGTAAGTTGATTGCTCACTCGCGCCAATACTTCTTTCACCTGAAAAGGTTTGGTAATATAATCTGCTCCGCCCACTTCAAAAGCTTTTGCTTTATTTATTCCTTCTTCTAGCGCACTGAGAAAAATGATGGGAATTTCCCTAAATTGCGATTGTGCTTTTAATTTTTTACATAGTTCGTAACCGTCAATATCCGGCATCATAATATCAAGCAAAATCAAATCGGGGGGGCTAGATTGAATTGCATCTAACGCCGAAAAACCATTAGTAACAGGTCGAACTTTATAGCCATTTTTTTGCAAAATTCTAATCAACAAACGCAGATTATCTGGCGTATCGTCAACTACTAAAATATCTGCTTGATAGTTTTCAGTTTGTTCCGCCTTCATCTGCATTATCTGATTCCTCCGCCTCGGCAATTAAATTGAGAATTTTCTGGTAATCAAAATTATCGAGATGACCCTGGAGGATTTCCGCCAATTCAGGATGAGGCTCCCTTATTTCGTCGATTGTCCTGACAATTAAGTCAAAATCAGCACTGCGGATTACCTGCTTTATGTTGTCTATCCATTGTGCGGGAAGTCTAGGTAAATAAGCAAGCGCAGCATTAGGGATGGAGCCAGATAAATTATTGCGATCGCCTATTGAGATAAAATCCGTTGAGTTAGAGTAGAGATACTTAACCCCCAAATGTTTGGTCAGGGTATCAAATATATCTGTTTTGCGGAAAGGTTTGCTAATAAAATCGTCGCAGCCGACCAATAAAGCAAACGCTTGCCTTCCTTCAATTGTACTAGCTGTCAAAGCAATAATCTTTGGAATCGGGGAGTCGAGATGGGAAATATTCGTTTCCCCATTTCCTTGCTGCGGTTGCTCTCTCTGCTTAATTCTAGCCTTAATTTGTTTAGTAGCTTCGTAGCCGTCCATCACTGGCATTCGCACATCCATCAAAATTAAGTGCGGATGCCAATTTTCCCACATTTCTATTGCTTCCTGGCCGTTGGTGGCTTGTTCCACCGCGAAACCCAAAGGAGAAAGCATTTTGACTAAAAGTTGGCGGTTGTCTTCGCGATCGTCCACAATTAAAATCCGGTAGCACGGTTGATTGGGTTCCAACCCACTAACTTCGCGGTTAAGTTGCGGATCGGGAAGCTCAGCAGCATCAACTGCACCGACAGGAATTTCAAATTTAAAAGTAGTACCGACTTCCAGTTGACTTTCTACGACAATTTCTCCTCCCATCAGGCGGACAAATTGACGGCTGATCTTCAATCCTAAACCCGTGCCTTTCTGAATTTTTTGACCGGAAGCTGTTTGCACAAAAGCCTTAAAAATATTGCCCAATTCTTCGGGAGCAATGCCAACTCCTGTATCTTCAAGTTCAAAGAGAAGGAAAAAACTAGGCACAGTTAAGTCCTCAACATCAGGGCTGCATTCAACATTCGCAAAATCACTGCTAGTTCTTGAAAAATCCCGAATACTTCTTGTGGTATCAAAGCAAGCTGTGGGACTATCCAATAAATCCAAAAAACCTGATTTTTGTAACTTTGTAACTCTTAAGATAATTTCGCCTTTTTGGGTAAACTTAATCGCATTACTCAGAAGATTAATCAGCACTTGCCGCAGTTTAATATCATCGGTTCGCACGTACTGAGGAACGTCAGCCTCGCGCTGGAAATGCAACTGCAATTCTTCATTATGTACCCGCAGTTGAAACATATCTTGCAAATCGTCAAGCAAGCGGTAGAGGTCGAAGTTTTTCGGGTTGAGTGTCATCCGCCCCGCTTCAATTTTTGACAAATCTAAGACTTCATTGATCAAGGTCAGCAAGTGTTCGCCACTACGGCGAATAATTCTCATATTTTCTCGGTTTTCGAAAGTAAGATCCGGGCTGGGTTCCATGATTTGTGCAAAGCCGAGTATAGAATTGAGAGGGGTGCGTAACTCGTGGCTCATATTGGCAATAAACGTGCTTTTAGCTTTGTTTGCTGCTTCAGCAGCTAATGCAGCTTGTTGCAGTTGTTCTGTGCGTTCATCAATTTGGGCTTCTAAGGTGTGGTGGTATTCTGCTAGTATTTTTTCGGCTTGTTTGCGATCGCTAATATCTTGAAAAGCTGCGATCGCATAAACAATATTTCCGTTAGCGTCAAAAATCGGCGTGGTATTGATCTCGATCGCAATTCTTTTGCCATCTTGACGGATTTCTACATCGTCAACCTTGACAGATTCTCCTTTCAGTGCGCGCAAAATTGGCAGATTATCCGAGGGGTACAGCTCATCAGTATTGGCAACATAAAGCTGATAAGTGGCTGCTAATTGTTCCGCAGTGCTTTCCGGGATAGTGTCTGCACCCAGCAAATCCCGCGCTGCCTGGTTGAAATAGGCGATCGAGCCGTCGGGATGATAAACAGATACCCCCACTGGCAAAGCTTCTAAAAATTGACTCAGGCGGCTTTCACTCGCAGACAGGGCCTCATTTACTAGCTTTAACTCCTCGTTTACTTCTTGGCGTTTATGAATTTCATCTGTTAACTTTTGATCTTGCAAATAACTGTGAACTGCTTCCACTACCGTTAATTTTAAGTCTTCATTTTGCCAAGGTTTAGGGATATAACGGTACAATTTAGCATACTTTATAGCATTGCTCAGGGCTTCCAAATCTGCTTGCCCCGTTAGCATAATCGTCAGCGTCTCCGGCGAGCTTTCGTGAATTCTTCTGAGCAGTTCATCCCCTTTAATATCCGGCATGATATAATCGGAAAGCACCAAAGCAATCTCGTATTCATCTGCCTGCAAATCTGCCAGCAACTCTAAAGCATCAGCCCCCCCTTCAGCGGTTTCAATTATACACCGATCGCCGATCGCCTTTTTCAGTTCAATCTTTAAACTATTCAAAACGTCAGGTTCATCATCAATACAAACAATCACAGGTTTTTTCATAACTTAGCCAGCCCAGATTTTATAGTCTCTATTAAGTCTTTGCTTTCCCAGGGTTTGTACAAACAACAGTATAAATCTGCTTCTTCTACTGCCCGCTGAACAGCCGCTGCATCTGCTTGTCCTGTCAACATCACCTTAATAATTTTAGGATATTTTTGGTGAACTTTAATTAAAAGTTCGTCCCCTTTAATTCCCGGCATCAGCCAATCAGAAACAACCACAATCACCTCAGCTTCTTCTTGAAACTCCTCAAGTAAATCTAAAGCTTCATCACCACTTTCAGCTAATTCATAAAAATAATCATTTTTAAATTCATTTTTGAGCTGAATCTTGAGAGTATTCAAGATATCGGGTTCATCGTCAACGCAAAGAATTACAGGCTTATTCATCTTTTCCTCTCTGCTTAAATTTTAGTAGGTTTACCCACATGACTTGCTTTTACATTATTGATTTCCGGCAACGATGCAGGATATCTGCCCCCTATCTTATTTTAATAGGACTTCCGAAGATAAACCCGGTTTCTTGTAATAAATCTTGTATTTATCAGCGAGACAGCGACGGGTGTCACCGGGAATCAGCCCCCTGCAGGTAAGTTTTGTTTAATAAATAGGCAGCGAGACTGTAAAAGTTGTCTGCCCCGGTACAGAATCTACAGCGATTGTGCCTTCGTGTTTTTCCACAATTTTTCTCACAATATCCAATCCCAAACCGCTACCTTCGCCCGCAGATTTAGTCGTAAAAAACGGCTGAAAAATTTTGGGAATAACTTCTGAAGGAATACCTTTGCCGTTATCAGTAAACTTGAGGAAAATATTTGCCTCTTGCTGCCGAGTTTCAATCATCAAAATACCTTTATAATCCATGGCTTGCAGGGCATTATGAACGAGATTAGTCCAAACTTGATTTAAGTCATCGGGATAGCACATAATTTCGGGTAAATCTCCATAATTTTTAACTACTTCTATACCGTGTTTCAGTTGATTTTGATAAAGGGTTAACACCGTTTCAATGCCATCGTGCAAGTTCGCCTGGACTTTTTCTTGTTTGCTATCAAAATGAGCGTAGGTTTTTAGGGCAAATACTACTTTTCCCGACTTCGCTGTTGCTCTTTGGATCAGGCTAATACTTTTTTTAAAGCTCGCAAACTGGTAAGCACTATTTAAAACTACTTCCCAATCCGGCGATTTAAAAAGCGGCAAGAATTCTTCTATTTTTTCGTAGATTTCCATGTCAACTAAAGTATCCGCAATTTCCTCCGGCTTTTCAACAGATTCTGCCATCAAATCGCCAGTCAACTGCTGCTTAAATTTGCGTTTCTCTTTGCTTGTGAATAAAACTTCTTGATGGGTGGCTCTGTACAGTAAAGCTAAAAAATAAGCTTTGCTTTCGTCAGAAAGTTCTTGATAAATTTGAGGAAATTTCTCTAAAAAGTCGTCGGAAAAATTAGCTATATTATTAATAGAGGAACCTATAATGCCCAGGGGGGTATTGATTTCGTGAGCAATGCCGGCAATCAGTTGTCCCAGGGCTGCCATTTTTTCCGATTGAATCAAATGCTCTTGGGTGGCTTGCAGTTGGTGGAGGGCCGTTGCTAAATCTTGATTTTTTTCTTGCAAAGTTTGTTGCAGTGAACAAATTTTTAAATGAGTTTCTATCCGGGCTAAAACTTCTTCAACCTGAAACGGTTTAGTAATAAAGTCAACTCCGCCAACTGCAAAAGCTTTAACTTTATCTAGCACGTCATTGATCGCACTAATAAAAATAACAGGAATGTCTTTGGTTATTTCAGAAGCTTTGAGTTGCTGGCAAACTTGATAGCCGTCCATTTCCGGCATCATAATATCCAGTAGCACTAGATCCGGGGGTATTTTTTGAGCTGCCGACAATGCTAGCTTGCCATTGGGTACCGGGCGAACTTGATAGCCTTTTTCGCTCAAAATTCCTGTCAGCAGCCGCAGGTTTTCTGGGGTATCGTCCACTACTAAAATATTAGCTCGATTGGTTTTAGGTAAAGTTGAAGTCATCGGGTATTTACTGTTTCTCGCTGAGCTCGATTATGTTCAAAATTCTGTCATATTCAAAATTATTAATGCAATCTTGAAGCTTGCCCGCAAGAGAGGGATTGACAGTGCCGATTTGTGCGATCGAAGTTGCGATCGCCTCCATGTCTATACTCAAAATACTTTGCTTAAATTGGGCTATCCAGTCTGGAGAAAGAGAGGCGAAAGCCTCCGGTGTCAGCGCCTCCTCACTTGACTCCTCTACACCTGTGGCACTTAGTGCGGTTGGATCTTCATAAATATAGCGTACTCCTAAATGTTTCCCCATTGCCACAAAGATATCCTCCTCTCGGAACGGTTTCCGCATAAAATCATCGCAACCCGCCGAAAGAATCACCGCCCGTTCTTCCTCCAAAACACTAGCAGTTAGGGCCACAATCGCCGTTGCTTGTCCGCCAGTTGTAGTTTTAATCTGTTTCGTTGCCTCGTAGCCGTCCATGACAGGCATTCTCATGTCCATCCAAATCAGATGCGGTTCCCACTCCATAAAAATATCAACCGCTTCTTTACCGTTATTGGCTTCTCTCAACTCAAATCCGAGTGGACTGAGAAGTTTTACTAACAGTTGGCGGTTCAAAGGTTTGTCGTCCACAATTAGCAAGCGATAACTCGGTTGATTCGGTTCTAGGGCAACAACTCGACGTTGAGTTTTTTTGCTTTCAATATCACTAGCTTCAACCAGATGAACTTGGATGTCAAACTGAAATACTGCACCCTTTCCGATCTCGCTGCTAACAGTAATTTCACCTCCCATTAATTGTACGAACTGGCGGCTAATAGCTAAACCTAAACCCGTTCCTTCCTGAGAATCTTTACCTGTTTTCGTCTGCACGAATGCTTCAAACAACTGATGGATTTCCTCAGCAGCAATGCCTGCACCAGTATCTTGAACTTCAAAATGCAGCCAGTAGCGACCGGGTAATTGGTCAGTGCTGTTTTTATGTATATTCCGCCTTCCTCCTTTGACTTGCACCGACACTCCCCCTTCTGAAGTAAATTTAATTGCATTATTGAGCAAATTAATTAAGACTTGCCGCAATTTAACTTCATCAGTACAAATGTAATGGGGAACTTCGGCGTCTCTGTCGAAGATTAATTGCAAACCTTTTTGCTCAGCTCTGAGAGCAAACATATCTTCTAAATCGTCGATTAGTTGGTACAAATCGAAACTTTTTTCATTAATCGTGGTTCGTCCGGCTTCGATTTTTGATAAGTCTAAAACTTGGTTAATTAAAGCCAGTAAATGTTCGCCACTCCGCAGAATAATTCCGACATCTTCTTGATTTTCCTGAGACAACGTTTTACTGCGGATCATGACTTGAGCAAAGCCGATAACCGCGTTCAGGGGCGATCGCAATTCGTGACTCATATTGGCGAGAAAGGTACTTTTCGCTTTGTTTGCTGCTTCGGCCGCTTCTTTAGCCTGCTGCATTTTTATTTCCGCTTGTTTGTTATCAGTAATGTCTTTAATAAAACCTTCGTAGTAAAGTAAATTTCCTGCTTCATCGCAGACAGCGCGACAATTTTCCGAAATCCAGATTATGCTGCCATCTTTGCGGTAAATTTCCGATTCAAAGTTTGATAATATCCCGTACTCGTTCATCAGCGCTGCAAATTCGTCGCGGCGGTGGGGTTTTACATAAAGCTGGTTCTTAAAATTCGGCTGTGCTGCTATTAAATCAGCAGGCGAGTCGTAACCGTAGATGTTAGCTAAAGCGGGGTTAGCGCTGATGTATTTCCCGTCAACCGCAGTTTGAAAAATTCCATTCAAAGCATTTTCATAAATATTGCGGTACTTTTCTTCTGCTTCCCGCAGGGCAGTTTCTGCTTGTTGGCGCTCGGTAATATCGCTAGAAATCGACAAAAAACAAGCTTCTCCGTCAATATCGATGGTTTCTATCGACAGCAGCGCCGTTCTTTCTGTACCATTTTTATTGCGAAACCTCAGCTCATAATTGTGAAGAGCCGTTTTATTTTTTAACATTTGAATCATGCGATCGCGCTCTCCCAAACTCGCCCAAAAATTGAGTTCTACCGCTGTTTTGCCAATGATTTCTTCATGACTGTACCCCATCATCCGACAAAAGCTCTCATTGGCTTCTATGTGGCGACCATCGCTAATTCTAGTCAGAGTAATTGCATTAGGACTTAAACGAAAAGCTTTAGAAAACTTTTCTTTTGCCTTGGCAAGATCGGCGGTACGTTCGGCCACTTGCACTGCTAAATTCTCGTTGTATTCCTTTAATACTTTCTCGGCTAGTTTGCGTTCTGTAATATCTTGAAAAGCACACATCCCGTAGATAATATTTCCTTGAGCGTCATAAATAGGAGTTCCCCAAACTTGCAGGGGAACAGTTTTGTCAGTCGAGGAGATTTCAATGTCATCAACAGTTACACTTTTACCCTGCAAAGCATTTAAAATTGGGTCGCGTTCCGCCGGGTAAATTTCCTGAGTGCCAGCTAAATAAACTCGGTAGGATTGACGTAAAGTTTCGGAATCTGCTGGTACAATTCCTTGAGATAAAAGTTGCTCTCCGGTAGGATTAATGTAGTGAGGTTGACCGTTGGGTTCTGCAATAAAAATCCCTAGCGGTACTGCATTGAAGAATTGTTTTACTCGGTTTTCGCTTTCGGACAGAGAAGTAAATGAATGCTGCAATTGCTCGGCCATGCTGTTAAAAGCAGTGGCAAGTTCTCCGAGTTCATCTTCGCGATTGAGAGTGAGCTTTGTATCCCATTCGTTCTGCGCCAAAGCTTTCGCCGCTGCATTCAATCTTAAAATCGGCTGAACTACCCATTTAGCAGTAAGAATCCCCAGAATTGTCGCCCCCATCAAAGCTGCCAGCGACAGTAAAAAAGTCGTGCGCGTGTTGAGGTTAATTTGCTCCATAAAGTCAGACTCTGGTACAACTACTACAATCAGCCAATCCAACCCTCGATCGTCTTTAAAAGGAGCTACCTGAATAAAATTTCGCTTGCCGTCTACATCAAAAGTAAGTTGTTGAGAATTATTGATTTTAGCTAAGCTATCGTATGATTTATCTAAATATTGTGCAGTTTGGCTAATTACCGGATTCTCGCTTTCGGAAGCTTTAATGCGCCTTGTTTCTTTACCTTCCACCACGAATTCTGGACTCGCCGTTGAAGTAGCAATTAACATCCCCGATCGCTCCATGAGAAAAGTTTGCCCCGACTTACCAATTTTGAGGCTAACCAGAAATTCTTTGATTCGGGAAAACAGCAAATCGCTGCCAGCTACCCCTAACAACTTGCCAGCGTCATCGTAGATAGGCAAAGCAGCAGTAATTGCCAGTTCCCTCGTCAAAAAATCTGTATAAATTGGAGTCCAAATAGGTTTTTTAGCCGCAGCGGCAGCTATGTACCAAGGGCGAGTTCGCGGGTCGTAAATATTGGGTGAAATTTGCACTAATTGAAGGCGATTTCCCTGAGAATCCGCAGTATATCGAGCTAATTTATTGCCAGTAGATCTGTCAGCAGCCGATATCAAAATCCCATCTTTAGTGCGAATGGCTCCTGAATGTTCTCCATTTTCTTGGCCTGTGTAAATGATGCTTATAGAATCAAAATATTGAATTTGTTCTAGAAAATGATGTTCTAGTTTTTGGTTTTCTTCTAGGTTCAACTGTCCTAATTTTATCGCTTTAAGGTTCAGGTGATTGACAATGTGGGGAATTGACATATAACTTTCCATGCGGTCTTTGATGCGATCGCTAATTTCTCCCCGCAACTGAGCAGCTACATCGTTTACTGCCCGCTGACCGTTTTGGAAAGATAGCCAACCTACAACTCCTACCGTGCCGACAATTTGCACTAAAAAAGGAACCACGAGCACCGTTTGTAATGGAGCTTTGCCGATAAATTTTGTAGCCAAACGATTGAGGGGTTTAGGAAACATATTCATCCTCAGAGGAATTGGACATTGGGCATTGGGCATTGGGCATTGGTAATTGTTGGGAGTTTTGAGTGTAAATTATGTTCCCTTTGCCCTTCCTTTTATCCTGATGCTGTAGTTTAATGACTACAGTAAAGTCTATCAATTTAGCTCAATATAGCGTATTTATACTCCAACTTTTTTCTTAACTACGGATAGAGATAATTTTGTGCGATCGACCTAAATCGAAATTATCTTATCGGAAGTAGGGTGCGCATTGCGCACCGGTGCGCATTGCGCACCCTACATATAGAGTAATATGGTTAATTTAGCACCGGTGCGCATTGCGCACTACATATAGAGTAATATGGTTAATTTAGCACCGGTGCGCATTGCTACATATAGAGTAATATGGTTAATTTAGTGCTTTCAATCGGTTTCAGCAATCATCAATATCCTAACTACCGAGAAGGTTGCTATATCTTGCACTATTGTCAATAAGGCTTTGAGGGGCGAGATATCCGGCCCACCCCACAATAAAATTCACTCTTTGTGGGACAAGTCCGAAAGGCCTGTTAAGCCAGAATATTGCAACATCTCAGTTTGAACCAAGAGTAGCTAAAGAAGAACTCCGCCCAAAAATCGGTATTTACCGGCGATTCAACTCCCTCCTTTCGCCGTAACGTAAAAGCATATCCAAACTCTCCAAACGATTTTGCCAAGTTTGCACCTGATAGCTATTTTCGGCAGAATGCAAGCGCATCGAAGATTGAAATTGAGATTGAAAACTCCCCAACAATCTTTTAGCAGTTGCTAAACTTTCTCTAGAAGGATTTGCCGCCAACTTGCTCAAAGCTTGCGCCAATTCATCGGCTCGACTTTGCAAAACTTGCAGTTCCGATTCCGACATCCGCAACTGATTGTTAGCCAACAAAAAACTCCATTCCTGCTTGAGAGCAGTATACCGCGAAGCGGCCGCCGCAAACGGCTGTCGGTAAGGAATCGGTTCCGCAGCAGAAGTGGAACGCACCGGCGGGCCTTGAGTGCGGTTAAAAAACCCCTGCATCCCGCTGCTGATACTTTCCACCGCAAAAATAGCATAGCCTCCTGTCGGCAAATCGCGCAAAGCTTGAATTTGGTCGATCGCCACAACTTCCGGGAGAGTCAACAACTTAACCGACGGAGAAATCAAAGCCGAACCCAGAATTTGTTCATTTACCAGCGGTTCGGTAATGCGCTGAAGTCGGTTCGTATCCAAAGCATAAGTCATCGGCACAATCAAATCTACAATGCCCTGACGAGCCCAAACTTCCCAATTTTGCTGAATTTTGTAAATCCGCTGACTTTCCGGGTGCGGAAACACCGCCACCGACAGAATTGTGCGCGGATAATTCTGCCGCAAAAGCTGAGAAACTTCAGCTACAAAACTATTAATTTGATTAGTTTTAAACTCAACCCACTGCCGCCACAAACTGCCGTTCCTGGGGGAAATATTCACCGGATCAGCACCAGTCAACTGCCTAAATTGCTGCCTCGCCGCAATACCGTAACCGTAAGTAAAATTCGCATTGTCATCTTGAAAAGGATAGCGAATGTAGTCTAATTGCACCCCATCTACTTTGTAGTTATTAGCAATTTCGCTGACAATTTGTAGCAAATAATTACGCGCTTCCGGGTTTGCCGGATCGAGATAAAATTTGCCATCATTAGGATTTTGGGTGCGTCCTTTATTGTCAATATTCGCCCACTGTGGATGGGCGGAAAGCACAGGTCCCGGATAAGAATTAGGCTGGCCAATTAAAGTATTGTGGCGCTTATTTCCTGTGGCAAAAACCCAAACCCAAGCGTGCAGTTCCATGCCTCGCTCGTGAGCTAATTTAACCGCAGATGCCAGCGGGTCCCAGCCAACTGTTAGGGGATTTTGTTGCGGTGCAACTTGACTGGGATAAATCGTATATCCGGCATTCAAAGTTTCAAAGAAAACGGTATTGATACCGGCGGCGGCGAGTCGATCGAACACTGCCGCCAAACCCTGTTCCGATCGCGCTGCGACGATCGTCCCGCGATCGAGCCAAACCGCCCGAATTTCCGCCCCAACGCGCTGTCCTTCCTTCGGGTAATTTTCCCACAGCAACTGCCGCGCTTCCACCCACTGCTTTCTAGCCTCCGCGTAGTTTTGCTGTTGCAGGAGTTGGTCAAAAGTTTGCAAAACCTGCCGCGCTTGGGCGATCGCCCGTCCCCTGATCGCTTGCAGAACAGGGGGGCGACTGGCTGCCGGGCTGCCTCCGCCCTGTTCTGCAGCCACCAGTTGAGGGGAGGTAGCAGCATTGAGATTGATGGCGGTATTGGCTGAATTAGATGCTGTCAGGGCGCTTTCAAACCTGCCGAGGAGGTTAGTGAGTTCTTGGCGCATCAAGTACGCTTCAATGCTGACGATCGGCTTATTGGAATTTGGCTGCACGTCCAAACCCGCCGGCGCCGACTGATCCGAAGGATCTGTAAAAGTTGCAGGAACTGGATCGGGAAGCGAGGTAGAGGGAGAAAGTCGGCTCAGCGGGGTAGTACGCGGCGAACTAGGGCTGTTTCTAGTGACTCTGGAGGGGGGAGTTGGCAGTGGGGTCGCGGCAGCGGTGGGCGGCGCGGAGGACTGCGGAGCGATCGTGCCTCCCCAGCGGGCGATCGAGGCTTGCAGCCAAGCCTTATCTACATTTGCCGAACCGTCGCTACCCCAGCGCCAGCCGAGATAGGTAGCGCGATCCGTGGCGATGGCTGCGGAGGAACCGGAACTATCTTTCCAAGTAGCAATAGTTTGACTGTTTGCATCAGCCGGAATCAAGACACCGCCTTGGACTGAAGCATTTTTTTGTTCTGGTGGCATCCAACTGCTAGAAGTAGTGCAAGCAAGATCGCGGCAGCGCGTGCGGGGTTGCGGGGTAGCCGGTTGGGTTAACGGAAAAGCCCAATAGGCCCCAAGGAGCGATCGCAAAGATTGGCGCACCAAGGCCGGGGAACTGCGGCCGACAGGGCCCGAAGCAATCAAGCGGCCACCCTGGGATGCCCAAGCTTCTAAAACTTTAATTTGCGTCGGACTCAAAGTTTCAATGTTGGGCAAAAACAGCACGTTAACGCCTGTTAAATCCGCCGTACTTTTGATTTCTTCCAGATTGATTGGTTTGTAAGCAATGCCGCTTTCCCAGAGGCGCGTGGTAATCTTTACCCAGTCGGGAGAATTCTCGGAACTGCGAACAACGCCCAGAACTACTTCTGCGAAACTGGGAGAGGGAAATAGGATGAAGAGATTGAGTAATGTACTTGCTAGAGTTCCAATTAAGACTCTTTGCAAGAAAGTGAAAAAGCGAATTTTTTGAGCCTGGGAGCAGGCATCAGGCATTTGAGGAGACTTTTTGATTTGTTGCATCATAAATATGAGAATTACCCAGCGCACCGCTAGACAAAAATTCAATAACAATTAAGAGCGAGCGATCGATCCGCACCATACAATTTTCTATCCTGCCCTGCAACCTGAATCAGGAAAAAGTGCGATCGATCGATTTTAGATTTTAGATTTTGGATTTTAGATTTTAGATTTTAGATTTAAATCTGGGTCTATTCCTCATGACAGTTGACAGGTGACTGTTTGGTCATTTGGGCATTTGAACAATACCGATGCAACCGGAAACAATTTTAGATTAAAACCTGGGTGCATTTGGGTTGAAAAACCAAAAATACAATTTAGATGCCCGACAGCTTACAGCCAACCGCCAACTGTCAACAGTCAACTGTCAACAATTTTCTAAGTTGCAGCTTCATTCACCGGGAATCGATCGATTAACTGCATCGCCCGACAAGCATTCCTCCGCAAAGCATCCGAAACATGAGGAACATGAGGAATCTGAGACAAGAAATCCAAAGTGCGGCGCAAAATCCGCACCACATCCCCTTCATCCAAACTCGTATGGCTAATCAGTTCCAGCCATTCAACTCCCAGAGCCCACTGTTCGACCAAAGTAACTAAATCCCGTTCCAGCCAAATCGGGATTGCAGCTTCGTGACGGTACTGAACTTGGAACAATCGGCGGCGCAGGCCTTTTTGGAGATTGTCCAAAGGTGCCAAAACTTCCGGCGACAGCGAGTAGTGAGTCCAACTGTCCGGCCTGGAAACTTCTGTAACTAAGGCCGCGCAAGCAGCAGCGAGGTGGTGGGGGTCGAGTTCGTCAAACTCAGCCGACATCAGGGACAAACCCAGCCACAGTTCGTTATCGCCGCGAATGGCGGCACAAGCTTGACCTAAGATTGTGGGCACTAACCTGTCGGAGGAGTCATCGCGGTTTCCAGTTGCCGAAACTACTCTTTCCAAGCAGCCGAAATTCAGCAAGATGTCGATTAAGTTGAGAAATTGCTCCCAGTAGCGAGCTCGCTGCTTTTCTAACTCTTGTTCGCTTTTACGGATTTCTTTTTTCAATTCTTCCCGGCGGCGCTGGCGTTTGAGCAAAGTACCGGGATTGCCCCATTCTAGAACCGGGTGAATTTCTAGCTTAGCTTCTACGGCGGCGATTTTCTGCTGTTGCTCGATCGCCTCTGGGCTCGGTTCCGGTGCGGGCAATTGTGGGATCGATGCAGCAATTGAAGCAGTTTCTTCAGTTCCCAAACGGCACTGGCCGAGTCTCAGAGCCATTTCCGGCGGCGGGTTCAAGGTATCTGCAACGCTCAAGCGGGGTAATTCGGCGTGCAGGCTAGCGACATCGCTAATGGCGACGATATACCAGCGGTTATCTTTGCCCAAGCACACTAAATTTGGTGCTTGGCCGGAACCTGCGATTTTGGCAACCAATACGGCGGGTACAGGATTTGTGTGCGATCGTTTTGCTGTCGGAACGTGCTTGCCTTTGAGACTCAGAACCGTGCCGAGCACTGCAAAAGCCACAGCTACGGACATCTCCTTAAATCTGGCTTCTTCAGCTTGCTGCAAGAGAATTTTGAGCAACCGTTTGTCTTCTTTGAGTCTTGCCTGCAATTTTTCGTAATGGGCGAGCTCTTTTTCCAGGGTGGACACATTTCCTCCCGCAGCCAAGGACTGTTCGAGCACCGCCAATTCTGTTTGCACCCGGTCTAATTCTGATTGCTGCGGCTGCAAGTACAAGGTAGACAGGTATTGACCAAAACTCCGCTCTACCAACTCTTGAGCTTCGTCGAGAGTGTGAGTTTGCAGCAAATTCAGCACCATGCCGTAGCTGGGCGTAAACTGACTGGCGAGGGGGTCGGCTTTGGCTGTGGCCAAATAAGAGGCTTCTTTTGCGCCTTCAAAGCGCGTCTGAACTGCGACGACGTGCCCCAGCTTGTCCATGCCGCGCCGACCCGCCCGACCGGCCATTTGCAGGAATTCTGAAGCGTTTAGCAGTCGGTGTCCCTTGTCGGTGCGCTTGGACAGGGTGGAAATGACTGTGGTGCGGGCGGGCATATTAATCCCGGCTGCTAGGGTTTCGGTGGCAAATACGACTTTAATCAAACCTCTGCCGAAGAGTTCTTCTACTAAACCTTTCCAAGCGGGCAAAATGCCTGCGTGGTGGGCGGCGATGCCTTTTAAAAGAGCTTCTTTTTGACCGAAGCGTTCTGCTTCTGGGTTTCGCTGTAAAAAATCGTCAATGATGCGTTTGAGTTCGGCTGTTTCGGCTTCGTTAACTAGGGAGAAATTGCCGACTTCTGCGACTGCTTGGTCGCACCCGCGACGGCTGAAGATGAAGTAAATTGCTGGTAGCATATCTCGATCGTCCAACCGCGCCAAAACATCGGTCAAACTCGGAGTGGGAATGCTGCCTCTTTCTACTTTTTGCTGCTTCTTTTTGGGGACTAACCGGATATTCGCTCTTTTGCCGGTCTCGTCTAGCAGGGGAAATATCCCTTTTTGGTTGGCGAAGTGGAATTGCAGCGGCACTGGCCGAAAGTCTGAGTAGACGAGCTCTGTGGGCCCGTGGACTTTGTTAATCCAGTCTGTGAGTTGCTCGCTATTGGCAACGGTTGCTGAGAGGGCGAGAAGTTGAATTTCGCTCGAACAGTAGATGATGGATTCTTCCCAGACGGTACCGCGCTGGCGATCGTTCATGTAGTGACACTCGTCGAGCACCACGGTTTCGACTCCGGTGAGGGAAGTACCGACTTCTCCGATCGGCGTACCGTAGAGCATATTCCGAAATATTTCGGTAGTCATCACCAAAATCGGCGCATCTCGATTGACGGAGATGTCGCCGGTGAGCAAACCTACGTTGTCGTCTCCAAATTGACTGCGGAAGTCGCGCAGCTTTTGGTTAGAGAGTGCTTTGAGGGGAGTGGTATAGAAGACGCGCCGCCCCCTGGAAAGTGCTTGATGGATGGCGTATTCCCCGATTAACGTTTTCCCAGAGCCTGTGGGAGCGCACACGACAACGGATTTACCTGCATCGAGGGCGGCGATCGCCTCTCTCTGAAAGTTATCTAGCTCGAAGGGAAATATGGTCTTCAGATCCAGCTCTGGGCGGTTCTGGGCAGTGTCTGGCACAAGGATTATTATAAGGTTTCAGGGTAAGTATGCTTAAATCTTGCTGAAAGCAAGTCAGCAGAGGACTGTACTGATTTTAAACCTTCGTCAGCAAATCGGCTATTAAGGAATAAGTCTGTTGGCAGTTGGCAGTTGGCACAAGAAAGAAAAAATTTTTGCCTTCTTCCCTATTCTCTGTTCCTTCTTCCTTCTTCCTTCTTCCCTCTTCTCTCTTCCTTCTCTATGATTCCAGTTATTTCGACTATTCCTGTGGTGCAGCTTGTTTCGGGCGATCGGCTTTCACTGCAAGTCTATCAGTTCCAAGGTGCCGTTCCTGAAACAAAAGGTTATATCTAGCATGATCTTAACAAAGAATATAAATCAAGAATTACGCCCCAAGTGTTTTGACACGCTATTTATGGCGTAAGGTGCGTACTGCACACCCTATTTATAGGGTGTATGTGTAAGTCGTGTAAATCTCAGAAACTTCACGGTTTTTTTATATGAAAATTCTCAAAAATCGCAGGTTGCGGCTCCGCATCGCCCTTGTTTTGCCCTTTGTATTGCAGATCGCTGGAACTGTGGGCTTAGTCAGTTATTTGTCTTTTCGCAGCGGTCAAAAAGCGGTTAATGATCTAGCAGCGCAATTACGCTATGAACTCACTGCCCGGATTGATGGAGAACTCAGAAAATATCTAGGTAACACCCACGCTTTTAATCAGTTGAATGGAGCAGCTTTTTCTGAGAATAGTTTTGACATGGTTAATGCCAGCAATGCCAAGCAATTTCTCACCCAGGTACAAATTTCTACCTTTATTGATTCATCCTACTGCGGTGACTCCCAAGGGCAATATCTGGGGGCATCTCGCCTGTTTTATCAAGGTTCTGCAACAGTCGCCATGTCTGTTAGCAATCAAGAGAGCGACTACAATTTTTACTATTATGGTATGGATAGTCGGGGCAATCGGCAGCAGTTGCTAGAAAAACGCCACCCCTACGATCCGCGCAAACGTCCTTGGTACATTGCCGCCATAGAAGCAAAACGACAGATTTGGAGTGAGGTTTACCTGGATTTTAGCAGCGGATTGCCCACGATTACAGCTAGCGAGCCAGTGTACGATAGTAGGGGAAACATCTTAGGGGTTTGTGCCACGGATGTGGTGCTTTTAGAAGATTTAAGGAAATTTTTAGCTAGTCTGGCAATTGGCAAAACAGGTCATGCTTTCATTATGGATCGCAAAGGCTCCATGCTTTCTAGCTCCACCAATGAACCTCTGACTGTGGGCAAAGAAGAAAATGCCAAGCTGGTGATGGCGATTCAAAGCGAAGAACCCGTAGTCAGAGAAACAGCCCAATATTTGCAGCAGCATTTTGGCAGCTTCGATCGCATTGAAAGATCGCAACAAGGCGATTACCTACTCAACGGTAAGCGACAGTTCGTGCAGGTATCCCCCCTCAACGATGGCAAAGGTATTGATTGGCTGATTGCGGTGGTGATTCCAGAAGCAGATTTTATGGCACAAATCTCTGAAAACACCCAATATACGATCGTGCTAGTTTTAATAGCCTTATTCGTCGCGATCGCGATCGGTATTCTCACTGCCCGTTGGATTACTCACCCATTATTAAAACTTGCTGAGGCATCTCAAGAAGTTGCCAGAGGTAATCTAGACCAAAAAGTTGAGGCTGGCTCGATTAAGGAAGTTGCTATTGTGGCTGATTCTTTCAACAGCATGACCGACAAACTCAAGGAATCCGTAAAAGCCCTACGCTTAGCTAATGAGGAGTTAGAAAATCGAGTGGAAATCCGCACGGCACAACTACGCCAAGAAAAGGAGCGCTCGGAACAGCTTTTACTTAATATTCTACCTGCCGAAATTGCCGAGCGCTTGAAACGGGCAGAATCTCCCACAGAACATTTTGAAGAAGTGACGATTCTCTTTGCTGATATTGTTGGTTTCACCAGTCTCTCAGCCCAAATGGAACCTATGCAATTAGTTGCCGGATTGAACCAAATTTTTTCGGCTTTTGATGAGTTGACGGAAAAGTACGGTTTAGAAAAAATTAAAACTATTGGTGATGCTTACATGGTGGTGGGTGGATTGCCAATCGCCCGTGAGGATCATGCCAGGGCGATCGCGGATATGGCTTTAGAAATGCAGGCTTACATGAAAACAATACCCAACAATTTAGGAAATTCACTACAAATACGGATTGGCATTAACAGTGGCCCCGTCATTGCGGGAGTGATTGGCATCAAGAAGTTTATTTATGACTTGTGGGGAGATGCCGTTAATGTCGCTTCTCGCATGGAGTCTCACGGTAAACCGGACTATATTCAGGTAACAGAGACCACCTATTCTCATTTGAAAGATCTGTATGTGCTGGAACCAAGAGGTACTATTTCTATTAAGGGTCGGGGAGAAATGATTACTTACTGGTTAATCTGTCCAAAAACCTAGAAGCCGATCAATGCTTCAATTGGGAAGATTGGTTTTGCCAAGTCTCACCTGCCTTTCTAAACGTGTTCCCTCTCTCCGAGTCTTGTCTATGATTCCTGTTATTTCGACTATTCCTGTGGTGCAGCTTGCTTCGGGCGATCGGCTTTCACTGCAAGTCTATCAGTTCCAGGGTGCGATTCCCGGCAAAAAAGCTTATCTCCAATCTAACCTCCACGGCGCTGAGATTAGCGGTAATGCTGTGATTCATCAATTAATTGAGTTTTTAATGTCTTTGGACAGCAGCCAGTTAAGCGGGGAAATTTGGCTAGTTCCTGTTTGCAATCCTGTCGGTGTCAGCCAGCGATCGCACCATTTTTCTCCTGGTCGCTACAATCTTTATGATGGGGTAAATTGGAACCGGATTTTCTGGGATTTTGAAAAACAAGGGGAAGATATTCTGGGTTTTGCTAAGTCTCACATCCATCTCGATGCTGATACTGTCAAAGTTAATTACAGAAAAGCGAGTGCTTTGAGTTTTGCGAAAGAGTTGGAAAAAATTAACGCTCCTAGTTGCCGCCCCTACAGCGAACTTTACCGATATCAGCTACAATCTTTGTGTTTGGATGCTGACTACGTGCTGGACTTGCACAGTTCTACGAATCAAAGTTTAGATTACCTTTACTGTTTTACTTCCCGCGAGGAGAGTGCAAAAGCTTTTTTGCTCGATCGCGCAATCTTGATGAACGAGTACGACGGCGATGCTTTTGACGAGGCGTTTCTCAAGCCTTGGCTGGCTTTGGAGAAGATTTTAGCAGAGTTGGGAAGTGCACTGAAATTTGACGTGGAAGCTTGGACTTTAGAATTAGGTTCGGGGATGGAAATGAATCCCCAGTCGGTGGCGAATGGCTTGCGGGGAATCAAAAATTACTTAGCAAGTAAGGGTTTATTGAAAATAGATGGATTTCCTCTCCCGGAAACAGCGGCGCATCAAGTTATTTTCACCCCCAAGAATTCAGTGTTCAAATACTACGCGCCCGCGGGCGGGATGATTCAAAATCGAGTGGAGTTGGGGAGTGATGTCAAAAAGGGCGATCGGCTTTATCAAATTCTCAGCTTTAATAAGAATGGGGAATTTCCGAGTTTGGTTGATGTTTGTGCTGAGTCGGATGTTTTCATTTTTGATGTTTCGACAAATCAGTCAGTAAATCAAGGAGAGTATGTATTGTCTGTGATGGCAGATTGAGAATACCAAGAAAGCCGGTTTCTTCAATAAACCGGCTTTCTGAAAACCTATGGGTAGTCGAACCATAAATTACGATATACTCTTGAATAGTGCTTGTTTAAATTACGCCACATTTGTATAATAAATATCAGGATTGTCAATTAAAGCGCGCTCGATAACCGTGGCTAGCGGTTGAGGAATTGCAGAATTGCGATCGCACACAGGAACCACATCATTTTGTAAAATCGCCAAAAACGAGTCTTGACCCTGCAAATTTCGCGGGGAATATCGCGTTATCCTCACATACAAACAAGCCGCTTGATTTGCGATTTTGGATTATAAAAACTTCTACTCCTCCCCTTAGCAAGGGGGGAGTAGAAGTTTTTAGGGTGCGTCAGTGGGGAGATTCTCGATTGTGGAGAAGATAAGGCACACTGACGCACTCTACAATTTAAGGGGACGGTTTATGGTTGAATGAAAATACCGATCGCATTATGAACTCTCGCAGCAGTTGAGGGAGGTCGATCGAGCAAACTACCTCCCAAATACAAACTCGTCGAACTTCCCCCATCCAAATTTAAAGCCTCCACAGCACCCATTTGCTGCAATATCTGCGCCAGTTCTGCGAAATTTGGCCCCGCCCCGCCCGCACGATTGTGCACGGCTACAATCAGCAAATTCCCCGCAGCATTTCGCCCGATCGCACTTCTAATTGCTGTCTGTCTAACATAGGCATCACTAAACCCTTCCGCCTTCGCATCCAGCACAACTCGACTGTTTTGTACCAACACCGGCCCGCCGCCGATAATGTAAGGAAAACGGTTAAAATCAGCAGGAAAAGTGTTAGTTTCCAGACGCAATAATGTACCGGGAGTGAATTGAGAGGTCGGCGAAAAATCGGAACGCAAAGCCAAAATATAACCGTTAGCTGGAATGGGAAAAGTTGTTGTTCCCGGCGCACCTCCGGGGGATTGGCTGACAACTTGCTCGCCCGCAACTGTCACAACTATTTCATTGCCCGACAACGGAGTATAAGTTGTTCCCCAATCCGAATTGTAGCGACCAATTCCCGATTGCACGTAGGCACTATTGAGATGAGAAACAGGCAAAAATTGATTTGCCGGAGTGATCAAAATTTCTTGCAAAGTCAAACGATCGAACGCAAATTCTCCCCGATCGTTCCAGGCGATCGCCCCCCGGTTCAATATCGGCCCGGAAAGCCATTTATTGTCACGCCGAATTGCCCCTAAAGCTAAGCGATTAATTCGATTAAAAAAACCTGCATTAATCGCCGCACCCACTCCCGAAACTTCTGCTGTTTGCAATAAAGGTGCAGTGCCTTGATCAGCAGGCGGATTGCTGAGAATTGGTCGAATTTTTACACCGGATTGACGCGGATTAACTTCTAACCAAACTACAGGAAAACGAGCAGTTCCTAAATTCTGATACTGCTGTCGCCACTGCACACCAGGCGCCCAAACAATGTTTTTTTCTACTAACGAATCTGGCCGAATGTCGATAACTAATCGATTGGGATTTCCCAGGCTGAAAACTTGCGGGCGCCAACCTAAAGGAATCTTCACTTTGACTTTGGTTCGATCGCCGTCAGGTTCGACTTTTAGTGATAGCAATTGTTGGCTGGTTTGAAAAGTGTCCTGAAGTAAGGCGGGAGGGACTTTGGCATCGATCGCGATCGACCATTCTTGACCGGCGATCGGCGCTGCGGGCGTTATTTGCAGCGGGAGAGTGGGTTTGGTTGGGTCGTCTGGTGTTTCGCGGTTTGGCGCTGCGGGGGTGATTGGCAGCGGGATAACGGGCTTTGTGGGGTCGTCGGGGGGGTTGGGTGTGGGTGTCGGCGACGGGCTTGGTTTATCGACAAAGTTGACTTGCCAAGGGGCGGGGCGATCGATATCTACAACAATGCGATCGCCCGATTCTATTTCTGCTTGCCGAATTCCGGTAACACTTGCAGTTTGAGAAGTAATTTTTAGAATATTCCCATCAGCAGATATCTCCCAGCCCGCAAGTCTAGCCAAATCAGTAACATCTAAGTAACGATACGGGCCTGTTGCCCGCGCTGCTAAGCTTTGAGGGCCAGTTAAAGATACCGAAAACCACTGCACCGGTTGTTGGGCACTGTCGGCGCTGCTGAGCAAATCAACTCCCGCACTTTGCATCAATCCAACGTCAGCAATCCAAGTTCGGAAATTCGCAGAAGTGCTGTTTGTCGGCTGCTGAGTCCAAGCTAGGGGCAGAATGCGGCCGTTTAGAGACACTTGGCGGCCTTGTCTAATTATCGAAGATGGCGGAACAGATTGAGCCAAAAGCCTAGAGTCCGACAGGGGTTTCAATCCCTGTCTCATAGTTAAAGTTTTCTCAAGAGAACTATGGCTCAATATTTCAGTCGGTTTTAACCGACTTTTGCTATCAGCCAGGGAATTCATTCCCTGGCGGGTTCTCGAAGCATGAATCAGGGCAGCCCTCTCCCCCTCTTGTGCTCTTGCGGGTTGATTCCAGACTAAAGACGGGGCGATCGCCAGTACGGGTAAAATCGAAACTGACAATATTAGACGCCAATAAGATAAATTACGTTTCACAGCTTAAAACTCACACTTTCACTTCTAAACGCATGGGGATTTAGAAACCCGGAAAATCCGTATGTTTCTTTTTACTAAACGGTGCTAATTGCGCTCAAGCCCTACTACAAACTGCTCACCCCGGAATAGAAATCACAAACTCCGAACCCTGCCCAAGAGAAGAATTCACGAGTAACGTACCTCCATGTTTTTCCACAACAATTTGGTGGGCTATAGACAATCCTAATCCAGTTCCTTGACCCACAGGTTTGGTTGTAAATAAGTGGTTAAAGATGTTTTCTTTGACTTCGGCTGACATCCCCACTCCATTATCCTTAATGCGAATCAAAACCTGATTGTTGTCTTCGCTCAGAGCAGTTTGAACCGTGATTTGATTAGGTAAGGCTTTAATTTCACTAAAACTCCGCCCCTTATTGGACTCCTCCAGAGCGTCAATGGCATTAGCCAGTATGTTCATAAATACCTGGTTCAACTGTCCGGGAAAGCATTTCACTAGGGGCAAGTGACCATATTCTTTCACAACTTCAATGGCAGGGCGGAACTCGCTGGCTTTTAAACGGTGCTTGAGAATTAGCAGAGTGCTTTCAAGCCCATCATGAATATTGAAAGAAACGGGTCGATCGCTATCTGCCCTCGAAAACGTTCTCAAACTCGTACTAATATTGCGAATGCGCTCGACTCCATCCTTCATTGAGCTAATCAATTTGGGCAAATCTTCTCGCAAATACTCCAAGTCTATATCCTCAATTTCTGTTTCAATTTCCCCTCCCGGATTGGGAAACTTTTCTTGATACAAATCAATCAAATTGAATAAATCCCCCACATATTCTTGAGCCGGTTGCAAGTTGCCGGCGATAAAGCCTACGGGATTGTTAATTTCGTGGGCTACCCCTGCGACTAAATTGCCGAGAGCAGACATCTTTTCTCCCTGCACCAATTGCAGTTGCATTTGTTTGAGATCCTGGATAGACTGCTCCAGTTTTTGGGCATAATCCTGAGATTGTTGATAAAGTTGTTGAGATTGTTGATACAAGCGGGCGTTTTCCAAGGAGATAGCCGCTTGGGAGCAGAGGATGTTGAGGAGGGCGACGCGATCGCCAGTGAATGCCCCTGTCGTCAGATTATTTTCCAAATACAGAATTGCCATCATTTTGCCTTGATGGATAATCGGAGTACAGAGGATGCTCTTAGGTTGATGCTGCTTGATATAGGGGTCAGAAGTAAATATTAATTCAGTCTTGACATCATCGAAAACTAGGGTTTTCTGGGTGCGCTTGACGTAATTAATCACAGTCTGGGGAATTGATTCGCTCTCCTCAATCCCAATAGTTTCTTGCAGATGACAACCTTGGCGATCGCTACAGTGGACGGCGATTGTCCAGTTGTCCTCTTCTTTCAAAATTAATACTCCTGTTTGAGCGCCTGCATTCTGAATCGCTACTTCCATCAGGGTAGTGAGCAATTGTTCCAGCTTAATTTCGCTAGACAAAGCTTGATAAGCTTTGATAACTGTTGGTAAATCTATTACTGTGGTACTCGTACTTCCAGCAATTGTTTGGCGATGACTAGAAATTAATGAACTCTCATGGGAAGTAGTACCTTTCTCGAACGAACCAGCATTCTCCTGTTTGAAGATAGGAGCCAGAAGTTCGGTATAGCGTTGTTCTAGATCGTCTATTTTTGCTTTCGCTCCCCAACGAGCATAAGCATAGTAAGCATCTCTTAGATATACCTGGCCAACTTTTTCTTTCCCCCATGCCAGATAGAATTTAGCAGCCAATTCATTCGCCAGAGCTTCTTCGTTGAGATAATCGTTTTCTTTAGCCAGAAAAATGGCGCGATCGTAACTTTCCATCGCCTGCACATTTTCACCCAGCACTCGGAAGAGTTCGGCTTCCACTAGGTAACATTTGTGAGAGAAATTCATGGGGGCGTGATGTGCCCATTTATGAAGGATTTCCTGGTTGCTTTTCACTTTTTGCAGATGTTCTTGTTTCTCTTCGGAGGAAGCCACCTCGGTACAAACGCCCAGCCGTGCTAGAGAGTCATAAAAGTAGAACATCGGCACATTGAGCATACCCGTCACCGCGTCTAAATACTGTTCGGCTTGCCGACCATTTTCTAAAGCTTGCTCGGTTTCTCCAAACAGGTAACACACAAGCATTTTATGAAAGTACAAATAGTGGAGTCCGTTGCGATCGTTTGCTTGGATGTGAAATGGGAGCATTGTTTCTTCATTATAGGCATCTCCCACAAATTGACAGGGATTTTCCGATCGCCCCAGCAGGTTTAATAAAGCCTGATGAACGATTTGGGTATAATTTAACGCTACTTCTTGTTTGAATTGAACCAGCGCATGGCAGTAGGTGGCTACTTCCTCTTCAAGTCCGGCAATTTCTCGACCGATTAAATATGAATATTGAGAGATTTCTTTGGCTGAATATCCTAATTCTAGCTCTCCGGTTTCCAGTCCTCTGGCGTAACCATCTTTTAAAAGAGGGATGGTTTCTTTAACATGATGTTTACCATGTATTATGTGAACGCCGACTGTATAATATACTTTTGTTTTGAGGTAATTAGCATTAAATAAATCAACAATATTTAACGCTAATTGCCCAAATTCAAACCCTGTTTCAATGTCTTGAACTACACCGCTTAATACCAATCCATACAAGCCGTAAGCAAATGCCGATAAGGGAGCATTTCCATAACTGACCGACAAATGCACCATTTCTACAATAACCAGTGGCAGGAGAAGTGGAGCAGTGATGTAGGCTGGAGAAACTAAACCTGATAGAATCCGCAAAGCTGCTTGCTTTTGGAAATTTTCCATTTCTGGCAAATCAATAAAGTCCGCGATTTTTTTCCCAGAAAAAAGTGAGACCGTTTGTTCGAGGCCCTGCTGAATATCTGCCGGAGTTGGATTTTCTGGGAAGCAGATTCCCAAGAGTTTGAGAACTGCTAACCCCATTTCAACGGCTTGTTTGGGTTTGACTTGCGCCGTACAAGCAGAAAGCTGGATTTCATAAACTTTCACCTTATCCAGCAGCGTTCTGGCATTGTGCAGAACTAAATCCGCTAATTCCTCCATGTCCTGAAAATCATAGCTCAGGTATGCAGTTTCTGCCCCTAATACGTGCAGTTCGAGGGCGGTTTCATAGTGAGTTTGCCAGCTATCTGGAGCTAGGATTTGCCTGCCAAAACTTAAATATTTGCGTGCAGCAGCATAAGCAGTAGCAGTCTTCGCCTTGCGTCCCGCGATCAAATTCAACTCAGCCAGTTCGTAACGCTGGGTGGGTTCGGCAATTAAATCAACACCATAATTCAACTGGTTGACTATATTAAAAATTTGCTCTTCCCTTTCTGTTATCGGAGTATTAATCAACAAAAGTTGACCAATATTGAGGTGAGTGGATTGTTTCTGGGATTCTGGAATTAAAACGTAAGCGGCTTGCTGTACGCGATCGTGCAGAAATTTGTAATAACAGGAGTCGGGATTCTGGAACCATGAGTCAGAAGTATTGCTTTCTCCTTCTGAATTCGGATTTCTGAATTCAAACTCGTCTGAAGTAAAAAACTTATAAACTTCAGTCAGTGGGAGAATCAATCCTGCTTGCAAAGCAGGCCACAAGTTGGCTGCCGTATCTGAAGAAGATTTTTCACAAACTACCGCCAGCGTTGCTAAATCGAATTCGTTGCCAATGCAGGCAGCTAACTTTAAAACTTCTTGAGTTTTGGATGGCAACTTTTGCAATTGAAGCGCCATGAACTCTACAACATCATCTGTCAGAGCTAAGGTTCGCACTCTGGCGATATCGCACTGCCAATGCCTCTCCTCAAAATTAAATGTAATTAGCCCATCTTCATGCAAAGATTTGAGAAATTGTGTGCTGAAAAATGGATTGCCTTGAGTTTTTTGATCGACCAGTTCTGTTAAGGGCATAGCCAACGCTCTAGAACAGACTAAAGTATCGGCAATCAAACAATTCAAATTGAAGCAATCGAGCGGCGCGAGGCTAATGGTCTTTATCGTAGCTCCGGTTTGTTGAATGTCGGATAATGTCAGCACTAAAGGGTGTAGGGGACTGACTTCGTTATCTCGATACGCTCCAATTAATAAAAGATAGCGCCGATCGCGATCGCTCGTCAAAAGTTGAATCAACTTCAATGAGGCTGAGTCGGCCCATTGCAAGTCGTCTAAGAAGATGACGAGGGGATGTTCTTTGGTTGTAAAGAGTTGAATGAAGTTCTCTAATAACCGATTGAAGCGATTTTGGGCAGCACTGCCCGAAAGTTCTGGTGCGGGTGGTTGCTCGCCGATAATCCGTTCTAGTTCAGGAATTACCTCAACGATTACCTGAGCATTCTCGCCCAATGCTGCCAGGATTTGAGTCTTCCATTGTTCAACTTTAGCATCTGTTTCGCTCAGCAATTGCTTCATTAAATCGCGAAAAGCTTGTACAAAAGCTGAGAAGGGTTGGCTGCGCCCAAATTGGTCGAATTTGCCTTTGATGAAGTAGCCTCTAGCTGCGACAATCGGTTTGTGAACTTCGTTGACGACGGCGGTTTTGCCAATCCCTGAGAAGCCAGCCACCAGCATCATTTCGGCACTTCCTGCACTCACGCGATCGAAGGCTGTCAGTAGGGAGAATACTTCGATCTCTCTACCATACAATTTTTCGGGAATGATGAAGCGATCGCACAAATCTCGCTGCCCTAGTTTAAAAGAGGCGATTTCTCCAGTTTTTTGCCACTGGTACAAACAATTTTCCAAATCAAACTTGAGTCCTAGGGCACTTTGATACCTATCTTCAGCATTCTTCGCCATCAGTTTGCTAACAATTTCAGACAGCACCAATGGAACTTTATTGTTGAGGTGATGGACTGAGATAGGCTGCTTGGCAAGGTGACAGTGTACTAACTCTATCGGATCTTCGCTTTGGAAAGGCAACTGTCTCGTCAGCAGTTCGTAGAATGTGACTCCCAGAGAGTAGAAATCCGTGCGGTAGTCAATGCCTCGGTTCATTCGCCCAGTTTGTTCGGGAGATATGTAAGGTAAAGTGCCTTCGAGGAGGTTGGGATTTTGAATTTCTTGGGTTTGGCGCGGCAACAGGGAAGCGATGCTGAAGTCAATCAGCTTAACTTGTTTGCTGACAGGGTTAATTAAAATGTTGGCGGGTTTGAGGTCCTTATGGATGACGTGGTGGCGATAAAGTCCGTCAAGCGAGTTGGCAATTTGAATTGCAATGGGAAGAAACTCGTTAATGGGCAACCCTTCTAGGGGTTCCCTGCTGGCGAACACCAGACTAGCGAGGTAGCTACTTAAGGAAATTCCGCCAAAGTCTTCCATCACCAGAGCATAGTGGTTATGGTAAGTCTCCAGGCTGTATGCCTTGACAGTGCCGGGGATATCTAAGTTTTTAGCAATGACAAACTGATTGCGGAAGTGAACCAGTTCGTGGAAGCGGGGAAAGTCATTTCGCAGCAGTTTGATCGCGACGGGCTGTTGATCTGAAGATCGACGACCACGATAAACTAGAGTTCGATTGCCTGCGTATATTTGCTCGTTGATTTGATATCCTCGAAAAATATTTGTTATGCTCGCCATACCTACCTACTCCTACTGCTTCTGTTAAGCCTGAAGCTTTTTAGACTTACTATCTACTATTTTCGCTCTATCGGCTGTGCTATTGATTAACTATATTTAGTTTAATCTACTTTGTAGCTCAAATTATGAAACCGCCCTTTTAAAACCAGACTTAATATTTTGGTTGTTTTTGCTTGTATACTTGTTTTGAGATAGCGCTGACCTAAAATTACTTGAGCTTTTGGTAGATTTGCTGAGTCATTAACACGCATTGATACAAGTATGTGGGGTTAATTTAATCTAACCTCTTCCTTACGAAAAAAGCGTGAATTATCAAGCGCCCTGCTATTTTAATCAGTGTCTACTTATTTTAAGTATATCTCCCATATAATATGATTACCAGGATTTATATCACTTTGCTTCGGTCTACCTGTATGCAGAATTGAGCGTAATAACCATCGGTACATTTTACCAGTCTTACGATTTCCGCTAACTAACTTTCTTTTATAAAAGATAGGCATGAAATATTCCCATGCCAATCAAATCTGTAAAAACGCTCGCGGTTGAGCTAAACAAAATTACCAAGGACAAGCTTGTGAGCGTTAGTCGAGTTGAGTTTGAGATTTGAGATTTACTTCAATGAATCGGGCCGCTTGAACTGTGGTCTAAAATTTTTGCCTCTCCACGAATCTTGTCAGCAAGCAAGTATCCATTTGGGGGCGTGGTCAAAAAGGCGGCGCCGGCTCTACCAGATGCTCCTAATGTGTTAGAAATTGTTGAAATATCCTGCATTGATGAGTGATATCCATTCCGGTGGTATCGGAATGATTAAACCGCAGAGGACACAGAGGATAGAGAGAAAGGGAAGAGACAGATGAATAATTCCGATGCCAACGGATTTGATAGGACAAAACTTTGTGGGCAAAAAATATAAATTAGAGTTATGGAAAACTGTCAACCTTTTTCGGCTAGGCATCTTAGCGTGAGTTCTGGACGATCGCTGACAAGACTTGCACCCAAACTCTGACTGTCATGGGTGAAATTTTATCAATTTTTTGATAAACTTGATGTTCGCGGCTTGAGAGTTGACTTCACAATAAGACAGGTTTCACCAGTTGTGAACCGCGCTGCTACATTGCACCTACCGACTGAGCGGGCAGGTGGCTTTTGTGTCTGCGGGCGCTGACGAAAGCAACTCAACAGCGCAGCAACCAAAATAACGCTAAAGTTACTATCTACCTGAGTCCGCAAGGCTACCCTTGCGAACTAAGGAAAAACCCACCTCAAACACTCGTGAAGCGCAGCTATCCCGTAGGGAATCGCCTGCAATGCTAGTCGCATGGTGGCAATTTCTCCAAGAATCACTGCTTTTTAACAGCCGGGTATTCTAGGAGACATCTCCGAGGCGATGCTAGCGAGATAATTTAAAATCTGCAAACAGGGATTAAGTGCTAAGTACAGGCCGCATAGACGTAAATTTTTATCAAATCAGCTTCCAATCTGCTGTCTTAAAGTTTACTAGGCTCCCACCGCTCGGCAGCCTTCTCTCTCCGAGCTATAAAAACGAATCCACCACACAATCACGGAAATAACATTCAATCAACATGGGTAACACGATCGATCCAAACAGAAACGTGCATCAGACTGAGCGAGGAACTCCATTCGCCGGCCAAAGCTGGTTAGTGGAAGAAAGAGATGCCTGCGGTGTGGGCTTTATTGCCAACCAAAGCGGTGAAGCCACCCACTCGATTATTGAGAAAGCGCTCCCAGCTTTAACTTGTCTAGAACATCGCGGCGGTTGCAGCGCGGACCAAGATTCCGGCGACGGTGCGGGTTTAATGACCGCGATTCCTTGGGAATTGCTAGATACTTGGTTTGCCGAACAGGGAATTGTGCCTCCCGCACGGGAAAACTGCGGCGTGGGAATGCTGTTTCTGTCTCAAGATAAATTTCAAGCGACTATAGCGCGGCAGGTGGTTGAGCAAGTTCTGACCGATCGCGGGCTGACAGTGGTGGGATGGCGCAAAGTTCCCATTGTACCGTCGGTTTTGGGCGAGCAAGCGCTAGAAAATCAACCTCAAATCGAACAAGTAATTGTCAGTTCACCGCACTTAGCCGGAGACGAACTCGACAGACACCTATTTCTGGCGCGCCGCACGATCGGACACGCGCTGTCAAATCGCCCCAACTTCACCCGCCAAGACTTTTATACTTGCTCTTTCTCCTGCCGCACGATCGTCTATAAAGGCATGGTGCGATCGGCCGTACTGGCAGAATTTTACCCAGACCTGAAAAATCCCGCTTATAAAAGCTCCTTTGCCGTCTATCACCGGCGCTTCAGCACCAACACCATGCCCCGCTGGCACTTAGCCCAGCCCATGCGCTTGCTGGGACACAACGGGGAAATTAACACGCTGTTGGGCAATATTACCTGGATGAAGGCGCGGCAAGCCAATTTAGCTCACCCGAATTGGAGTCAAGCTGATATCGACACGTTTAACCCAATTGTCAATCCCGAAAGCAGCGATTCGGCAAACTTGGACAACGTGATGGAATTGTTGGTGCACTCCGGTCGCACCCCCCTAGAATCCCTGACAATTCTGGTGCCCGAAGCCTACAAAAATCAGCCGGATTTGGCTCCTTATCCAGAAATTGTCGATTTTTACGAATATTACAGCGGCATTCAAGAACCTTGGGACGGCCCCGCACTGCTGGTGTTCAGCGACGGCAAACAAGTAGGTGCTACGCTCGATCGCAACGGTTTGCGGCCGGCCCGCTACTGCATTACTAAAGACGGTTTGGTAATTGTGGCTTCCGAAGCCGGAGTTGTCGATATTCCCGAAGCAGATATTGTCGAAAAAGGCCGTTTGGGGCCAGGACAAATGATTGCAGTTGACCTGCAAACTCAAGAAATTCTCAAAAATTGGCAACTCAAACAGCGAATTGCTAAGCGGCATCCCTACGGCGAATGGCTGAAACAAAACCGCGAAACCTTGGAACCGCAGCCTTTTGCCGAAACCCCAACCCTCGACTCGCAAACCCTGTTAGCAACCCAAACTGCTTTCGGTTATACAGCCGAAGATTTGGACATGGTGATCGTCGAGATGGCGAGTTCTGGGAAAGAACCGACTTTCTGCATGGGAGACGACGTTCCCTTGGCTGTGTTGTCAGAAAAGCCTCAGTTGCTGTACAACTATTTCAAACAGCGGTTCGCTCAAGTGACAAATCCGCCGATCGACCCCCTGCGCGAGGGGATGGTGATGTCGCTGACGATGAATGTTGGCCTGCGGGGCAATTTACTGCAAGCAGTACCAGAAAATGCCAAGCGGCTAAAAATTGATTCCCCCGTACTCAACGACGCTGAACTGTCTTTCTTGAAAGAGCAAAAGTCTTTCCCAGCTACCGAATTGTCAACGCTTTACAAAATTGCGGCCGGGCCTAGCGGTTTGAAAACCGCAGTCGAGCAACTTTGTCAAGAGGCGGCTCAAGCGGTGCGCGAGGGTTCGAGAATTCTGATTTTGAGCGATCGACTTTTGAAGAAAGAAGGCAATGTATCTACTGGTGGATTGAGTGCAGAATGCACTTATATTCCGCCTTTCCTAGCAGTTGGCGCGGTTCACCACCACTTAATTAGCGTCGGCCTGCGGATGCAAACTTCCCTAGTTGTCGATACCGCCCAATGTTGGAGCACTCACCACTTCGCTTGTTTGCTGGGTTACGGGGCGGTGGCTGTTTGCCCTTACTTGGCATTGGAAAGCGTGCGCGCCTGGTGGTCTGACGCCAAGACTCAAAATTTGATGCAGCACGGCAAAGTTCCCAATATTACCGTGACACAGGCTCAAGCTAGATACCGCACAGCGGTGGAAAACGGCTTGCTGAAGATTATGTCGAAAATGGGGATTTCGCTGCTGGCTAGCTATCAGGGGGCGCAAATCTTTGAGGCGATCGGCATTGGCGGCGATTTGCTCGATTTGGGTTTCAAAGGCACTGTTTCTCGGATCGGCGGTTTGAGTGTGGCGGAACTGGCTAACGAGGTAATGTCTTTCCACAGTCAGGCTTTCCCAGAATTGGTTCTGAAAAAGCTGGAAAACTTCGGCTTCGTGCAGTACCGCCGGGGCGGTGAATATCACATGAACAGCCCGGAAATGGCGAAGGCTTTGCACAAGGCTGTGACTACTTTTAATGAAGGAAGAAGGAAGAAGGAAGAAGGAAGAAGGGAAGAGGAAGAAGGAAGCAACGGTAACGGCAATGGGGGCGAACCAAAAATGGAACCAATTGGTTCCAAAAATTCTGAAACGGCTTACGATCACTACGAGGTTTACAAGAAACTGCTCGAAAACCGCCCAGTAACGGCTTTGCGGGATTTGCTGGATTTTGTGAGCGATCGCCCTTCCATTGCCATCGAAGATGTAGAATCTGTAGCAGATATTGTCAAGCGCTTCGCCACCGGCGGTATGTCCCTCGGCGCTTTGTCCCCGGAAGCCCACGAAACGCTAGCGATTGCGATGAACCGCATCGGCGGCAAATCCAACTCCGGCGAAGGCGGCGAAGATCCGGTGCGCTACAAAGTGCTAAACGATGTGAGCGAGGCGGGTTTCTCACAAACGCTACCTCACTTGAAAGGTTTGCAGAACGGCGATACAGCTTCTTCATCCATCAAACAAGTAGCTTCGGGACGCTTCGGGGTGACTCCTGAGTATCTGATGAACGCCGAACAAATCGAAATTAAGATCGCACAAGGTGCGAAACCGGGTGAAGGCGGTCAATTGCCAGGGGCGAAAGTGAGCGAGTACATTGCTTATTTGCGCCGGTCGAAACCTGGTGTGACGCTGATTTCGCCTCCTCCTCACCACGACATTTATTCGATCGAGGATTTGGCGCAGTTGATTTTTGACTTGCACCAAATCAATCCGAAAGCAGGAGTTTCGGTGAAGTTGGTGTCGGAAGTCGGCATCGGGACTGTAGCCGCTGGTGTCGCCAAGGCAAATGCTGATGTGATTCAAATTTCCGGCCACGATGGCGGCACCGGTGCTTCGCCACTGAGTTCGATTAAGCACGCAGGTTCTCCGTGGGAACTCGGATTGACAGAAGTTCACCGGGTGCTAATGGAAAATAAATTGCGCGATCGAGTTTTGCTGCGCGTTGACGGTGGCTTTAAAAGCGGCTGGGACGTGATTGTAGGCGCTTTGATGGGCGGCGAAGAGTACGGTTTCGGCACGGTGGCAATGATTGCAGAAGGCTGTATTATGGCTCGCGTTTGCCACATGAATAGTTGTCCAGTGGGCGTGACAACTCAACAAGAACACTTGCGGAAACGGTTCCCCGGAACGCCGGAACACGTTGTTAATTTCTTCTATTTCGTAGCGCAAGAAGTGCGGAGTTTGCTGGCGAAATTGGGTTATAAGTCGATCGCAGATATCATCGGCCGCGCGGATTTGCTGAAAATGCGCGATGGGGTGAAACTAACTAAAACTCAAGCGATTAATTTGGATTGTTTGACGAAGTTACCGGATACTAAGAGCGATCGATCTTTCTTGATCCACGGCGACGTACACACCAACGGGCCAGTGTTAGACGATGAATTGCTGGCGGATACTGAGATTCAAAGTGCGATCGCCAATCACGGCACTGTTAGCAAGAATGTAAAATTGGTGAATACCGATCGCACTGTAGGCGCACGTTTAGCAGGTGCGATCGCACAGCAACACGGCAACACCGGCTTTAGCGGTCACATCACCCTCAACTTCACTGGTAGCGCGGGCCAAAGCTTCGGCGCGTTCAATTTGCCGGGGATGACGCTGGTACTGTCAGGCCAAGCCAATGACTACGTTGGTAAAGGGATGCACGGCGGCGAAATCGCGATCGCACCCCCGGCTGGTGCGACTTATGATGCTTCCGAAAATGCGATCGTCGGTAACACTTGTTTGTACGGTGCGACGGGGGGAACTCTGTTGGCTGCGGGTAAAGCTGGCGAACGGTTTGCGGTGCGTAACTCGATGGCGAAAGCAGTCATTGAAGGTGCGGGCGATCACTGCTGCGAGTACATGACTGGCGGCGTAATTGTCGTGTTAGGAAAAGTCGGCCGCAACGTCGGCGCTGGAATGACTGGCGGCTTGGCTTATTTCCTCGATGAAGATGGCAGTTTCCCGGCTCATGTCAACGGGGAGATTGTGAAGATGCAGCGCGTTTGTACGGCGGCTGGGGAGGCGCAATTGAAGGAGTTGATTGAGGCTCAGCGCGATCGAACGGGCAGCAAGAAAGCTGAAAAGATTTTAGCAAATTGGTCGGAATATTTGCCTAAGTTCTGGCAAGTTGTGCCGCCGAGTGAAGCGAATTCCCCGGAGGCGTCGGAACAAAAGATTGCTGTGGAAGTTTAATGTTGTAGCTGGTTAAATAATAGATGAGGGGCAATGCGAATTGCCCCTTTTTTGCATCTACCGGACTTATATTACACATGGATAGTCAGAAATCGAGTTTTGCACAAAACCTCAAAAAAACCTCTTGCTCCCCCCCTTAGCAAGGGGGGGCTGGGGGGGGTAAAAAAGGCCAAGCAACAACGAAAAAACCCAAATAAAACAATGACAAAACTTTACAACAAAACCTCAGAAAAACTCAAGCGACAGCGGCTACGCAGAGAAATGACAAAAGCTGAAAAACGTCTCTGGGACAAAATCAAAGGCAGACAGCTTGAAAATTGTAAATTTCGCAGACAGTACAGCGTAGCAGAATTTGTGATAGATTTCTACTCACCGGAAATCAAGTTAGCACTAGAAGTTGACGGTGATAGTCATTTTGAAGAAGGTGCGATAGAATATGATGCAGCAAGGCAAGAATTTATTGAATCAGCAAGGATTAATTTTTTGAGGTTTACAAATGATGATGTTTATCATAATTTGGATGGGGTTCTCGATGTGATTGTAGATGGGATTAAATCGCTGAGAGTATTAGGTGTTTTACCCCCCCCAGCCCCCCCTTGCTAAGGGGGGGAGCAAGATAAGATAACATGAGATTAAATCCCTCAGAGCATTAGGTGTTTTACCCCCCAGCCCCCCCTTGCTAAGGGGGGGAGCAAGACGACAGGAAATAAAAAATTACCTCAAAGGTCAATTATTCACCTTTAAATCCTGGAAAAATTGCATAATTTGTCGCGCAAAAATTGTGATTCCAACATTTCCAAAGACGATAAACACTGCTCTAATATTAGATCAAATCGGTCGGGCGATCGGCATTCGCGGAGGTGCTGTTTTCCACATCAAATCTATTTCTTCCGGTGTCAATCCGTAAGCTTGATTAACTAAGTCAGATAAATGGTGTTCGAGTCTCAACGCCTCAGCTTTGCGAGATTGAATGGCCGGTGCATATTCATTATAAGTTTCGCGGACTGCTTTTAGTCCAGCAACGCCGAGAGGATCGGAGGATTTAGTTTTCGGCATTCGCTTTCTGATTTCTGCTACGAAATCAGCAAAGGAAAGGGCAGAAAAATCTTCGAGTTTTTGTCCGACTTTATCAATTAAATAAGTGATTTCCAGCCAATGCAACACATCTCGGTGAGTTTCTTGATTAGTTTTGGCGATTTCAATTAAGCGGCTGACAATTAATTCTACCTCAGCACGAATTGAGTCGGTTGGTGGTGCGATGGGTAAAGTTTCTACCTGTTCTCTAAACATTCGTAGTGTGTCATTAATTCCTTTTTGCAAAGTGTGGTGACAAATCCACCAAGTTATTGGCGAACACAGCCACCCAAGCATATAAAAATTTCCTGTTGGCCATAGATAGCAAGTATTCACTGGGTATATCTCTTGAGAGACGAAGCAAAACCAAGAATAAGTAGCCAAATCTTGAGTGATAATTTTGGGTTCTTGAAAGACGTTATAGTAAGCACAGCTACGCAGTTCCCACCAGTAACGCCCTTGGTCGGAACGCTTAGACAGTTTTTCTTGCATCGGCTTCATATACTTATATACCGATGGAAAGGTTTGTGCAAATACTTCCTCTGCTTTATCGTTTGCTTTACTCCACGGCCATACACTATCGCTGCTAGACTTCAGCAAAATAACCCAAAGATTTGCCCACTCTGGACTCCAGCGCTTAATATCTTGACCTCGTAAATAAGGCTTGATAATTTCAGCGGATTTAGGGTCTGCTTGAACGAGACTATTTTTAGTAGCTTCATCAATCAAAAAAGCTTCGTTAAATCCTGTTTTTATGCCATATAAAGGCTTAACCCCTGCAAAATCTTTAAGCGGAACACCCACTCGTTGAATTTTTTGCATCAAATCATCAACAGCAGGAGGTTCCAGACTCCAAGCATTCGCAGTAAAACGATCGCGCGAAATTTGATAGCCGTGTTGTTGAACGTATTGTGTAAGGTTGATATTAGCAAGTTCCTCGCGCGGAACCGGACAAACAATCACAGACGAATTAGGTTCATATTTACCTGGCTCTATCTCGCTTTCAGTTTCAGAGATACATAGAGAAGCGTTAGGTTTTCTGACTGCGACAATACAGGGAAAAGTATCAGCATCTTCAAAAATTGGAGCGTATCCAAAATCAATAATTTGCTCTAGTAAACCTTGACTGGCAAAAAACTTGCGTAGAGGTTCGCCGTATCCAGATCGCAGCCATTTATTTGTGACAATATACGAAAGCACACCCCCCGGTTTGAGAATCTTTAACCCAAGTTCATAAAAGTAAGTATAAAGGTCTGCTACGCCGTTATAGGATTCATAATTTGCTTGCAAGTATGGTTTAATTGGAGATAGCAACTCCTGCCGCACGTAAGGCGGATTGCCAAGGACAACATCAAAACCGCCATCAGCAAAAATTTGGGAAAATTTAGCTTGCCAATCAAACGCTGTATCTGCTATATTACTGTCAGCAACGATCGAGTTTCCCGCTTTAATATTATCATCCAAATAAGTCAGCGTTTTACCCGGTTCCGCTGTCTTCAACCACAGAGAAAGTTTGGTAATTTCCGCCGATTCTGGCAGCAAATCTACGCCGTACAGGTTGTTGCTTAAAATGCTTCTGTCAAATTCCAGCGAGTTGCCGTTTTTTGGCTTACAGCCCAAAGCATTCAATTCTCGATCGACTCTTTCGTACTGCTGCATTAAATAATCAAAAGCCGCAATCAAAAAAGCTCCCGAACCGCACGCCGGATCGATGACGCGCGTTTTTTGCAGCACTTCGTCTCGATACGCTTTCCAAAACTTAATTGCAGTTTTCTTTGGTGGCTGAACCGACACTTCAGCCACTTCGCCCATTAGGAACAAATCGCGCAATTCTTTCTCTCGCCGCTGCAAATAACCGCCGAGAGAAACCTCGACAATATACTGAGTAATAAAAGCTCGCGTGTAAAACACACCATGAGTTTTCCTCTTGCCTTTTTTCTGATTGTATTCCTGTCCGGTAGTTTCAGCATTTAATTCTTCCAAATCTGTAACAGACTGCTCGAAGATATGCCCCAAAATATCGACGGAAACTTCGGTATCAAAATCAAATCGCGTCAAATTCTTAAGCTGACTGCATAAGGGATTTGGCACTGTCAATTGTGCGTCTAAAACCGGATCGAATTTAAATAAACCGCCGTTGTATCCCGGTACAGAAGGGTCATCATTTCCGACATCAACCCAGCGAAATACAGATTGATAATTTTCCCAAATTAATCTAGGATTGTATTGGTCTTTGTGGTCGTGAGCGTTGCTGAGGGTGTTTCGCGGTAGCAACCCTTTATCTTCACAAAAAGCAATGAATAAAACGCGGTCTAAAGTTTTTTGAGCTTTTTCGATGAGTACGCGATCGCGGTTGGGGATATCCTGCGACCCCGAAAAGCGAAAATGCTTGACGAGAGCCAGTCGAATTGCTTTGTATTCTTGATATAATTTATTGGTAATTTCCTCTTGAGCTTCGTCAGAGTCTTTTAACAGTCTGTCAATAACAGAAACTGTTTGAGCTTGGTTTTGAGGCAAAAAATTGCGGCGACACAGCAGAAAGTAAAACCGCTTAAAAGCTGCAATATCCGCCAAGTCAGTCAGAAAAAATTGTTCGTAATAAGCGGGAGTTTTATTTGTATGATAAAGTCGCAGCTCTCGATAATTTGAGACAATAATCCAGCGACAATCTGGTGTATAATTAGCGTAGCGCCAACCTTGGTCAACTGCTGATTCGGTTCGCCCAGATGCGGGACGGTCTAAATCATTTTTCGCTCCCTTGAGTTCGATCGGAGCAATCACTTTACCTTGCAGGGACACGGCTTTGCCTTTAGGATTGCCAGCAGCAGTAAAAAAGCCGATCGCCCCGTCAGCAGCACCGCCGCCATCAGATATCGTTTGTTCCGCGTTAATTTCCCAAGCTTTCCCCGCACCTTGAATTACCGAGCAATATCCCAAAATATCCTGAAAAATATCATTAATAAAACTGCCGTGCAGCGAAACTTCTTTAACTTCGTCTAACGTACCCGTTTTAAGTGCAGCAATCCACCTTCCCAATTTTTGGTGGCGCACTTCCATATCTTGCGGAAAGCTAAAAGCACGCAAAGCAGTGTTGAGTGTTTTGCTGTGAAAAAGGGCGCGACTAGAGCGATTTGTCATCTTTTCAAGCAGATTAATCAAGTTAATTTTACAGCATTCAAGTGCAACAGTGGCTCAGACCTTCTGCTATCAAATCAGTGAGACTCAAATGTCGAGCCTCTTCAAGGGCTTCGCGAACGCACCCTACCCCCCTCAAAAAAGCGTGTGAAGCGCAGCTATCCGGCTGTTAATCGATCGCTCAAGAGTCAAAAGCGCCACCACTAAAGCTGAGCTAGCTCTCATTTACTTTGCATATTGTAATTATTAATAAAAGCTATAAGTTTTTCTCAGTGCGTTTCCGCTGCTCCCTTCCGGTTTTACAGCAAAAGTTAAATACAGGTGAGCTGATCTGCACGGAGCGAAAAGTTTTGTTACAATAGGTAAGCTGTTACAAATCGTAACTTATGCTGGTTCCTATTTTAATAATTGACGTTGCCCTCGTTGCCTGGTCTTTGCACTTAATGCAAGAGGCGATCGCGCAACGGGAATTTTCACTAATGCTAGCCGGCACCCTAGTTGCGGTATCAGCCGCCGCTCTGCTAGTCGTGTACTTCCTCATGGGGTCTTGTTTGAGCCATTTGACCGAAATATCCCAACACACTTACTAAATGATAGTAGGGGATTGACCATTGTCCAGAAGCGAGGAGAGTTTTGTGAACAAAAAAGCCCAAAGCCTTGCCCAGCAAGGGATAAAAACTAATTTCCCCAAAAAGCTTGACAAATATTGGTCAGTTAAGGCATGATTGAGAGCGCGAAAAGAAAGGGGAATTAGCTCAGTTGGTAGAGCACTACAATGGCATTGTAGGGGTCAGCGGTTCGAGCCCGCTATTCTCCATAAAAATTACAGTAGGGAAACAGCACTGCTTTATCCTAATTTGTACCCAAACATTACCACCGCGTGCTTAAATTCGATCGCGACTTGTACCTAAACAGCATTGGCGTGTCGTTAAATTCGATCGGGCTACACACCGCGAAAACCAATTTTCCCGTAAAATCAAAACAGTCTACCCGCAACCAAAGCGCTACCTGTGGCAAAGTCAACTGAATCCAGCAATCCAGAGAGTCCGAGCCAACTTGCCCGCACGCCTCTGTACGACCTATCATTACAACTCAAAGCCCGAATGGTGCCCTTTTCCGGGTGGGAGATGGCGGTGCAGTACGCAGGCATCAGCAGCGAACACCAAGCAGTACGCCAGCAAGCAGGAATGTTCGACATTTCCCACATGGGAAAATTTGGTTTGAGAGGGAAACAAATAATAGAAAAATTTCAACCCTTAGTACCCTCAGACTTGAGCCGCTTGCAACCCGGTCAAGCTCAATATACAGTCTTGCTAAATGCCAAAGGCGGCATCTTAGACGACATTATTTTCTACTGCCAAGAACCAGATGCCACCACTGGCGAAGAACGTGCAGTAATCATTGTCAACGCCGCCACTCGCCTCGCAGACAAAGCATGGATCACCACTCACTTAGAATTGAGCGAACTCAGTTTTACCGACCTCTCCGAAGATAAAGTTTTAATTGCAATTCAAGGACCGGAAGCTGTTAACTATCTCCAGCCTTTTGTGGAAGACAACCTCGCACAAATTAAGGCATTCGGTCACTTAGAAACAAATCTGTTGGGACAGCAGAGTTTTATCGCCAGAACAGGTTACACCGGCGAAGATGGGTTTGAAATCATGGTGGATGCCGAAGTAGGAAAAGAACTGTGGCGAAAATTGTTAGAGGCTGGCGTTGTTCCCTGCGGTTTGGGTGCTAGAGATACCTTGCGTTTAGAAGCAGCAATGGCTCTTTACGGTCAAGATATCGACGACAATATCACGCCTTTAGAGGCTGGATTGGGTTGGGTTGTTCACCTCGACACCAAAGGCGATTTTATTGGGCGGGAGGTTTTGGAACAGCAAAAAGCGAGTGGAGTATCAAAGCGGTTGGTAGGTTTAGAAATGCAGGGGCGGCACATTGCGCGCCACGGCTATCCGGTAATATTTGAAGGCGAAACAGTAGGAGAAGTTACTAGCGGTACATTATCGCCTACATTGAATCGGGCAGTAGCCCTAGCGGTTGTTCCGGCAAAATTAGCGAAAATAGGTCAGGAATTAGAAATCCAGATTCGCGGGAAAAACTATCCGGCTAGTGTGGTGAAAAAACCATTTTATCGATCGCCAAACAGACCTAGTTAAATTAAGTAGGCGAGCATTAATTCAGGGGCGTTGCTCATAGCAACGGCTTACAAGGAAGTGTAAGTGTATTTGTTGTGGAACGGGCTTCTAGCCCGTTGCTCATAATTGCGGTCAAGAAGATTCATCTACTAGCTTAGCAAATTGTCGCAAAGTTTCAGCATAGCGATCGCCCGCCACATCCATCAAATCATTATGACCGGCCCCATCAACCCAAAAATTTAATTTCGGCTGCTTCGCCGCTGCAAACAACTCCTCTCCATGCCAAAAATGCACCACCTCATCAGCCTTACCGTGAATCACCAAAACAGGCGATCGAACTTTGCCAATCTTATCAATATTCACAAACTTATCAAAGGGTAAAATAGGAATCCGCGTCAACACCCGAAAAGCCGAAACAAAGGAATTTTCAACCACCAAACCGCCGACTTTTTGCCGCGACGCCAAATCAATTGCCGGCCCACCGCCCACAGAACGGCCGTAAAGAATAATTTGCTTTGCAGGTACTCCCAACTGTTGCGTTAAATAATTGTAAACAGCATCAATATCACGATAAGTATTATACTCAGAAGGATTTCCCAGACTCGTGCCGTAACCTTGATAATCATAGGCAAACACAGCAAACCCGCTATCTCGAATCTCTCTGAGTAGCCACAAAATCCCCTCCAAGTCTTCCGCATTTCCGTGACTGTAAAGTATGGTATATTTAGCTTGCGGGTTAGGAAAATGAACAGTAGAAATTTTCACGCCATTAGCTGAGCCAACTTTGATAACTTCCCTGCTATCACTCAGACTAGATGCGGGAGGTTGAAAAATTAGTCGTTCTGAAAAAAAGAAACCGTAAAAACACAGAAATGCGTAAATAAAAATTATAGAGTGCATCAGTCTTTTGACAGAAAATTCTCCAAAAAGCAAGCGTTTAATATTTTTTTTGTTCCAGTTAGCCATCAATAAATGCTCATAGTTCACTAAGATTTACTTGATACTTTCTTTATTGCGAGAAAAGACATGGCACTAACATACCCCGATGACCTGAAATACCTAGACACTCACGAATACATTCGACTCGAAGGCGAAATTGCCACCATCGGCATTAGTGCCTTTGCAGTTGACCAACTCGGCGATATCGTTTTTCTAGATTTACCAGAAGTCGGTGCAGGGTTGGAAAAGGGCGAAGCTTTCGGTACAGTCGAATCAGTCAAAGCGGTTGAAGACTTGAAAGCACCAGTTACCGGTATCGTCGTAGAACGCAATGATGACATTGTAGAGTCTCCCGAAAATTTAGCCGAAGACCCCTACAGGGACGGGTGGCTGCTGAAAGTGCGCGTTGACAACACCAGCGAAGTCGATGACGCTTTATCCGCCGAGAAGTATCGCCAAATGGTCGAAGGGGCATAGGGAATAGGGCATAGGGCATGGGGCTCGTTGATTCCTCCACAATCCGCCAGGGGTTGAAACCCACGGGGCTTTTAGCACAAGTCGTCTTTAGACGACTGAAATACTAACCAGTTGCGCGCGGAGTGGCGATAAGTGCGCCTTAATCTACAGTCGTCTTCAGACGACTTTAGCTATGAGACAGGGGTTTCAACCCCTGTCGGACTGTCGCACTTTGATAGACGCAGAAAATCTTCCTGGTTTTCTTAGCAAAATGTTACAAACAAAGAAGCAAAAGTCTATTCAGGAGAATCCGCCTTGGTACTCTACAGCCCTCAAGTTGAACCCAGTCAGCAGCAAAACCTTTCCTCCATCAATGGTTTTGCGGGCCGGCACATTGGCCCGACACCCAGCGAAATCCAGCAAATGCTCAATGTTTTGGGCATTTCCAGCCTCGATGAGTTGATTGACAAAACGGTTCCAGCGGCGATTCGCATTTCTGCACCCCTACAACTTCCCGCAGCGCAAAGCGAGTACAGCGCTTTGGCAGAATTGAAAGAAATTGCGGCAAAAAATCAGGTATTTCGATCGTACATCGGGACTGGATATCACGACTGCATCACACCCCCCGTTATCCAGCGGAATATCCTAGAAAATCCCGGCTGGTATACAGCTTACACTCCCTATCAAGCCGAAATTGCTCAAGGGCGATTGGAAGCTTTACTGAACTTCCAAACCATGATAATTGACCTCACGGGTTTGGAAATTGCCAACGCTTCTTTGCTGGATGAAGGGACTGCGGCGGCGGAAGCGATGGCGGTGAGTTACGGCGCCAGCAAAAAGGGGGCAAAAGCGTTTTTTGTTTCCCAAGATTGCCACCCTCAAACTATTGAAGTGGTGCAAACTCGCGCTAAGCCGTTGGGAATTGAGGTAATTGTCGGCGACCATCAAAGCTTTGAGTTCGATCGTACAATCTTCGGCGCTCTCCTGCAATACCCCGCCACAGACGGCGCAATTTACGACTATACCGATTTTATTCGATCGGCACACGAAGTCGGCGCATTAGTCACAGTAGCCGCCGACATTTTGAGCCTTTGCTTGCTGACACCCCCCGGCGAATTCGGCGCGGATATAGCCGTAGGAAGCACTCAGCGCTTCGGAGTTCCGATGGGATTCGGAGGGCCCCACGCAGCCTATTTCGCCACGCGAGAAGAGTTTAAACGGCAAGTTCCGGGGCGAATTGTTGGAGTTTCTAAAGATGCAAACGGCAAATCTGCTTTGCGTTTGGCTTTGCAAACTCGCGAACAGCACATCCGCCGCGAAAAAGCAACCAGCAATATTTGTACTGCTCAAGTTTTGCTGGCAGTGATGGCGAGTATGTATGCTGTTTATCACGGCCCGTCTGGACTGAAAGACATTGCTGAGAAAGTATGGAGTTTAACGGCACTTTTGGCATCCGGTTTAAGAAGTTTCGGATACAAAATTGGTTCTCAACATTTCTTCGATACTTTGCGGGTAGAATTGGGAGATAAACCGCTATCAGAAATTCTAGAAGCTGCTAAAGTTCGCAAAATTAATCTCCGAATTTTCGATGATTCGACAGTGGGAATCACTTTAGATGAAACTGTCACTGTTGAAGATGTGCAAGAGTTGTGGAAAATTTTTGCACAGGATAAAGATTATATCAGGGCAGACGGGCAGAATGCTCTCAACATTCCGCTGGATGCAGACGCATTGAGTTTATATCTGACATTACCAGATTTTTGCGATCGCACCAGCAGCTATCTCTCCCATCCAGTTTTCAACAGCTATCATTCAGAAACTGAACTTTTGCGGTATTTGCACCGTTTAGAAGCCAAAGATTTATCGCTAAATACATCGATGATTCCCTTGGGTTCTTGCACAATGAAATTGAATGCGACAGCAGAGATGATGCCAGTGACTTGGGCGGAATTTGGCAAGATACATCCCTTTGCACCCCACGATCAAACTCGCGGCTATCAAATGATGTTCGTGCAACTAGAACAGTGGCTGGCAGAAATCACAGGTTTTGCGGGAATTTCTTTGCAGCCAAACGCAGGTTCCCAAGGCGAATACGCGGGCTTGTTAGTTATTCGTCAATACCACGAACACCGAGGTGAACCTCACCGAAATATCTGTTTGATTCCCCAGTCAGCCCACGGTACAAATCCGGCTAGCGCGGTGATGGCGGGGATGAAAGTAGTTGCTGTCGAGTGCGATTCTCAGGGCAATATTGATGTTGCTGACTTACATAAAAAAGCAGAAAAACACAAAAATGAACTTGCGGCTTTGATGGTGACATATCCATCAACTCACGGCGTTTTTGAGGAAGAAATTAAAGAGATTTGCGAGATAGTCCACAACTGCGGCGGACAAGTTTATATGGACGGCGCGAATATGAATGCTCAAGTTGGTTTGTGCCGCCCCGCTGATTTTGGCGCTGATGTTTGCCACTTGAATCTGCACAAAACTTTCTGTATTCCTCACGGTGGCGGCGGGCCGGGAATGGGGCCGATTGGGGTAATGTCTCATTTAGTAGAATTTTTGCCCAGTCATTCTATTCTTAACAGTCAACAGTCAACAGTCAACAGTCAACAAATATCAGTTGGTGCTGTTTCCGCAGCGCCTTGGGGAAGTGCTAGCATTTTGCCTATTTCTTGGATGTACATTCGGATGATGGGAGGAGTGGGTTTAACTGAAGCGACAAAAGTAGCAATTCTTAATGCTAATTACATGGCAAAACGCTTAGAATCTTACTATCCGGTTTTGTACAAAGGGAAAGCTGGTTTGGTGGCACATGAGTGTATTCTAGATTTGCGATCGCTCAAAAAATCTGCGTCTATTGAAGTCGAAGATATCGCTAAACGGTTGATGGATTACGGCTATCACGCGCCGACGGTTTCTTGGCCGGTCGCTGGTACGGTAATGGTGGAACCGACGGAAAGCGAATCGAAGCAGGAATTAGACCGTTTTTGCGATGCGATGATTGCGATTCGAGGCGAAATTGCGGAGATTGAAAAAGGTAATGTTGACGCGCAAAATAACGTCTTAAAAAATGCGCCGCACACCGCAGAATCTCTGATGGTTGATGAGTGGAATCGTCCTTATACTCGCGCGCAAGCGGCTTATCCGGCACCTTGGACTCGCGAACATAAGTTTTGGCCGGCGGTGGGCAGAATAGATAATGCGTTTGGCGATCGCAATTTTGTCTGTTCTTGTTTGCCAATGGAGGCTTACAGTCAAGGTTAAATAAGTCTCTGCGGGGCAATGGGCACCTTACACATATACTCTTGTCGGGTGCTTCTAGCCCGCCCAAAAAACTGTAAGGTGCGCCATGCGCACCAAATCCTAGGCTACACAAACGCACCGGTGCGCATTGCGCAGCCTACAGAAACTGTAGAAAACAATTTAATAAAAAAATCCCAAAATTCCCAGGAAAAATAAAAATGAATAGACGATTTTTGTGGCTTACTCACGAAAATAAACCGCGTTGGATTATCCTAATATTGTTAGGTGTTTTTGCTGCTTTGGGGGTGGTGGCAACCACAGCTTACATCAAAATGGCGATCGCCCAAACTATCGGCCCGGCTTTGTCTGTTGATGTTACAGCCGATCGACATTCCATCAGCCCCGACATCTACGGTATGAATGATTATGCGATCGATCGTACACTCGCGCAAGAGTTACGAATTCCAGTAGAACGCTGGGGGGCTAATCACACCAGTCGCTACAATTGGCTTGTCGATTCTTCCAACAGCGGCGATGACTTCTTTTTCGTAGGTGGCGGCGACAATAAAAATCCTGTTCCCGGCGATTCTATAGATAAAATTGTCAAAACCAACGACCAAAACGGCAGCAAAAGCATCGTTACAATTCCGATGATTGGCTATGTAAATAAATTTAGCACTTGGAACTGCGGGTTTAGGGTAGCCAAATACGGCCCGCAAGAAAAAACAAATCCCTACATTTTTCCAGAAGGAGATAAGTGCGGTAACGGTAAGCGTCCCGACGGTACTTTGATAACTGATAATAATCGCCTTGATGTCAGTATTATTAGCGACCCAGCTTTTCAACAAGCTTGGGTTAAACACTTAGTTAAAACCCACGGTACTGCTGCTAACGGCGGTGTGCAAATTTATCAAATGGACAATGAACCAAGTGGCTGGGGAAACACTCACCGCGATGTTCATCCAGAAGCGACAAGTTACGAGGAATTGCGCGATCGCACTTATCAATATGCGTCAATGGTAAAAGCTACAGATCCCACTGCTAAGGTACTCGGCCCGTCGGATTTTGGCTGGCCTGTATATGTGGATTCGGGGGTTAAGGGCGATCGCGAAAAACACGGCGGTGTCTGGTTTGCGCGCTGGTACCTGCAACAAATGCGCGCTTATGAAAAGCAAAAAGGTGTTCGCATTCTCGACTATTTCGACGAACACTACTATCCGGCGGCGGACAATACCTGTTTGGCCAATTGTCCCGCCGGCGATGCCAAAACCCAAGCGCTGCGACTGCGATCGACTCGTTCTCTCTGGGATGCTACCTATACTGATGAAAGTTGGATTGGTAAATACAATCCGCCGCTAACAATTATCCCTCGGTTTCGAGAGTGGGTAAATCAGGATTATCCAGGTACAAAAGTCGCGATTACTGAATACAATTGGGGCGGTTTGGAGTCGATTAACGGGGCCTTAGCCCAAGCCGACGTACTGGGGATTTTTGGGCGAGAACAACTCGATTTAGCGACGCTGTGGGGGCCTCCGAAGTCGTCTGAGCCGGGGGCCTATGCTTTCCGAATGTACATGAATTACGACGGAAAAGGCGGTAAGTATGGCGATACTTGGGTGCGATCGCTTAGCCAAGATCAGGGACTTTTGTCAATCTACGGAGCCGAGCGCAACAGTGATGGTACTCTGACGCTGGTAATTATTAATAAAACCAACAAAAATTTGACCAGCAACTTGAGTTTGAAAGGATTTAAACCTGCGGGTAAAGCTCAATTTTACACTTACAGCGAGGCGAATTTGGGGGCGATCGTCCGTCAGAGCGATTTAGTTGTCAGTGATACTGGATTTCAGGCAACTTACCCCGCTAATTCTATGACTTTGGTGGCTATTCCCAAGGCTTAATACCCAATCTGGCTTATTAAATATCCGCTGATCGGACGAAAGTGTGTGTAGGATTGGTTTCAACCGCCTAGTATAAAAGGGGTTTTAAACTATTAAGCATCCAGCATCCAAGCAATACACTTTTGCATTTGATTGCTCATTGTTTGTCGATCGGCATTATACCTGCGGCCGTGTCCCGGCAACACCCATTCAAACGAGTAATTAGCCAAATTCTGCATAGATTTGATTTGTTCCGGCCAAGAATACCAACAGACTTCGTGAAAGCCAACTAGCTGCTGCCAACTTTCCGACCAAGCAAGATGATCGCCGGTGAACAAAAATTTGTTATTGTAAAGCAAAACTGTGTGACCTTTCGTGTGACCTGGCACAGGTATAATCAACAAATCATCGGCTATTTGATGCGGTTCGCTGCCTGACAATTGAATTTCTACACCGCGAGTACCAGCGTTAATTTCGTCAGCATGGAGAATGCGATCGCACCCAAAATGATCGTGGTATTGTTGATGATCGGCCACATCGTCGCGGTGAGTCAAGTACAGATAGCGAATGCCGCCCATTGCCTCTATATTTTTAACTAGCGGCGGCACAAAACGGGGAGAATCAACTAAAATGTTTCCTTCAGGGCGGACAATTAAATAGCTGGCTGCGGCGTAGGATTTCTCAGAGTGGTAGCCACAGTGATAGACATTTTCTGCTACGAGTGCGGGCAACAGTTGCTGGGCTTCTTTGATCCTGTTGGGTTTTTCTACAGTGCCGATCGAACTTGTGGGACAAGACAAAAGAGCCGCGAGCGATCGTATTTCTTCAGTTTCATTAGTTGGCTGGTGGTAAACCGCAGACTGTTCTCCTGCTTGACCAAATACTTCAGGTGCCATCCACCGACAAGTATCACAGTCAATGCAGGTATTGTCTACATAAAAGTTACCATTAATATTTTCAGTACGCCTCCGATTAATGTTAGCCATTTTTATACCTCTTAATAACCGATATAAATCTATGGTAACTCACTATAACGAGTACCCGTGACCTCCCGCCGGGGGTTGAAACCGTCTCATATCGATTCCGGTTGCAGCGGAATGATGTTGACTGTTGACTGTTGACTGTTGACGCCGTGAACAATCAACAATGAACTTGAATTTACTATTCCGATGCTAACGAATTTGATATCACAGACCAAGCCGATTAAAACTCACCTCTTGCAGCATTCTCAAGAACGGGCAAGATGCCCGTTCCACAAGAGATTAATTTTCTTGTGGAACAGGCCGGAAAGCCTGTTCATAAAAGGATTATTGACAATGGTGCAATATCTAAGTTGCAATCAACAATTCTACCGCTGCTGATCCGCTGGAAAAGCACCCGCTTTCACCGCCACAGTAACAGGTTGTCCGCCGCGGCTCAATTCAAGCTGCAGATCGCTGCCCACTGTACTTTTCTCGACAATTTCTTGTACGCTGCCAGCATCAGTTACTTCTTTACCGTTGATTTTCTTGATCACATCGGCAAGGCGAACTCCAGCTTGTGCCGCCGGAGAATTTTTCGCAACTCCCAAAACTAACACGCCTTTATCTTCAGTCAGCCTCAATTTCGTGTTGGGATTGTTATTAAATTCTGTCTTGATTGCGGGAGTAATGCTCAACATCCGAACGCCGAGATAAGGATGTTGGGCTTTTCCTGTTGTTTCTAACTGCTCAGCAATTTGTTGTGCTCGATCGATCGGAATCGCAAAACCCAATCCTTGAGCGCCTTGAATAATCGCCGTATTCATGCCGATAACTTGACCGCGCTGGTTCAGCAGCGGGCCGCCAGAATTACCGGGATTGATTGCAGCGTCGGTTTGAATAAAGCTGACGCGCTTGTCGGGGACGCCGACATCGGCGCTAGAACGGCCTGTAGCGCTAATAATTCCCACAGTCACAGTATTGTCCAAACCGAGGGGGTTGCCGATCGCGATTGCCCATTCTCCCGGCTGTAATTCTTCTGATTTGCCCAAATTCACCACAGGCAAATTGTTAGCTTCTATTTTAACAACAGCCACATCAGTAACTGTATCGACGCCTAAAACTTTGCCGACAAATTCGCGACCATCTTTCAGTTTTACCGTCACCGTATCCGCACGGTCAACGACGTGAGCGTTAGTCAAAATGCGACCGTCGGAACCAAAAATAAAACCAGAACCTGAACCTCTTTCTACCCGATTTCCCGGTTGAATGGGAGATTCCGAACCGAAGAAGCGGCGGAATTGCTCGGGAATCTCATCTGGAAATTGGTTCGTCACCGTGCGAGAGGAGTTGATCCGCACCACCGCCGGGCCAACTTCCTGCACAACTTTACTGACAAAATTAGAGTCTTGAGAGGGCAGTATATTTGCAGGCAATGCTGAGATTGGCGCTGCACTTGCCGGTTCAGCTTTGATGGCGTTAGAACTTCCAGGAACTTGAGAAGTTAGGGCGTTGCACCCAACAGTTGCGGTGGAACCGAGCAAAACAAGGGATAAAAAAGCCAGTTTTTTCGGCAACGAAAAACGGCGAGAACGCACAGTTGTAGCAGGCATATTTTTGGTTGACATAGTATTGATTTGGTGAGAGTTAGAGCGAGAGTTATAATTATGGTTTTGCATTTTTAGCACCTACTGTAATTAAGTTAGAAGTAAAGGATCTTTAATTTTAATTCAAGCATTTGTGATGTCTGTTTGACTGGTGGGGTTTACCCTACCAGGTGGGGTAGAAACCGGACAGTCGCAGGCAAATTGTTTGTGGATTCCAGCTTTTGAGTGCGATCGAACTGGGTCGGCACTAGCGAATTGCTGTCTGAGTGCGATAATACAAACTACGCTAGCCAGCTCGCATATTCCGCATTTCCCGCAAACTTTTCACAGGATTGATATCCGAAGTCAACAACAATCCTGCACTCAAAAAAACCAGGATTCTAGGCAAAATCTTCGTTGTGAGCGATCGACGTTAACCTAGAAACGGGATTTTTGACCTCGCCTGCATCTAGGGATGATAACAGCTAAAGCACCGGAAAGCCTCACCCTAAAGCAGGAATTCAGTTGACAGTTGACAGTTGACAGTTGACAGTTGACAGTTGATAGAGACCTCTACCTGGAAGTCCGAGGATGGGAGTAATGAATAGTCTTCTTTTAATTTCTCCCGCTTATGGGAGAGGCTTTAAACCAATTCTTCCGGGTAAAGCCTCAAGCTAAAGTACCAAGTAAACCTAAGTCAGAATCGCCTGCAAAAACTCTCTTCAAATCTAAAATTTAAACCTATGGAGGAATTTTATTGCTCCATAGGTTCAATGGAACTAACCGAATCGATTTCTCTCGACTTGTTCCTCGAACTTTCCAAAACATCAACAGTATTCTTAATAAAACCAGCCATCGGCACAGCCACTAACAAACCTGCGACTCCCGCCACCTTAACCCCCACCAGCAGCGCCACTAAAATCCACACAGGATTGAGGCCGATAAAACCACCTAATAACCGAGGAGCAACCCCGCTTTCAATTATTTGCTCAATTACTGTAGCGACAGCTAAAACTGTGACGCCGAGCCAAAAGTTGTTTAATGTGATCAGCAAACTGACAATGCAAATACTGAAAGGTGCCCCGAAGGGAATCATAGTCATTACACCCACACCCAAACCGAACAGAAGTCCGAAGGGAACTCGCAAAATTAAAAAAGCAACAGTGATAGACAGTCCCATCAAACCCGCCAAAGTTGCTTGCCCGACGAAGTAGTTGTGGAAGCTTCGGGCCAGCAACTCTCGCAATTGAAGGCTCAGCTTGGAAGGAAACCATTTAAACAATCCTTCCCATACGCGATCGCCGTGCAATAGCAAGTAGAATGTCACGACTATTGTGAGGAGGAAATTCAACAGACTGTCTGCAGCACCCAAGCCAAATTTGAGAATTTCGCCAGTGAGAGACTGCAATTGAGCTGAAAGTCGATCGCTCAATTGGGTAGTCAAACCGCTAACATCAATGCGGAGATTGCGATTTTCCGCCCAATTGTGGAATGCTTCAATCTGTTCTGTGCCAGAAACTATCCAAGTCGGCAGTCGGGTGGCGAGTTCAGTGATTTGGTTTAGCAGAATGGGAGCCAGAGTTAGACCTAAAACCACCAATACCAGTAAAGTCAAAAACAATACCGACAAAACTGCTCGATCGCGCTTCAAGCCGTATCTGTGCAGAAAGCGCACGGGATAATCTAGCAAAAAAGACAGCACTGTAGCCACTACCAAAACTGTAATCAGGGCGCGAAAATATTCAAAGACTAGGAGGGCTAACCAGCAGTTGAGTACCGCTAGGGGAAATACCAGTCCGTAAGTCCACCACTGCGGCAGTTGAGTGAAACGTCTCATCTAAGTTAACCGAGTTAAAATTTGAGATGCAAGATGTGAGATTGACATCATTTCCGGTTAAACCGGAATGATGTTGACTGTTGACTGTTGACTGTTGACTCGAATTTACTATTCCGATGCTAACGGATTTGATATGACACTGCTATTCGCCGTTCTCGCTTAAACATTTTAGGGTGCATTTATTTATACCCGACTGCTGAAAATTCCCAGTTGCTCGGCCCGCAGCGGAAATTGGGTTGCTGGCAGGCAGTGCCTGCCACAACCATGTTATATCGTTTCCGCTGCTATGGATATATCACCTGCGAAAAAAATATTTGTTGCTGTTGGCAAGGCAGCAGTTTGCAGTGCGGGATTCAAGCTTTTTCCCCGTGCCTTTCGAGAGCTAATTGAATTAAACGGTCTACTAATTCCGGGAAAGAAATGCCGTCCGCTGCCCACATTTGCGGATACATACTGGTAGCTGTAAAGCCAGGAAAAGTGTTGATTTCGTTAATCAAAACTTCTCCGGTTGATTCAATGTAGAAAAAGTCTACTCGCGCTAAACCTGCCGCGTCTATAGCCAAAAATGCTTGTACTGCCATTTCTTGGATTTGCGAGACGATCGCAGCGCTGACTTTTGCCGGGATTGAGCAGTCGGCTTGTCCCTGGGTATATTTAGTTTCGTAGTCGTAGAAATCGCTTTGAAAAGAAATTTCTCCCACCGTTGAAGCTTGGGGGTTGTCGTTACCCAAAACAGCACATTCTAATTCTCTAGCAACCACACCAGCTTCGACAATTATCCGCCTGTCGTAGCTGGCGGCGCTATCGAGAGCTGCTTCTAATTCAGCGCGCGATCGAGCTTTAGAAATTCCCACAGACGAACCCAAGTTAGCGGGTTTTACAAAGCAAGGATAGCCCAAATTTGCTTCAATTTTATCACATAGTTTGGGGAAAACGCAAGGATTAGACCAGATTTCGGAACGGTTGACAGCGATGTATTTTACCTGCGGCAAACCAGCCTGAGCAAAAGCCATTTTCATGGCAATTTTATCCATTCCCAGCGCCGAACCTAAAACCCCGGAACCGACAAAAGGAATTTGCATTAATTTCAGCAACCCTTGCACCGTGCCGTCTTCGCCGTTTGGCCCGTGCAAAACAGGGAACCAAACATCTACGGTATTAAAATTAGGAAACTGTCCAGCGGGAGAATCGTTTTGTACTGTTTGTTCCTCTATTTCCAGAGGTTTTCCCGTGTCTAAGACTTGTTGAGGTAATGTTCCCGACAGCCAGCGGCCGTTTTTTTGGATATAAAAGGGCAGAACTTCGTATTTAGAGGCATTTTCGTCAGCAGCGAGGGCGCGGCCGATCGCCCGCGCCGAACTAATTGAGACTTCGTGTTCGCCCGATCGCCCCCCGAACAATAGCCCGATCCGCATCTTTGTCATTTTTCAATACTCCCGGTACTTTTTGACAAATATACACGCAGTTAGGGCAGCTATCACAGGAAGTATGCGACAGAAACTAAGAATTAAGCATAAGGTGTTGCGAATTTAAATTGTATATTGCGGGCGGCCTCGGAGAAACGGCCCAGTCATAATTTGATTATTTCTTGACATACAATTTAAATGTCCTAACAGCTTACAGCATTTCTCCTGTCAAACTAAAAGCGCGAATATCTGTAATTTTAACCCGCACAATTTTACCAGCCAATTCAGCAATATCGCCCTTAAAAAATGTCAGACGATTGCCGCGAGTGCGTCCCATCACCTGAGTTGAATCTTTAAGATTCTGGACTTCCACCAAAACCTCTTCAGTGCGTCCGAAATAGCGCTGCGATCGTTCCATCGCCGTTGTTGTCACTACATGATTGATTCGTTGCAGGCGATCGGCTTTCACCTCCTCACTCAACTGATTTTCCCACAAAGCCGCCGGCGTTCCAGGGCGAGGCGAATAAGCAGCAGTATTCACCAAATCGAAACCAACATCTTCGATTAACTTCAAAGTCTTCTCAAACTGTGCTTCCGTCTCCCCAGGAAAACCGACAATCGCATCAGCAGTAATCGAAGCATCCGGCATATAACGGCGAATTGTATCAATAATCCGGCGGTATTTTTCCTGAGTATAACCCCGCGACATCGCCTTCAAAATATCATTATCTCCCGACTGAAAAGGAATGTGAAAATGTTCGCAAACCTGCGGTAATTCAGCACAAGCCTTAATCAATCTTTCCGTAAAATAGCGCGGGTGGCTAGTAGCAAATCTCAGGCGATCGACTCCCGGCACATCCTGAACAAAATAAAGCAAATCCGTCAAAGTATGCTGGTTGCTGCCGTCCGGTTTTGTCCCCGGCAAATCGCGTCCATAAGCATCAATATTTTGCCCCAACAAAGTTACTTCCTTGTAACCTTGACGGCCCAAATCCTCCATTTCCGCGCGAATTGCCTCCGGCATTCGCGACTGTTCAACCCCGCGAACATTCGGCACCACACAATAAGTGCAGCGTTCATTGCAGCCGTAAATTACATTCACCCAAGCAGTCACCTTGCTGTCGCGGCGCGGCTTAGTAATATCCTCCATAATCTCAACAGCTTCAGTCGCTACAACTTGATTGCCCTCAAAAACTTGTTCCAGCAAATCTTCAAGTCGGTTAGCGTGTTGCGGCCCCATTACTAAGTCTAATTCCGGCACTCTCCGCAGCAGCGCTTCACCTTCCTGCTGCGCCACGCATCCAGCTACAATTAAAGTTAAACCCGGTTCTTGGCGTTTGCGATGAGCTTGCCTTCCGAGGTTAGAATAAACTCTTTGTTCGGCATTGTCGCGAATCGTGCAAGTATTGTAGAGAATCAAGCTAGCTTCGTTCGGGTCTTCCGAGAACTCAAAGCCCATATTTTCCAGAATGCCGGCCATCCGTTCCGAGTCGGCTTTATTCATCTGGCATCCGAAAGTAGTGATGTGATAGCGGCGGGGTTTAACGGTCATGGCAAATTGCAGGCAAATAAAAAATATAGGTTTTCAACCTTAACACTTTATTATAACACTTCTCTGTTAAACGAGATACGTCTGGTAATTGAGAATTTTAGTAATTGTAGGGTGCGCATTGCGCACCTTACCGCTACAAATAGTTTTATATCCGCGACAAAGTTTGCGAATTCGAGTATCTGGCTATTCTGTTTTTTTAGTGAGATAAAAACTGTAAAATTGTTTTGGCAATACCTTGTGCAGCCAAATAAGGAACCCCATTGCCAACAGTTTTAAACATATTAGTCAAGGTCATCTTGGCTGGCAGTGCAAAATCTTTTGGCAGTGACTGAATAGCCAGTGTTTCTGCAACAGAAAGCCGACGAAGTTTGTAAGGGTGCAAGTGAACTTCGTTATTGCCGTAACAAGCTGTTGGCGAATAACGCCATCGGTGCAATCGCTTGAAAGATTTTTTTGAATCATCTCCTTCATCAACGGAAGCAAACCGCTTAAGGCCGGCTTTGGGTTGGAAATAGTGTTTGGCATTGGGATGGTTGAGAACGTCATTTTTTTGGAACCAAAATTCTACCGTTAAATCTTGGGGAATACCATCAGGACAAGGCATGAAACCATCATCTGCAAAGGCTGTTCTATCAGGCCAAGGATGAGAAAAAATTTCTGATTTGGGATATAATACCTGACTTTGCCAAGGAAATAAACTTTCTGCTAGTATGTGGCTTTTTTCCTCTAGGGAAATGCCCAGATTTTTGACAAGGTTTTTTTTAAGCCCAATCAAAATTATTCTATCCCTATCTTGCGGAACCCCGTATTCTATCGCATTAATTAAACGTTCGGCAAAAACGTATCCCGAATCCGCCAACTGATATTTTAGTTCATCGTAAAAAGCTTTATGTTTTTGGGTTTTCCACAAACCTTTGACATTTTCAAATAAAAAGAAATCTGGCTGCTGCTGACAAATCAATTCAATGTATGAAGCGGAAAGTTTGCCTTTATCTCCTTCCCCACCTCGGTTTTTGCCACCAATAGAAAAGTCAGGACAAGGCGGCCCCGCGATAAATCCTACAATATCGTGATGCTTGCGGGCATCTTGTATCAATTCCCGCAGGCGAAAAGCTGGTTCTCCCCCTACAAGTCGAGTTACATCGGCTTCCTCTCCTTCGCAATATCCGTATTCTGGTAGCGGCAAATTCAGGCATTGCCGAGAATAGCGGTATGCTTGCATGAAAGGTGGGAAAATTTCATTGACATACGCTATATTAAAGCCGATCGACTCAAAACCCAGATCGAGCAAGCCAGAACCCGAAAAAAATGAGAAAATACAAGGAAGACGGTGCATTGAAGGATGCCAGCAATTTTGAGTTGAGCTTACTATAAATTCTGTCGGATGCGGAGGGAGCGCTGAACCTTACTATAAATTCTGTAGGGTGCGCAATGCGCACCTTTTATTATTAAAAGTCGCAGATCCCGCCGGACACGGCAATGCCGTTCGCCTACTGGTGCGCATTGCGCACCTTACTATACTCAAAACTATTCTTAAAACCATTCACCGCCTCGGAAACGCCAGTGGGGAAAGAAAATTCGCATCAGTGTTTGCGACGCCAGATAAATAGCCAGCCACACTAAACTATAATGCAAAGCAAAAGCTCCCAAGTCAAAATCTTGTGCAGATATCCCCGGTAAACCGATAACTTTGATTAAAAATAACACAAAAAGTGCTTCCCAAATCCCGGCGAGCAATTGAAATGCACCGGGCCAATCTCGATCCCAGCGGAACTGCTGGATGTATATATATAAAGCATCCCAGCCGAGACCAAAAATCGCTACATACCCTAAAATCCAGAAAAAAATTGAGCCGGATTTGGAGGTCATTAAACCTATAAAAAAGGGCAGGGTTACTAAAACGCCTACGGTTGCAAATAGCAATAACCGAGTTTGCCAGCGGCCGAATAAGGTGGGAGTCATGCGATTTTAGATTTTAGATTTTAGATTTTAGATTGCATGGCAAAATTGTTCGATTTTGAATTGAGATTTTAGATTTTAGATTGAACGCGAAGCTCGTTTAAATCAATTAAATCCCATACATTGCTCGTTGGCCAACTTCCTCCTTAAAATTAGTCGGGAGATTTATTTAAAATCCATTTCCACCATTGCACGAACGATCGCCAAACGCTCAATTTCCGCACACCAGCCGCTCGGTTGGTGGCCAGACTTTCAACGGAACGCAAGGCGGCGTATTGCAAGCCCAAAAAGCTGTCTACCGGGGCGTAAGGCCCTCCCAAAGTAATCGCGCCTGCTGCGTATACCCGACCTTCTCCGTTGCTAGCAGAAGAATTCCGCAATTCGGACACTTCAAAATCGTTGTTAACACTCAGCCGGCCCAAACCGTTGAGGGGAAGATTATATTGAGCTACCAAATCGTTTAACAGCGGACTGGTTTTTACCTTAGCGTCCAAACCCGTAGCATCAATAATAAAATCAGCTTCTAACTTAATTTGCCCCTTGAGTTCCTTCTCCTGAATGTACGTCACAGTGCGGTTTTGACTGTCGCGCTCAACTCGCTCGACTTCACCGAAGGTAATTTGATACCATCCTTGACTTAAACCTTCTTTGACAATCCGCCGCCAGTCGCTGCGCTGCGCTGTAGTAGTACCGCCCCAGTCCGTGAGCAACTGCGGCCGAAATTCTGGGGCGGCTTGTTCCAAAAGTACGCGGAGTTCCCCGCCCCAGCAAGCTTTTGGCCAGTTGAAAGGTTGAAATTCGTAGTGATTTTCGACTCTTCGCTGAGCGAGTTTAAATTTGTTACCTTGAGGTTTGGGCGATCGCATCAAATGCAATACTTGAATGTTGCGGTTCCGCTGTCGCGCTTCATAAATTCGCTGCACCACCCGGGAAGCCACAATTCCCCGGCCTCTAATTAACACGCTGCCGCCGCTGGCCTCCAATTTTTCGTAAACGCCGTCGTGCTTTTCGTAAGCGTTGACAACCGACTCAAAATCCTGGGTTTTTTCGCGGTAAGCTTGCAAATCGGGCAGAAATTGAATGGCGGGATAGCCCGTGGCTAAATGTACGTACTTGGCGATTAAAAAAGCGTGCTCGCGGTGATCCGCATCCGATCGAGAATAAGCGATCGCGTACCTGCCGTCATCTGTTTTGCGAATTCCTCGCACTCTACCGTAGCGAAACATCTGATTCCACCCAATTCGATCGACTTCCCTGTCAATAGAATCAAACACATTACCCGCGCGAGGCGTATAAGTTTCGGCAAAAGTCGGTTCAGCAAACACCTGCCACATCAACTTCAACGACATCCCCAAACGCCCTTTCCGCAATTCCTGCCAAGCTTCCCGCAAGGCATAGGGAGGCCACCCCCAAATGTTGTCTGGACAAGAGTCAGAATTCGATCGCAGGCGTTCCCGCAGCGGAATTTGAGAATTGAGGCACAGACGCAGATAGCGGGCGTAAGGCTGGTTTTCCATGCCCAAAACCGCAATTCGATCTGTTTTGACACCGCAAATTCTGAGCAAATCCACCCACATAAAGCTGCCCAAACCACCGCCAACAGCAGCCCAATCAACTTCTGCCACAGGGAGTCCCATAGATTCGAGCGATCGCACTTTTATTTGAGAAGCGTGCAAAAATGCGATCGGCGGAAATTCTCCCCTACTACTTGTTTGAGGAAGCTGCAACATTACTGGTTGCCCCAACGCGGGATCTGGCCTATTGGTCTGCGGGTTAAAGAAAATGTGAAAATTGACCGACGGCATTTCAGGGGAATTAACAGCAAAAGAAATGCCGATTGCGTAGGGCCCAACTTGCAGCATATCCCCGTTTGCCAGCACGCAACGGGTTTGGCGAACGCCGTTGACAAAAGTACCGTTGCGGCTGCCCGTGTCAGTAAGTAAAATACTGTTACCTTCGGTGCCAATCACTGCGTGAAAGCGAGAAACTTGACTGCTGCTGAGGGCAATTCGAGAAACTCGTTTCCCGTTGATTGTGGCGGGCATAGCTTCAAAAATTCGTCCCAAAGCGATGGGTAAGTCGAGTATCGGGGATCGACAATCCCCCGTAGCTGTATCTGTCCAAGTCAGTCGCAGGCGCAAGGGTTGAGAATTCATGATTATTTTTTAAACATCAGCCGTCGGCTTTGAGCTTTCTGCAAAAAAAGATTTTTGAAGTTGAGAGTGTTTAGCGGATAGCCCGATTTTCCATTTTTCAAACTTTCACGGAGACAACATCACACTCGCCGCCGCCGCCAAAGAAGTACCGCACCACGGACACCCCGTATTCAACTGCGCGTAAGGCGAAATTCGGCTGCATTTGGGACACTGCAAACCATATTTTGAGGGCCCCGTCGGCTGAAAGTTACCAGGTGCGGGAGGCCCCAGCAAAACTGTCTGGGGCGCGGCTAGCTGCACCTCCGTCACATTCACCACCTCGATTTGCACTTGCCCTAAATGGATGTGGCTTCCTGAGTTCAATTTTGCTTCGCCTAGGGCGAGAATTTTTCCATCTACCAGCGGCGGATTGCTTTCGCGCAAATTCCGCACTGCATACTCCTGCAATTCCTGATTAAAAAATATTTCAACGTGCAGCCCCGATACGCTGGGATGCGAAAATACTATATCGCACTTCGCCGGATCGCGCCCTAGCCTCACGCTTCCCGGATTTTTGCTCGGCTGTCCGTTTTGAATTGTTCGAGTTTGACGCACCCCAGCTTCTGTCCAGGCTAAAGTTAGCTGGTTTGTCATGATTTTATAGTTAGCTCAAAAATATAATAAAAAAATATTAGCTGATTTATTTTGACGAGGGAGTTCCTCACCAAAAAACTTAATTAGAATTATTGACGCAGAGTCGATCGAACTTCTAAAAATATTATTATCTGCCGCTAAACAAAAAAACCCTCAATTCGGGGTTTTTTTTGAGAGACTGACTCCCGCTTACCAGCTTTTCTTTCCCGCAAAATTATTGAACCCAATGTAGCTTCGTTAAAAATTTGCTGTTAAAAATTTGCTAGCGATTGCTAAAAACTAATTGGTGTGGGGTTTTCACATTATTTACCTGTCAACTGTCAACTGTCAACTGAAGAAGCTTTGGTGCGGTAGTGACGAATTTTGGAGGTTGGGCGATCGAACTACCTTGGGAAATTCGATGGCCCCACCTCCTCAAACGTTCACTGTCCTAGTGCTATCTCTCACGCTGCAACTGTGCAATCTTTCATTACAGGGCCAGCATTGAAAGACTTAAGCTTCGCTCTTGCGGCTTTTCCGACCGCCTTCGCGACCAATTTGAGCCATGTGTTCGCGATTTCTGCTGACAGCTTCGCCACCTTTTTGACCAGCTTGTCTGGCTTCTTCAGGGGTGAATTCGTGTGCAGTTCCTTTCTCGTGTGCAGCTTTTCCGCCTTTGCTAGCAATTGCGCGCTGTTTTTCTGCATCCATAGAAGCGAATCCGCGTTTGCTTTTCTCAGCCATGACTGTCTCCTTGTTTGTTTCTGATTTTTTAGCTCGATCGCGCCTTCGCCTCCCACTGTCGTGGTTACTTCCAGTCAGTGGTGAGATATCCGACGGTAATTTATGAAACCTCATCACACGAATCTAAGCTTTTGGTTTAACTCGCAGGATGACTCTTTCATAATTTACAAATGTGAACTAAAAATAGTTCACGCCCGGGCACTATAGTTAGAGCCGACAATGTTTTAAGCTGGTTACTGTCTTTCAATCATTCTATAAACCCCCCCAACTTTTATACCTCTTTCTCAGGTATAGTCATTCTTTAGTTCGCTGGAAGGATGGAACCGAAACCTGATTGGCGATAGACTCAGAGGATTTTTTGACCTAACCGCGCCACCTCAAAAATTAAAAGTCCAAAGACGGATGCTTTTTTGGTCTTTTTACTTTATTTTCTGATGCCTTCCGCGCTTGCCAGTTATCCCGATGTTAGTTGGTCTGCCGATCGAGTTGTTTCTGGTAAGCGATATTTTGGGGCGCAGCGCAGGACGTACTCGATCGCACTTATCAAGTTGATCTTATGACCTATGGAAACATAAATCGGTTTTACCCCTGTTTGCGTCCTCAGCGCTGCTCCTACCGTCGATCCCTCCAGCCGCAAGGGTTGCCAACTGCCACGGTCGAGTCCGACTTCTAAATGTTCTCCCATAAATCGATTTTTGGCAACTCCGATCGTGGCAATCCCTGTCAAAACCCCCAAATGGCAGGCTAGACCGAACCTGCGGGGATGGGCTAGTCCTTGACCGTCGCACAATATCAAGTCTGGCGTCAAACTGATATTTTCCAAAGCTTCGAGAACTGCCGGCACTTCTCGAAAAGACAGGAAACCCGGAATATAAGGAAAAGTTGTAGGACTGCGAACCACAGCTTGCTGCTGCAACTGCAAGTCGGGAAAACTCAGAACTGTTACAGCGGCCCGCGATACATCGTTTGCACTGTCGTAGCCGACATCTACGCCTGCGACGTAGCGAACTGGCGACCGTTGATTTTCGGTAATTACCTCTGACCGAAGCTTTTCTTGAATAGCGATCGCCTCTTCAACTGTCTGCGGCCAAGGGTGTCGCTGCAACATTTTGATTTTTCTTCAACCGTTCTCATCTAAGCTTAACTTATTTTCTGCCATTTTTAAACTCAGATTTTTATCGTTTGTAGTTATAAATTCCTAGCTTGCCCAAGGAGTCTTTTTTCTACTCAGGAGGGTTGAGCAATGTGGGCCGATGCCACTTCTACCAATAGAGTCTGTAGGTCAGAGAGTGAAATTCTATCTTTCGCTTGTGCTGGAAGCAACCCCCACAGGTTTTATCGGCACGCACCTCCAATTTTCTACTCAAAATTTACGAAAAATACCTATGTGATGCTATTTTTTTAGCTTTCTAGAAAGCTTTCTCTTTCCGATCGCCATTTTATCCCTTGTCGGAGAGCGATCGAGCTATCTATTTACTTCTGCTTTATCTAAAAAAAACCTCTTTGTCAAGAGGATTGAAACATTTATTAATCAATAATTTTAGCTAGGTACAAATGCCATTGTTCATACCAGAGCCTCAATGTAACGGCAATCTAATATCTTTTTGATTTAAGAAGCTTTCCGACCCTCAACATCCTATGACTTTTATGAAAAAAATAAATGAATTTATGAGTTGTTCCACCATTAACAGGAAGTTATAATTTTAGATAAGAGCGACTAGACAACTAATATCCAGTAAAAAAAACTAGGTGAATCAGCATATGAAAACCGTGCAAAATGTTCAGTACAACCTAGCTCTCTACTTAGTCGGTGGCATCGTCTTCATCATCGCCGCCTTAATTTTAAGACCTTTTGCCCTCGTCGGCGCAGGGGAACGCGGCGTCATGATGCGCTTCGGCAAAGTTCAAGACGCCATTTTAGATGAAGGCATCCACCCAATTTTACCGATCGTCACCTCTGTAAAAACTATCAGCGTGCGCGTACAAAAAACAGATTTGAAAGCAGATGCAGCATCCAAAGATTTGCAAAGCATTACTACAGATTTGGCAGTCAACTGGAATGTTGACCCCGCCAAAGTAAATCAAGTTTTCCAACAAGTGGGAGACGAAGAACAAATTGTTACCAGCATTCTGAGTCCGGCAATTTCGGAAGTTCTAAAAGCAGCAACTTCTAAAAAAACCGCCGAAGAAATTATCACTAAGCGCACGGAACTCAAAACAGAAATCGACAACAGCCTCAAAAAGCGTTTGGAACCTTACGGCGTGATTGTCAGAGATGTTTCTTTAATAAATTTTGGCTTTTCTCCAGAATTTAGCAAAGCCATCGAGTCCAAACAAATAGCAGAACAAGAAGCTAAACAAGCAGAATTTACCGTTCAAAAAGCCACCCAAGATGCTCAAGCTGAAATTAACCGTGCTAAAGGTAAAGCTGAAGCTCAACGCTTGCAGCGGCAAACTTTAACTACCGAAATTTTGCAGCAGCAAGCAATTGAAAAATGGAACGGCCAGTTTCCGACAGTAATGGGAGGAGGGGGAACTTTGCCATTAATTAATATTGCGCCGCCGACTTCTCAAGCTGCAACTCCTGCTAAATAAGCTGCTGCTGATCATGATTGCCATGGCGCGGGGAGAAGGGGAGAAGGGGAGAGGGGGAGAGAGTCTGAGGGGGAGAAGAATAGAGGGTTTTTCACTGCGGAAGTCAAGAGGTGCTTTTTTAAATGCCGAACAGCAAGCGTATAAAATACAACTAACAACTAAGGTGAAATCCCGCTTACTTAAATGCGAAGATACAATTTAGGTTGCGCGAGTCCTGAAAAACGTTAGAGTAAGAAACAACTCGGAAATTGTAAAGGTTTGCTTGAAAGTTCGGCTGATGGGAGATCGGGAGAACCAGTCAATTTCTAATTTAGATGAAGTGAGGGATGTCGGCGATCGCCATACTGCGTCAGAGGCACTGTGGCTAAGCGATCGAGCTTTGGCCGCTACTAGCAGTGGCATTGTCATTGCTGACGCCAATGCACCCGATTGTCCCATAATTTATTGCAATCCGGCCTTTGAACGGATGACAGGTTACTGTGCCGATGAAATCTTGGGGCGCAATTGCCGATTTTTGCAAGGCCCGGATACCGATCGAACTACCGTAGCTAAGATCCGCGAGGCCTTGCGCCAAGGTCGAGAAATCCAGACAACAATCAAAAATTACCGCAAAGACGGCACTCCTTTTTGGAGCAAATTGTCGCTATCTCCCGTGCGAGACAACAACGCTAATTTGACTCACTTTGTAGGAGTTCAATCTGACTTGTCGGAACCAATATGTGAAGTGCAGCAAGCATTGCAGCAAGCTAACGACCAACTGCAAACGATTTTGGAAGCAGTTCCGGGAACAGTATCTTGGATTAGCTCGGATTTGCGCTATTTGGGGGTTAACCAGCACTTAGCCAAACTGCATGGTTTGCGGCCGTCGGCTTTTGTCGGTCAAGATATTGGTTTTCTGGGCGCTAGCTCGGATTTTAACTCTTTTGTGGTGGAGTTTTTTGGCAGCGACGCTACGGAAGCGGTTAAAGAACTCAACGTTAAGGTACAAACCGACCGGGGAGAGTCGGAGGGATACTATTTGATTGTGGCTCAAAAGTACGATCGCGGCAAAGCAGCTTGTCTGGTAGGGATTGACATTACCGAACGCAAGCGGGCAGAAGAAGCTCTGGTGCTGACTCGCAAGGCGGTGGAAAGTTCGAGTGACGCGATCGGCATCAGCGATGCGAACGGCACTCACATTTATCAAAATCAAGCGTTTTCTCAGCTATTTGAATGGGATACCGCCGAGGAACTTAAGCTAGCTGGAGGTATAGGGACAGTTTTTGCTGACTCTGCAGTCGCCCGCGAGGTACTCGATACGATCGCCCAGGGTTATTCTTGGTTTGGTGAAGTTACTAACCGCACTAAAAGTGGCCAAATTTTGCCAATGCTGCTGCGGGCCGATGCTATTAAAGACCCTACAGGGAAAATTGTCGGTCTGATTTACATGAATACCGATATTACCGACCGAAAGCGCACGGAACAAGAGCTGCGGCAAAGCGAGAAGCGCTTTCGATCGTTGATTGAAAATGCTAGAGACATTATTGTGATTCTCGACGAGAAAGGCTTTTGCCGCTATGTCTCTCCTTCCCTAGAGCGGATTTTGGGCTACCCGACGGCGGAAGTCCTGGGCCGATCTATATTTGACTTGATTCACCCTGACGAATTGCTGATAGTGGATCAAGTGTTCAAAGGTGTCATGCAAATGCCGAGAGTTAGTCAGGGAATGGCGGAATACCGAGTGCAACACAAGGATGGTTCCTGGTGCGTGTTGGAAGCGGTGGCGACGAATTTGCTCAACGAACCTTCGGTGCGGGGAATTGTGGTCAACTGTCACGACGTGACTGAGCGCAAGATGGCTGAAGAACAACTGTTGCACGATGCTTTGCACGATGCGCTGACAGAGTTGCCGAACCGTGCTTTGTTGACTGACAGGTTGGGGCAAGCTTTTGCCCGCGCCCAACGGCATCCGAGCTATCAGTTTGCGGTGCTGTTTCTGGATTTGGACAGGTTTAAGGTGATTAATGACAGTCAGGGACACCGCACGGGCGATCGGCTGTTGGTGGGCGTGGCTCGCCGTCTGTTGACTTGTTTGCGGCCAGGGGATACGGTGGCTCGTCTGGGGGGAGATGAGTTTGTGATTTTGCTGGATGAAATTCATGGTGTTGATGAGGCGATCGCCCAAGCAAAGGAAATTCTCAAAACGATCGAACGACCGCTTTATTTGGAAGGTAATAAAGTTTTAATTACTGCTAGCATTGGCATTGCTTTGAGTACCGACAAATATCAGTGGCCGGGAGATATTTTGCGCGATGCTGATATTGCGATGTACCGGGCAAAAGCTCTGGGTAAAGCTCGCTACGAAGTTTTTACCAGTGCGATGCACACTCGGGCTGTGGCTTTGATGCACTTGGAACACGATTTGCGGGAGTCGGTTGAAGAACTAAATTTGAAATATCCCATAGTGGATTTCGCCTGTGGGACGGCGGCGGAAAACTCGCCGATGAGTGAAATCGATCGCAGATTGGAGCGTCCGAAGTCGCAATTGACTACTTTAAAATTGGAATGTCCTTTTACTGTTTATTATCAGCCGATCGTTAGTTTAAAAACGGGTTCAGTTATCGGATTTGAGGCGCTGGTGCGCTGGCTGCACCCGGAACGGGGTTTAGTTTCCCCGATGGAATTTATTGCGATGGCGGAGGAAACAGGGTTAATTACGCCTTTGGGTTTGTGGGTTTTGAACGAAAGCTGCCGCCAAATTATTAAGTGGCAGAGTTTGAATTTACCTGTGGGAAATTCGCCGCTGACAGTCGCCGTAAATCTTTCGGGGAGGCAGTTTTCGCAACCGGAATCTATCGAACAAATTAAGCAAGTTTTGCAGGAAACAGGTGTTGATGCTCGCTGTTTGAAGTTGGAGATTACTGAGACTGTGGTGATGGAAGATGGGGAAGCGGCGGCGGCGATGCTTTCGCAGTTGAGAGACTTGGGTATCGGGCTGTGTATTGATGATTTCGGCACTGGTTATTCGTCTCTGAGTTATTTGCACAAGTTCCCGATTAATATTTTGAAGGTCGATCGCTCTTTTGTCAGTCGCATCGGGGAAATGGGCGAAAATTTGGAAATTGTGCGGGCGATCGTCATGCTGGCCCGCAGTTTGGGGATGGAGGTAGTGGCAGAAGGGGTCGAAACCGCCGTCCAATTGGCTCAAATGCGGGCGATCGGCTGCGAGTACGGTCAGGGATACTTTTTCTCTAAACCTCTCGACAGTGAGGCAGCTACAGCCTTGTTGAGGCGATCGCCCAAATGGTGATCCGATCTACAATAGGAACTGTATCAAGGTAAACTCATACCAAAACCTATGTCTCAATCGATCGCCCCAGCTTTAGTTAATCAACAAAGTGATACTTCCCCAACTTTAACCTTTGAAGAATACCGAATTTATCAAGGAGAATCTGATGTAAAATATGAGCTGTACAAAGGCAAATTAATCCCGATGCCAACAGCCACAGTTTTACATATCAAAATTTGCGAATATTTAGTTTACCAATTGCAGCGTTATCTAGCTGAACACAATCTCGACTTAGTAGTAAAAACAGGTCTGGGAGTGAGAACAGATGAAGATAAATCTCGGATTCCCGATGTAGTTGTGTGCACTCAAAGTCTTTTGGAACAAGCTGCTGCTAGACCAGGTGCAGGCATCCTCGACTTTGATGAAAAGCCGCTGTTAGTGGTAGAAGTCGTCAGCGAAAATCGCCGCGAAGATTACGTGATTAAACGCGGAGAGTACGAATTAGCGAATGTGCCGGAATATTGCATAGTTGACCCTAAAATTGGCAAGCAAAAAATTCGGCTTTTTGCATTAATTGAAGGTGAAGATGGTTACACATATACAGATTTCTTGCCTGGTGAGGAAATGGTATCTGTAGTATTTCCTAATCTGAGATTATCAGTCAATGAAATATTGTGTCCGCCATTGGTGGAAGGATTGATTAAGGAAGAACAAGGGCGGTTGCAGGAACTTGGACAGCAAGTGGCAACGGAACGCCAACGGGCTGAAAGATTGGCAGCAAGGTTGCGGGAGTTGAATATAGATCCTGATGCTGTGTAGGAAATGGGATGAAGTACGGGCGGCGAAGCTATCCCCTAGGAAATCGCCCTTGATGTATCTCAATCATCTAGTGGCAAATCGCGCAGGAAATAAAAGCGATCGCGCCCTAAATCTTCACCTTTAATTCGCCCTAAGTAACCAGTCAAAGGTGAGGAAAGTTCTATTAAAATGTGGTGCATTTCTTCATATTTTAAAGGTTGGGGCGACATAGAAAAGGCATAAGCCCCGTGAAGCTGATTAAATTCAACACTTGTTGATTTTGTTCTTCCCAAAAAATCTTTGACAAGCTGAACTATCTGCGATCGCACTTTAAGCTTTTCTCGCACATCGTCAATATAGCGATTAACCTTAGCATCGGCTTCCTCACCAAACGGCTGTTGTTCCAAACAAGGTTTTAACTGTAATAAATCGATCGAACCTGGTTGCTTAGCTTTCAGTTCAACCAGCTTTTGCAATGTTTCCGGGCGGATTACGTTCATTTGGTTTCCGATAGCAGTTTGTTTAGCGTGTTTATTTAGCTGACCAGCCGCCATAATTATCTTAATACAGCAGTTGTATTGTTCCTGAAGATGCTTATGTCCTAACTTGATAAGTTGCGCTGGCGTTCCATCAGCTACGGTTTCACTTTTGGTAGCTTTGCATTCTCCCACTACCTGATAGGGAGTTTCACAGTAGAAATCTAATCCGCCAGCACCGCCTGTTGATTCTGGATCGAGGCTAGCTTCTGGTTTATTGTTAGAATTGGCAAATCCTAGCTTGATAAAACTTTTGCGGACTAACTTTTCAAATGTATTACCATCGCTAGAGTTTCCGATTTGTGCGATCGTTTTAATCCAATCTAAATCAGGATCTGGTTTTGCTGTAGGTGAATTTTCTGACCAACCTAGAAATATTGTGATTTCTGCGTCTAGTTGTTTGGCTTTTGGGTTGGTGGTGGATAAATGCACTAATGCACTTTGCAACTCTTCCAATTCTGGATGTTCTGGCGGCTCTAGTTTTTCCAGCTTTTGACGGCGTTTAGCAAAGATAGAATCGCTCAACACAGGCGTTGAATCAGTAACAGTTAGGGATTTGGGCAATGAAACAAAATTGCCGCTGGGATGCACTGGCATTTCCAGCGGCTGAGGTAGCAGATAAACCCGCAGGTAAGCTACAAAAATAAAAGGACGCTGCTGGAGAATTTGCTGTAACGCCTCTGTTTTCCAGACTGTTAACAGCGACAAAGCCTCTAATGATTCAGGATCATTCACCATTTGGCACAATTCGCACCTAGCCCAAGCTTTGATCGAAACTTTATCTGTATTTAACTGAGCAAGTGCCTTTTGAGCAACGGGCAAAAAATGCGATCGATAATATCCATCGCCCGATAGCAAATCAACCGAAAGATTAGCTGGGTACAAAGCAAATGTCCGCCCCGGATTCAGAAACATCCGAGGCATAGCTGCAATCATTCGTCCTTGGATTAAAGCTTCAATATCTGGATTGGGTAAAGCCAGTGCTGTTTGAAGCAAAATTGATGGGTTCATACTTAACTAAATTGGTCGGTTAGATCGCCATCATCTGTATCATCACTGCTGGTAGGGTTGAAAAAATCTTCTAAAAGTTGGAGTTCATCTTCATCATCAACCATAGGCATTTGATTCGACGGATCGCTCAAAATTTCTCGCAGTAAAAGATTGTCAAAAGTGAGCTTTTTCTGAGATATGAAATCAAAAACCTCGTCTTCGGTTAAATTATACTCTGTGCATTTTTCATAAACAGCACGAAGAGCCATCAGCGGTTTTATTTGGTCTTCAATCAAATACACAATCTCACCGCCTTTTTCTACTGATACGAGTTTTTCTAGTAGCTTGTAGGCTTGAGAATTTTTGCTCATTTTCTCTATTTTTGATTGGGATCTGACTAAACAACCCCGCGTCAAATCAAATTTTTGATAGTCAATTAAGCGCTTTAATCCAGCAACTAAGTCAGCTTGAGAAGTTTGAATGACTGCAACACCAATCTTTATCTTTTTTCCATTTTCGACACCAATTATCTTGAAATCAATCCAACGCCCATTTTCTAATTTTGGTTTCACCTCGGTCGTAATGTTATTTATTTTTACATTATCCACAGTTTCACCTATCAGGGTTGCAAAACCAAAGGCAATAGCAGTAGCAATTGTCAAACTATCCTTGATATCCTCTCGGATGTCTTCCTCAAGTTCCTTGGTAAAAGCAAGATCAAACCGTTCAGCAGGATCTTCTGGAAGTTCAGGCATTGGAGGCATAAAAACTTTAAAATTCTCGGCACACCATCTCAAAGCTTCGCGTACAGTTGGCTTACCTCTGCCATATTCTCTCAGTTGACTTTCCTCAAATGGGTAGACCGGATGAGGAGGATTTAAATTTCTGACCTCATAAAAATCTTGCAACCATAGTTTGACTAAATCAACTAAATAATCACCATTCAACTGGTTTAAATCGATTGGTTTTCGCTGCGTGTATGTTGAAATTCGATCGGGTATACTACCAGGCATCAGATTAACTTGTTGCCAAGTATCGGGTGCCATTACTGTGATAATAACTAAACCTTGACTGAGTTCTGATTGTTCGAGAGTATCGTACAAACGCTTAACTAGAGTGGCAATTACCTGCACTATTGTTAATCCCTCACTGCTACACCAATCTCGATGTAGATCTATTTCATCAAAACAAATGATGATAGGACGGTAGTAACTCACCAAATTTAAAAGTTTCTGGACATTGTTAAGAGATTCTACTTCTCTATCCTGATTAGTCTTGCCGGAATTAGTCGGCAATCCTAGTTCCTCAGCTTTAGCTTTATCTAACTCTTCACCAGACAACCATTTGATAGCAAAAGGTGTTTCAGTTTCTGATAATGTCCACAAAACAGCTCGGAGAATATAAGGGTCTACATTTGATCTTGTCTTAAGAAATTGCTTAGTTAGGGCTTTCATGTAATTTTTATTTTTAGTAGCCCAACTAGCACATGCTTGATCAAATTGATCGAGTAGTTTTTGAGGAGAAAGATTTGGTGTAGCAGGATTAATAGCTTTGAAACATTCGTTAGCCATTGCTGCTGCTATTTCCTGGCATTGCATGACACCTTGGCTACTTAGGCGACTTAAACTATTAACTAAAGTTTGCTGAAATTGGTAGTTGATAAAGTTTAAGTCTGTGTAATTACTAACAGTCGCATAAACGAATAAAGCATTACCATTGCTTTCTAGCCTGTGGCGAGTACGATTCAAAATGTGGCTTTTACCCACTCCCATTGAAGCAGTTAATACCAGTGAAGTCACCTTTTCTTGACTAGATTGACTTGTCTTTACTTTTTCAACTGCCTGAAAAATTGCATCGGAAGCATGAGCATTTAGAGTAGGAAGATCGGGGAACCCTTTCCCCCAAATATCTTGCTCTTTGACAATGCCAGCTTTGCTAAATGGATTGTGATTTTGAATTGCAGCATTCAGGGCTTCTATCGGGGAAACTGGTATATTGTTCATGGTTATCGGGTGTGAGGTAACGAACTACAAAAAGATTGAGAACAATTTTATGGATTTAAGCGCTTGGCGTAGTAACGCAATGTACCACCAGGAATGATGATTGAGTCTTCACGTTTATCTGGGGTGATGTCTGGGGTTTCCCCTGCCATTAGCTGAAAAATATCAGTAGCCTGCATTTCCAACAGCCACTCATTAAACTGAGATCGCCCTACCCTTTCCCCGATCGCCCGACGCATCCGATAAATCGGCACTAAATCATCTAAGTTATAATCCCGGTTCAAGCTGTCATACACATCAAGCGCCACAGCCTTAAAATCGTTGTATGATGCGATCGCCCCTACATCTGCCTTCCCCTTCTCAACCGCAACACTCGCCGCACCATCCTGATGCCGAATCCACTTCAACAAAGAATTTCCCAGCCGAGTACCAATTTGAGAACCATCAAACTCAAACAGAGAATCCTTACTTTTCAAGCCTTCCGCTAAAACTTCTTTCCCCTTAGCGCTCAATTCCACCATCGTCACCCGATTTACCAGCGAATACTCGATCGCCCCAGTCGCCTGCAACTCGCCGAGCACTTCCACATATCTCTGACTCGTCTCATTAGTCCGCACAATCCGCTTAGTCAACTCCCCCTTTTTCACCTTCATCTTCCCGCCGCCCAAATCCCACAAATTCAGCAGTACCCGAACTTTAGCCTTCGCATCCCACACCGCTTGCTCTTCCGGTGTCAAAGTTTGAGACACCGCAATTTCGTCTTTCTCAGACATATTCCTACCTTTAAATACTTGTTCTTAGTATCAAATTTTATCATAAATCTTGCTGACAAACATTTCAACTTTTCCGTAAAATCCCGCGCGAGGCTGTACACAGCTTAGGCACATTTTATTTTAAAATAATTGTGATTGACTAAAAAGAAATCGTTTGATAGAATACCTAATCTAAAGAGCGATCGCACTTCAAATTCTCCACAGCAAATGCGATGAAACAATCTGAAGCACAGCCCGCTTTCCTCTAGCAAACTCAACAAATATAGCGATCCCAACCTTAATCAACCACCTGCAACCCAGCTTAACTGCGACTTTAGTTCAATGCCGGATTCTGCCTTTAGAAAGACGAATTCAACCTAAACATCTTGTTACATTGCAATGGCAATCAAAACATTCAACAACACTTTACCCATGAAAACTATTCCCGACCAAATTTCCAACATCAAAGAAAAACTTCCCGATTTGACACCCACCCCTCCTGGTTTAAAAGCTCAAGCATCTAGCCACGACCTCAAAGCCCGTTTAGATTGGGGCGAACCCGGACTCACAATCATCGACGCCCGTGACTTTGAAAGCTTCACCAAAAGCCACATTACCGGCGCCGTAATGATGCCAATGGACGAATTAGTAGAGCGAGCAAAATCCAGCCTCGAACCCATCCGCGACATCTACATCTACGGCGAAAACGACCAACAAACCGCCGAAGCTGCCAATCTTCTCCGCGCAGCAGGCTTTCAAAAAGTAGCGGAACTAAAAGGCGGAATTCCTGCTTGGAAAGCCATCGAAGGCCCCATCGACGGCGCAGTCGAACACAATACTCCCGGCCCCGACGCCTACAACGTTTTCTCTCGCTTGCAACACCACGCCGAAGCCCAGAAAATCAACAAATAACCTCAGATTGGCGGCAGGAGTCGCCCATAAAATCTGACACTTAATAAAACCCGGTATCGCAAAAGTTACCGGGTTTTTCTATCAGAACTTCTACCAAATTCGTCTTAAATTTTCTTAGCCCGCCTCGACAAAACCAGCGCTGAGGCGGACTTCGTTTGTCTAGTAGCGGTTTCAACCGCCGACTCTTAACTTCCTCCCATCCAAAAATGCCTTAACTTCCCCGAACATTCGGCGGTTTGCATCAAAAGTAATCTGCTTAACAGCTTCCTCAAAAGAAAGCCAAGCAGAATTTTGAACTTCCTCCTCTTGCAAAACAACTTCCCTTGAATTGACAAAACCTAAAAAATAAGTCACAGTCTTTTCAATCGGCTCCCCATCCTTAACAAAAGAATAGTGTTCCGTAAAACTCGGCTCATCCAGCATTTCAAAATCCGAGATACCAGTTTCCTCCAGAAATTCCCGCCTAGCCGTTTCCGCAGGAGACTCCCCCGGGTTCGCGTGACCTTTCGGAAAAGCCCAATGTCCCGCTTGATGTTGAATCAACAAAAACAAAGCATCAGCTTCTTTTCCAAAAATCGGCACAATCCCAAAACATTCATCTTTCATTTGGCTGATATTTCCTATTAACTATTATGTTTTTTTAGTCCGCGTAAGCGCACTTAATTTGTGTAGATGCGATTTCAATCGCCGAGTCTCTGAAATTCCCAGCCCAAGCGAGTCTGCTGTTCATAAACCCGCTTCAAAGTATTAACATCCCTCGCTGAAATAGGGGGAGGATTTCTGACCTGAGAAAAATAAAGCACATCAGTTTCCATCAAACTGTGACCCCAAATTCCCAAAGCGTGACCCAACTCGTGCCGCGCCGTCGCCGAAATATACTTACCCACTTGATTCGGATTCAAATAAACCGAAAACCGATGAGATAACACAGTTTTATCCCCATCCCGACGGGCGTACAATTCATAGGTAGCCTCTCCAGAGCGCGATCGCAAAACCCCTTGACGCAAAGGCGGAGCCCGACGTACGATCCTAATATCAGCCACCTCCGAACTATCCACCACTTCCAAAGGCAAATAAACCCCCCATTCCCGCACCACATCCAACACAGCCGCCACCCATTCTTCAGACTTATTAGCATCAACTGGACGCTCAACATAAACCTGAATGGGAAACTTAGACCACAACAAATGACCGAAATTCGGTGGCTTAACCTGGTCAAAATAATCACCGCTATCCGTGGAATCTTGCCAATTCGCCAGCGTTGGTGGCAAAGGGTGAACCTGTGGATTCGGCAAACTATTCGGGAGAGAAGAAAGACTCGCGGCCGGAGTATTAACCTGACTAAAAATTATCAGGCTAAAACAACATAAAGCCAATCCCAAACCAGCCAGCAATCGAGGTGTTAATGTCACTTTCCACAACCGCATTTTTGCAACCGCAGATAGACACAAATAAACGCAGAGGAACTTGAGATTATCTGCGTCTATCTGCGTTCATCTGCGGTTAAAAATCCGAATCTTATAACTTAGGCGCCAACCAACCAGCACTCAAAATCACAGTCAAACCCATAAAAACAATAGACAGACCCCAAGTAATGCGGTTCAGACTCGTTTCTGCACTCTTGGCGCTGGTAAACAATTGAGCTTGTCCGCCAATCCCTCCAATGCCATCGCCTTTAGGACTGTGCAGCAACACAAAAATCACAAGTCCTAAAGCAGACAAAGACCAGATAACTTCTAACACAGAAACAATATTCATAATCGCGAGTAATTGGTAATTAGTAATCGGTAATTTATTATCATATCAAATTCGGTCGATCGCACACAATTTATGCAGAGACACTCCAAGAGCCCATTGGCGTCAACAATCGCCTGAAAGCCTTGATAAATCTCGTTTTTACCTGAGTCAATATCCCCCTAAATCCCCCTTAAAAAGGGGGACTTTGAGCCATTTCCGGTTCCCCCCTTCTTAAGGGGGGCTAGGGGGGATCTAGGCTTAATAGTCAAACAGCATTCTGTGACTGGGTTTGACGTTAAATTGACACGAAGAAGGGCGAAAGCCTTTGTCCCTAGTCCTGCGTCCCTACTACAATCGGACTCGCACCGGAGTGCGATTGGCACGAACTTCAAACTCAGGCGATCGTATCATAGACCGTCCCGTCATCTCCGGGGGCTGAGGCAACCTCAACAGCTCCAGAATCGTCGGCGCAATATCCGCCAAAGAACCATCCGCCCTCAGAGGAACATCCGTTCCGTGACCCGGAATCTTCCGACCTTCGCCTTCTACCAGAATAAACGGCACCGGGTTAGTAGTGTGAGCCGTCCAGGGATTCCCGTCCTCGTCAAACATCTGCTCAGCATTTCCGTGGTCAGCAATAATAATTGCCGTTCCCCCAGCTTTACTAATGGCGCTCAACAGCCGCCCCAAACATTTATCCACAGTTTCGATCGCAATTATCGTCGCATCCATCCTCCCCGTATGACCAACCATATCTGGGTTAGCGTAGTTAATCACCACAAACGAATAGATGCCTTTTTCCAAAGCCGTCACCGCCCCATCCGTCACCACCTCCGCCGACATCTGGGGCGCCTCATCATAAGTCCCCACCATCGGGCTCTGCACCAACTCCCGGTGTTCCCCGATAAAAGGCTCTTCGAGACCCCCATTAAAAAAATAAGTCACATGAGCGTACTTTTCAGTTTCCGCCGTCCGCAACTGCTGCAAACCGTGCTTAGAAATCACCTCGCCCAGAATATTGTTCAAATTCTGCGGTTCAAAAGCCACCATTACCGACAGTTTCGGGTCGTACTGAGTAAAAGTCGCAAACGCCAGCGGCTCAATTAACTGCCGTTCAAACCCCTTAAAATCGGGAGATACAAAAGCCTGAGTCAATTCTCTAGCCCTGTCCGGGCGAAAATTGAAGAAAATTACCCCATCCCCGGATGCCACCGCCCCCGGAGAAATCCGAGTCGGAACTACAAACTCGTCGGTCACTCCTTCAGCATAAGAGGCCTGCAACACATCAACAGCCGATCGACCGTCAGGAGCACCCTCCGTCGTCATCACCTCGTAAGCGCGCTGCACCCGATCCCAGCGCTTGTCCCTATCCATCGCGTAGTAGCGGCCGCTGATGGTCGCAATCCGACCGACCCCTACCTCTGCGATATAACTTTCAATCTTTGCTAAAGCTTCTACACCCTCTTTCGGAGTAGTATCGCGACCGTCTGTAATCGCGTGAATGCAAACCTCAGAAATTCCCCGTGCCTTTGCTAATTGCAGCAAACCCTTAATATGACTGAGATGGGAATGAACCCCACCTTCCGAACAAAGACCAGTCAGGTGCAGCTTGCCGCCCGCGGCGCGGACTTTCTCGCAAAGCTCAACCAGCGGTTGATTGTCGAGCAAAGAACCGTCTTCCACTGCATCCGAGATCCGCACCAACTCTTGAGGAACCACGCGGCCCGCGCCCAGATTCAAGTGACCAACCTCTGAGTTACCCATTTGCCCGTCTGGCAGCCCTACCGCCCGGCCCGATGTTTTAATCAGAGTTCTGGGATAAGCGGCCCAGAGACTGTCCATCACGGGTGTTTTCGCAGCGGCGATCGCATTTCCGTCTTGTTCTTCACGATAACCCCAGCCGTCTAGAATAATCAGCACTACAGGAGATACAGACGCTTGTGCCATGCGAATACCTTATTTACAATAATTAATTTCTCGATCGTCATGATTTCCGATTTTGCGGAACATCTGCCGCTAATCAGTTTACATATTTTCTAGGCTCCGGCTGAACACAGCCCACCAAAATTCTCTTAGCCACAGCATTTTGGGAACTAATTTCGACCTGCTTTGGGAATTGTTTAATTGATTGCCTTGCCCTGTACTGTGAATGCACCATCGGAGGCTGTTACCGATCTCACCAACAGCGACCCTGCTTTTGCGGCCGCATTTTCACCAAAAAACTGGGTCTGAAGCCCCGTCCTTATAGGACGGCTTTACATTGAATTAAATCCCCTTTCGGGTTCGGAGATGGAATTTAATGCAACCTCTCCGATTTTTGGGGAATGGTTGCCCCAAACTCCCATTTCTGGGGTAAAGTTAGCTTCGACAAAGTTATAAAGGCTTGTTAGGCTAGCAGCACTGTCGAGCGTGACCTTAAGACTGTTTAACCACTAGCGACAGAGCAAGGGACTAGCTTCGCATCAAGCGGGTGTCGTGACCTAAATAACGTAGCTATTTAAAGCTTAGTCTGGTCAGAATGGCCTGTTAGATTTCTCTTTCAAGCCTCATGCCTTTAGGCTGAGGTTTCTGACGAATTGTTCAACGGTAGGTTGCTATTGAAACACTAAAAATAGTACCACAGATGGCGGACTTTTACTACTGCCTCAAGGAATAGATTAAACAGCTTTGACTGGGCTGGGAATAACTTTAAACCAGTTGAGCAAAAATCCGTTTCCGAATCGGCTCACTTTCAGCGGACATAAAATTCTACAACATCTTTTTTAATTTTGACATCGTAATTGCCAAAGAAATCGTGGCCGAGCAGACCTATTGGCATTTGTTTGGCGATCGCCACTTCGACATTTTGGCTCACAGCACCGCCAACCCGAATCGATCGCACTACGCCGATCGGGAACTCGACAACGCTACCGTCAGCGATCCCCGCTCTCACGGTACGCACCGGCCTCACTCCCAGTGCAGTAGCCATCCGCTGAGAAATCAAAGTGCCGCTCGCCCCGGTATCGAGAATCATCTCAAAAGTCTTGTTGCCGTTAAATACCACATCAATCACCGGCGTCCCGCCAGCGCGGCGCTTGATTTTAGCTTGAAATACCTGTGGATTCCCCGGTGGCTTAGCCCGTTGATTTGCTGGGGGTTTGGCACCACTATTTGACGGGTTCCAAAACTGAGAGTACAATTTGCCAGTTGTGAATCCCGCTCCCGTTATAGTGCGATTCCCTTCGGGATAGCTCCGCCGCGCGTGCTGCTGGGAACTCCCATCGGGAACCAATGTCATCACCTGAGTTTCTGGCTGATGTGAATGAGAATGTACCTCGCCCCCCACAGATCCCAGACCAACCAAAACGCTCGCACAAACCAAGCCCGATCGCCAAATCCGCTTGAGAATCACTTTTGCCATGATCTAAATACCTTGATTGATTCAATATGTCGAACAACAACCGCCACTGATATCCTAACCCGCTCCCAAAAACCGATCGCCCGATCCCCAGATCGGATCGTCAGGAAAACTTGGCAATTTTTAAGCGATCGCATAACATCGAAACACAGATAAACTTATAAACGGCAACAGGCTGTAATTGCAGAGCCTTGTTGGAAATCTTGAAATTAAGGATTTGGGGGCGATCGGCAATGTACAAACTTTTATATTTTGCGACTATAGGACTACTAGCTTTCTCGATCGCAGGCTGCGGTGGCGAGGGCAGCAACACAGCCAGCCCCAGCCCCAGTCCCAGTGCAGCCTCTCCGTCTCCGGCAGCCACAGCCAGCCCCACCCCAGCAGCTCAGGCTTTCCCGTCCCCAATAGTAGCCGCCCAGCCTCCAGGGTTAATTCGATCGACCAACCCAGACGAACGAGCAAGACAGGCTCAAACAAATATCGGCAACAACAAGAACAGGAATCCAACGCTCCCGCTTCAGCCAGTGCCCCAAGGCCCTGTGACAGCCAATCCTTCTCAGTTAGACCCCTTTGGGCCGCTGCCGCCGATCGCAGTTCAAAACCCTCCCGGAATTGGCGATCTCCCCGGCGGAGTCCCAGCAGGGCCGATGACAGCCAATCCGTTGCCTAAGCTGCCACAGCGACAGGTGGCAATGATACCTAAACTGCCAGAACTATCCCGCCCAGTCCAAATTGGAGGAACTAAGCTCAGAGGCCCGGCTGCTCCCCAAATCAATCTCAGCCCCACAGCAAGAGGCGTTGTCAGCGAATTCAGGACGCTTCAGGCTTTGCTAGACGACACCACACAAAACTCTGAGTACGGTACTGATGTGCGTAAATTAGTCGAGACTATTTACGGAGTACCAGGAAGGAATTTTGGCGTAACCAGACGAGAGTTACTACTAACTAACCGACCATTCTTCAGAAGAATAGAAAAGGTCCTGGGTGAATATGTGACAGCCTCAAACTTGTGGGATATTTACGGAGATCAATCACCTCCTGACGCTCTCCGGTGTTCGATCGTGCCCGAAATTGCCGAGGCAATTGAGGTATATCGACCGCCGACAGTAAGAAGGGGGGAACTTTCCTGTGTGACGCGAGCAAATTTGCTGCAAGCAGTTTGGCGGCAGGGCAAGAACAGACTTGATGCAGCCCTCCGCGATCAAGACTATAACGCGCGAACAATCGCAAAAGCGCCTCTTCTGCCAGTTCTATCCGCAACCCCGACAAATCGTCAGCCAGAAGGCGAGAGGGCCCTGGGTCGGGAATTAGCTTCGTTGCCAGAAGTGCCTGGGCTCAGCCCCCCGCCAGTAGGGCGCCGCCCAGCGGGAGCTCCGTTCATAGCAGCGGGCCCAGGAGATCCTTCTCTGCCGGGAGGCGAAGGCGTGCAAGTTGGCTCGCCCCCCCAAGTTCCCGGACTCAATGCGCCTCAATTGGGCAGTCGCCCTGGACAGCCGGGTTTTCCAGGAGGCGAAGGCGCGCAAATTGGCTCGCCGCGCCAAGTTCCGGGGCTGAATACGCCTCAAGTGGGCAGTCGCCCTGGACAGCCGGGTTTTCCAGGAGGCGATGGAGCGCAAATTGGCTCGCCGCGCCAAGTTCCGGGGCTGAATACGCCTCAAGTGGGCGGTCGCCCAATTTCACCCCCAACTACCGCTAGGAATCCGCGCCGTCCAGCACCCCCGCGCCCGCCCCAGCCAATTGCAGCTAGACCCATAGGAGTGCCGGATCTGCCGGAACTGCCAGTAGACAAGCGCCCGACCCAGTGGAGAGACCCCAATCCCCCACCTCCTCCCCAGATACCAGTAGTTCCTGCACCGCCGCCACCACCTTCTACTGACCTCGCTACAGGCACTGAGGTCAGCGGGGTTGTAAAAGTGGGGAACGAGACGCAAGTGATTGTCAAAGTACCCAATGAACCAACCAGCCGATATGTCAAAGTCGGGCAGCGGTTGTCTAACGGGCAAGTGTTGGTGAAGCGGGTGGATATCAAGCCCGGAGCCGATCCAGTCGTGATTCTGGAGGAAAACGGCGTTGAGGTAGCCAAAGGTGTTGGCGAAAAACCCGCCAGTCGCCAACAACCCGCCAATGCAGTTATTAGCCGTCTGTCAAATCCGAATAGCTCAGCGCGACGCTGACAATAGACAGCAAAGTATGAAAAATGCTAAGGGCAAAAACTATAATTTTTGCCCTTAGCATTTTTGGCTGATATCGAATCAGAAGGTAAAATTAATATAGAGTGAGTTAGTCGCTTCTGGGAAGAAACATTAGGGATTAAAAAATAGAAGACTTTTCAGCGAGTCTTAGCTTCTATAAAATCCCTATTACTAATGGAAGTCAAAGGAGATTGATCATGCTCGGTTCAATTCAAAAATTAGGGATGGTGATATTAGTTGCTTCTTGTATCGGAAGCGCCACTAATCTCTTGAATCCCCAGCCATCAATGGCTCAACCAACACCACAGCCAACACCAGAGGCAAAACCAGAAGAAGGAAAACGCCCTCCCTTCTGCCAAGGAAACCCTCCTACGGGGAGAGTGAAATGCAATTACGAGGGAGGCGATAACTACGAGGGAGATTTCGTCAACGGCCTGCCCGACGGCAGGGGAGTCTACGTGTACGCTAATGGCGATCGCTACGAAGGACCATTTCGGAAGGGAGTGCCAAATGGCAGCAGAGGGATATTCATTTTTAAGGATGATGCCCGCTACGAAGGCGTGTTTGAAGACGGCACGATGAAGTATGGGACGGTGGTTTTCCCCAACGGCGAGCGCTATGTCGGAAACTTCGCAGTCGTCAGGAACGTTCAGACTGATGCCATTAGCAGCCAACCCTCAGGGCGGGGTCAATTTTTTTACTCCAACGGCGATCGCTATGAAGGAGAATTCTTTGCAGGTTCGCCCTTTGGCCCAGGGGTATTAGTACGCAAAGACGGCACTCGCTGTTCTGGCAGGTTTTTTAATCAAGAACTAGACGCTAGTGTCACCTGCACTTTCCCGAACGGTACGCGCTATGAAGGAGAATTGCGAAAGGGAGTGCCTCACGGTGTCGGAACGATGATAGATGCTAGCGGCAGGCGCTTCCCGGGGGTATATCGCAACGGCAAACGCGGAGTTTCGTAAAGCATAAATTGAGGTTTTCAGGCCACTTTTGACCAGAAATCGGACAAAAGACAAATGACGAAGCAAAATAATATCCAGAAGCGTATAGGAGAGACTTTGTTAATGATTTCCCGTTTTAAAACCAGTGGAATCGCTCTATTAGTTACATCAGTGTTGGGAATTGGTAGTTACGCGACTTATCCCTTGCCATCAATGGCGCAAGTAGGGGTAGGAGCTCCCAGTGGTCGTTGCGTCCCAGCTATCGCTACAGGTAGAGTTAGGTGCGATTACGACAGTGGCGATAGCTACATCGGACAGTTCGTTAACGGTTTGCCGAATGGCACGGGGGTATACGTATATTCCAATGGCGATCGCTATGAGGGGCAGTTCCGTCAAGGCCAGCCAAACGGTCGAGGACAATTTATATTTAAGGACGACGCCCGCGTCGAGGGCATATTCCGAGATGGCAGAATCAGCTCCGGGACAGCTATTTTTACTAATGGCGATCGCTATATAGGGCCGTTTTCTCTGGATTGGAAAGTGGGTACGCCTACTGGACAGGGGCAATTCATTTTTGCTAACGGCGATCGCTTTGTCGGTCAATTTTTGGGGGGCAAGCCTTTGGGTACGGGGGTGTTCACCCGCGCTGACGGTACCCGCTGTTCGGGACAGTTCTTTAATCAAGAACTCGATGCTAGGGGTAGCTGCGCGTTTGCTAATGGTATCCGCTATCAGGGAGAGTTCCGCAAGGGATTGCCTCACGGCAAAGGCACAATTATCGATACCAGTGGCCGGCGGTTTCCGGGAGTGTTCCGCGACGGCCAGCGGCTCGAACGATAAACGGGGAATAAGTGCGATCTTTTAGTAAGGGCAGGTTGAGGTCTAATAATTTTTGCACAAAACCTGCCCTTGCTAGGTTTTAAAGTCAAAACTATTGATAATTTATGACCGACTTTTTCTCAACCGAATTGCTAATCTTAAATATCCACTTAATGGAGTTAATGGAGGCGTTTTGATATGACAACTACTGCTTCTGCTTCCGGGCGCACCGGCCAGTTTCCCTTCGACTTTGCCCCGCAGCGGACTCAAGATGCTGATTTGTTGCGACAACTCAATTTTGTGCCCGGTTTGAAGGAAGTCTTGACTTTGCGCCAAGTTCATGCTCTGGAACACGCTACTGTTTGGGTACTCGGCCAATCGCTTGGTGCGACGACAGCAAGAACAGATAATGAGTTATTGGGCGGGATGTCCACAGACCAAGGTTTTTATCTTTATGGCCACGTTAACATTGCACAGTTGCGTCAGGCAGTCCGCGAGGCTTTGCAGCGGATTGGCAGCGGAGAATGGGATTTAGCTGTACATCCCCGCTGTGGCACGAATTTGTCGGTGGCAATGCTGCTAACGGCTGGACTTGCTGTTGGCATCAATTTAGCCCTGCCTCGCGGGCCCATTCTGCAACTTTTAGGTTTGGGTGCGGCGGCTGCTGCTGCGGCTCAGTTAGCTCCAGATGTGGGCTCTCTAGCTCAGCGTTACGTCACAACTGCTATTCCGTTTAATTTGAGTGTTGTTGATATTACCGTAAGTCACGACTTCTGGGGACGCGAAGCTCATTTTGTGCGGGTGCGTTGGGTTGAATAGTTGCACAGTATCAAGCCCACCTCAAACAACAGAATACCCAGATCCCCGACTTTTTTAATAATTCGGGGATCTGACAGAAAGCTCCTAAATACGATCGGGATCTACTCCTAATTCTCGCAACCTCACCGCCAATCTTTCCGCCCGTTGGCGCTGCTCATCAGCTTGCTGCTCAAGTTCCTGGAACCGAGCTTGTTCTGCTTTAATCAACCCTTCAACTAATGGCGGAGACAGTATTTCATTCACTGATAATGTCAGATTGGGAAAGACTACAGACACCATTTGTTGCCCCGTCACAAAATCTGTTTGTGTATAGATGTCTTCACCTTCAGGAAAGGCTAAAAGTCGCACCAATTCTTTGTTAGGTGTAGGGTCAACAATTACATATTCGGGCACGTTAGCTAGTTCGTACTCAGCTCGTTTAATAACATAATCGGCGCGCCGATTTTGACTCACTACCTCTATGACTAACAGCGGCTTTTCTTCAAAATCAAGGATGCCAGAACCTGGTCTAGCAGCAGCTTGTTCCAAAAGACATTGAGTGCAAACAACTACATCAGGAATCCGAGAGGTATCTTCTTCTGTTCTTACTCCCAGGCCTGTTTTTGCTACTAAGTCAAGATTGTGTTCAGCTAGGTAACGCTGCAATTGGTAAACTAAATATTCGCAAATTTTGATGTGTAAAAGTGTGGCGGTTGGTATCGGAATTAATTTGCCTTTGTACATTTCATATTGTAGATCGGAATCAGTTTGATAAAATCGGTATTCTTCAAAGGTCAAGGTGGGTGAAGTATCAATTTGCTTTGATCCAACAACTGGCACTACCGATTGAGACATATCTTTTCACCGATGTCGATATAATTCGATTATATTCAATCTGCCTCGCTCTGCGTGCATTTGCGGTTAAAAATTCCCAATAATCGATCGCACTTGCCGCCGGAATTGTCAGAGAATAGTTGAATCATGTAAAATCAACTTTGCGATCGCCCCGACAACTCGACCTCACCCTTCCTTACACCATCCGAGTTCCTATGTCAATCAAAAAGATTCTTTCCATAGCGCTGTTAATTTTCATCCCCATTTCCATCGCCGCTGAGTATTTGCACTGGGGTTCCCTGGCAGTTTTCATCACATCCGCTTTAGGCATTATACCTCTGGCGATTTGGTTGAGCACAGCAACAGAAGAAGTGGCGATCGTCACAGGCCCCTCCATAGGCGGCTTATTAAATGCACTCTTCGGCAATGCTACAGAATTAATTATTGCCATAGTTGCCCTGAAAGCTGGCTTAATTGACATTGTGAAAGCCAGCATAACCGGTACAATTATCAGCAACTTGCTCTTAGTCATGGGATTTTCCATGCTGTTAGGAGGAATCCGCTACAAAGAACAGGAATTTAAGCCAATAATCGCGCGGGTGAACGGTTCCACAATGACTCTAGCAGTGATTGCCATCTTGCTGCCGACAATGGTAATTTATACCTCCAATGGAGTCGAACCCGCAGCTATTCAGAATCTTTCCTTAATAACTGCGATCGTTCTAATTGCAGTTTACGCTCTAACTCTGCTATTTTCATTAAAAACTCACAGCTATCTTTACGATGTTGGGTTACTAGAACTAGAATCAGAAAATCCTCAAAATACCAAAGAGGAATCTACTACCCACAAACCGAATTTGTGGCTGTGGATAGGAGTGCTAGTTGCCTCAACTGTTGCCGTTGCTTTTGAATCAGAAATTTTCGTTGGTGTTGTGGAAGAAACTACCAAAGGATTGGGATTGACGCCGCTGTTTACAGGGGTAATTCTGTTGCCAATTGTTGGTGGCGCTGCCGAATATGTAACGGCTGTGGGAGTGGCGATGAAAAACAATATGGATTTGTCAGTTTCTGTCGCAATGGGATCGAGTTTGCTAGTTGCTTTGCTGGTAGCGCCGGTGTTGGTGATTATCGGATTAGTGATTCACCAGCCAATGGATTTAAACTTCAATCCTTTTGAAGTAGTTGCAGTTGCCATCGCAGTGACAATTGCCAATCTAATCAGTCTCGACGGCCGTTCTAATTGGCTCGAAGGAGTGCTCCTTTTAGCAACATACACCGTCTTAGGAGCCGCATTTTACTTTCACCCGATTACTTAAACCAATAATTTTGTTGGAGGGGCAATCTCCCGTGGTTGCCCCTTTTCACCGAAAAATAACTTCTCTTTGTTATTGTTGGTTATTTCTCTGTCTCTTCAGCGGTTAATTCAAGCCAATAATTTCATGACAGAAAGTAGTTACGGACAGCGACACTGTTGAACAGGAAAACACTCTCGTCTGCAACTTCTTTTTTTGCCTTTACGGTCGCGACAATCAGCAGTATCCCGACATTCTACCTGATCTTGACAAATTTGCTGACGGGGAAAAGTACCTAAGTTTTGTATAGAAACTTCAGCCGTAAGCGCACCCTGTTCTATAACTTGGTCATTTTCTATAATTTCATAGAGAAACTTATTTTCTCCCTCTAAGACCGAAAAAGTTCTTGTTTTGTGACTGTTACCCAACTTAAATCCAAAATCCTCGGAAAACTCACCTTTGTCGTAACCTCTGTCTGTGTAAGGATATGGGTTAGTTTCCATTCCCTCAGTCACATTTTTAATTATCACCCTTCTGTTAGGGCCAGGAGGAGTCTTGCTGGAAACAAATCTAGCGCTTTGCGAATCAGGGGAGAAGACAGTACCCGCACACGGGCCTACATATTCTGTGCGCTTAAATTGAATCAAATTAATATTAAAAGCGTTTTCGTTTTTGACCCGAAATTGTGCTTCGCTAGTCTGCTGGGCGCTGACTGTGAAAGCTGCTAGTGTCAAAAAAATTGCCCCTAGAAAAATAGCTATAAATTTGATTTGTGGCCTCCCCGTAACAAATCTGGCTGGTTCCATCTCTCTCTACCTCTCATGTGAATAGATAGCATTTTGTTTAGGAGTTATTTTAACTTGATATCTGATGTGTTGTCAAAGTATATCTAATAGGTTTCTAGTGAGGACTTGAGTCTTTGATGTTGAGTAGTGAAAGGAAGGACGGAAGTCATGAGTGCGAACTTTGTATAGTCAGGAATGAAGTCCTGAATACTCAGATATTGCACCATTCTCGCTTAACAGGCTTTTCGGCCTGTTCCACAAAGAGTGAATTTTCTTGTGGAACAGGCGGAAAAGCCTGTTCCTAAACAAGTAATTGAGAATGGTGCAAAATGTGAGGAGTACGAACTTAACTACCAAGTTACTCGATCGCGCCATTTCTCTAAAATCTTGTCCCCGACTCCCTGTACCCGTGAGACATCATCCAAAGAAGTGAAAGGTTGCTGTTGCCGCGCTGCAATAATTCTCTCGGCTAACTTCGGGCCAACCCCAGGCAAGGTTTCTAATTCTTCCTGAGTCGCGGCATTCAAATTAACTAACTTTTTTCCCGCAGCAATTTGAGGTTTAGCACTCGGCAATTTTGATGCTGCTTGTAGTGAATCGCATTCTTTTTTCTTAGCGTCAATTCTCTGTTTGATTCGGGCGGGAATTCCCAAGATTGCACCTTTGTAAAGCCGATCGAACTCCCGCTCAAAATGGGCCGCAACTGTGGGACTCTCGATCGCCAGCAGCGTCTCGTCATTCCCGTGATTTGCAGCCTCACTCCAGTTGTGAGAACCTGTAAGCACCGTTTTACCGTCCACAACGCCGAATTTGTGGTGCAGGCGATCGCCCATTGGTAACAGCGGCACTCCCACCGTAGTCAGTGGCTTTCTCCAAGGGCGATTGTCCGTTTCTAACCCGCAATCTTGCATCAAAGTCGCCCCCATCATATCCAACCCTTCACTATAAGAGCGATAAATAAAATTAGAGTCAATTAAAGCTCGCACCGCAACTCCCCGGCTAGCTTCAATTTCCAAAGTATTGGACAATCGCTGAGCCGAAAATACAAACAGCGCCAAATCAACCGACTTTTTTGCACTACCCAAAGTTCGATTTATCAAACTGTTAACGCTTTTTTCCCAAGGCAAAGTCTGGGAAGTCGGCGAAAATTGCACCGCAACTGTCGAATTCCCTACTCTGACTTTTTGCACTTGACGAAACGGCTTTTTAATGCCAAATTTGCTGTCTGGTTTGCCTTTGAGGCCGTCGCCCCACATGATGTTAAATTCTTGAGTAAACAGTTGCGCTACTTGAGCATTTTCAATTTTTAGCAAATTGTTCGCATTGCCGCGACTTGCGGCTGTCTTGAAATCGCCGTGTATATCGCTTGTGGTAAAATTAGCAGAAGTGACGATTACGGTTTTGCCGTCAATTACCACAAATTTGTGGTGCATCAAACCGCTGCCTTTACTGCCGTCAGCAGTATCGTCAATTACAGGAATTCCGGCATCTTTGACAATTACCAAAGCATCGTTTTGCTGGATTTCCTCGGTGCTCAATTTACCGTCTTTATTGGTATCGGCAAGTTGCACAAACTCGCTATAACGATCGCGCTCTCTTTCGGGTAATTTCGCTAACTCCTGAGCTGTAAAATCGCTCCAAGGGCGACTGTAGATATGTTCGACAATTAATCTCACTTTAATTCCCGATCGATGTCGATCGGCCAAAACTCTCGCAATATTGGGCAAGCGAAACTCCTGAACCGCTACATCTACCGTCGATCCAGCACTGGCGATCGCCACAGCGATCGAGTTTTCTAAATCATCTCCAGGTCTAGTTTGCTGGCGGTAAGGCTCTGTATAACTCGAAGCGATCGACTGATTGAAGTATACTTGCAACAAGGGGTCTTGAGGCAATGGAGGCAGGCTCAGAGGTAAATCCTGCACGTCTTGCTTTGTTTGTCCGCAGCCCACCAGATTGAGGGCCACCAGCCCAGCACAACACAAACCGAATAAATGATAATACAATACAGCCACAAAATTTTAAAAAAAATAGAGGTTATTAGCCTTCCCAAAGTTCAAAGCTATTGGATCGAGTAAAGTTACAACCTATTAAATTTATGCAAGGGAATAGATTTTGCGTCTTGTAGAACTGCCTCGATGCCGGAAGCATCACTGGTAGGGTAGCAGCATTCAGGGGCGTGGGTCAAACCCTATACCGCTGCTTTATGGCTAAAAGAAAAAGAATTTTTCCGTGCGGTCACAAAGGATATGGTAAAGCGTGCCATCGCTGCACGCAAGAGTTGGTGGCGCAGCAGCATTACATTGAAGTCCTGACACAAAAACAAACCAAAAAACAAGAGAGGGAAGCATCATTTGCTAGAGATATCATCGATCTCAGAGGTCTGCCCGACCACGTAGTTACTAAAGCCCGCGCAATTATAGCAGCTTTAAGCGAAAATAAGAATTACAGAGATTTCGGCGGCAAACGCCTGCGTCACAACCGTTTGATAATCAGTATTCCTGTAACTCGCAACTACAGAATGCTTTGTGAAGATTGCGGCACTTTCTTAATTCCCCAAAAAGTTTTGTCGCACGAAGATTACAACGTCTGCAAACCGGGAAGTCATTAGTCAGTTGACAGTTGACAGTTGGCAGTTGACAGCTTGCAAGAGAGAAGGGTTGGGAGTTGACAGTTGACTCTTGGGAGTTGGGATTTGACAGTTGTGAGTTGGCTTGGCCGTTATTAGTTGGTAATTGGCGGTTGCGATCAGTCATAATTTAACAATCATGAGTCATCAGTCAATAATCATTTATGCCTTTAGGATAAGTGCCTTATTCATTAGGTAGTCATTCATTATTAGTTCGTCATTTAATTAAAGCCATGCAAATTTACCTCGACTATAGTGCTACAACGCCGACACGCCCAGAAGCTATTGATGCCATGCAAAAAGCCCTGACTCAGCAGTGGGGCAATCCTTCCAGTTTGCACGAGTGGGGACAAAGGGCGGCGACAGCTTTAGAATTAGCAAGAATGCAGGTTGCTAGCTTGATTAACGCGCTACCGGAATCGATGATTTTTACCAGTGGCGGCACTGAAGCGGATAATTTGGCAATTATGGGAATTGCGCGTCTTTATACAAAGCCGCAGCATATTATTATCTCCAGCGTAGAGCACTCCGCAGTAGCAGAACCGGCGCGACAACTCGAACAGTTGGGATGGGAAGTGACGCGCCTACCAGTGGATAAATTTGGGCGCATTCACCCTTTGGATTTGCAAGAGTCGCTGCGATCGAATACAGTTTTAATTTCAATCATTTACGGACAAAGCGAAGTTGGCACGCTGCAACCAATTGAGGCATTAGGACAAATTGCGCGCGATCGCAATATCATATTTCACACCGATGCAGTTCAAGTTGCCGGCAAGCTGCAAGTTGACGTGCAGAAACTGCCCGTAGACTTGCTTTCGGTTTCCAGCCACAAACTTTACGGGCCGCAAGGTGCAGGCGCGCTTTACGTGCGTCCAGGACTCGAATTAGTGCCAATGTTCGGCGGGGGCGGACAAGAGTTGAAACTGCGTTCAGGGACGCAAGCACTGCCCGCTATCGTCGGTTTTGGGGTGGCGGCGGAGTTAGCATTGCAGGAAATAGATGTGGAAACGCCGAGGTTAATTGCATTGCGCGATCGACTTTTTGACCGATTATCCCACGTACCCAGTTTAGTACCAACTGGCGATCGATATTTCCGACTCCCGCACCACGTCAGTTTTTGCATTGTTTCTCCCGACGGCGACACAGGGAAAGTGACAGGCAAAACTTTAGTAAGACAGCTAAATTTAGCAGGAATAGGGATTAGTTCTGGTTCTGCTTGTAACAGTGGCAAAATAACTCCCAGTCCTATTTTATTGGCAATGGGATATAGCAAAACTCTGGCAGTTGGCGGAATTCGCTTGAGTCTGGGACGAGAAACCACAGAAGCGGATATTGATTGGACAGTAATTGCGATCGAGCAGATTTTGGATAGACTAATGCCAAAGGTAGCATTATCTAGACGTTAAGATTAACTGCAAACCCACATAACCGTATTTATCCGCGTCCATCCGCGTACATCCGCCCACATCTGCGGCCAAAATCATAAAAAATCAGAACCAAACCTCAAAACCCACCCCCAATCATGATAAAATAAATCCCGGTGTTATTCACAACTCCCCACAATGGACGAAACCCGCGCCCAAGCCTATCTGCAATTAATTCACACCCTGCTGAATGCCCCCAAAGGAGACGAACCGCAAATATTACAGGATAACTCAGAATTACTCGATCGCGGATTTCTGGAAACGTGCGAATTAGTAGCATCAACCTTAGCAGAACAAGGAGGGGAAAATGGCGCTAATTTTCTCCGACATCTAGCCAGTTACCTAGCGCCACTCATCGAGATGAACGATGACGGAGATAGCAATAACTCGGTCAGTGAAAATTTTCAAGAGTATGCAAATTTTTTCCTAGAATTATTGCAAGCAGAACAAGATAGCAACGGGGATATAGCAGTAATTTACCCCATGCTGGAAGAGCGACAACATCTCCTTAATGCCACTTTGGCAGAGACTTTACAGCAAGTGGCGCAGAAGTTAATTGCAGGCGAAAACTCAGAAACAATTAGCTCAATTATCGGTCTTCTTGAAAATTTGAGTATTCATCTTAGTGACTTTCCCCGTGGGAATAGATCGAATAATATTGAAATTGCCATTACAGGTTATCAAATAGTTTTAAATAATCGCGAACCCGGTAGTGAAAAATGGACGCAAACCCAAAATAATCTGGCTACTGCCTACAAGAACAGAATCAATGGTTAGCTGGCGGAAAATCTGTAACGGGCAAAAACCCGGTGGTTGAAACCGCGTCTACACAAACAAGTCCGCCTATGCGGACAAGCGAGATAATTCAGAAGTGTTGAAATCCTCGATCGAGCTTTAATACAGTATCACGATAAATACCGCTGCTGTCAGTTAACCACATATCGGTGCTGTCGGTAGCAATTCCCACAATCGCGGCTCCATTTCCTATTTTTTCCACCAATAACTCAGCATTCGCCATCGGCAAAAACAGCACTAACTCGAAATCTTCGCCGCCGTATAATGCCCAATCTAAAGCTTTTTCGGTTGATACGATTTCGCTGAAAATATCGGGAATTTGTATTTTCGTGCGATCGACTTTTGCGCCAACACCGCTAGCCCGACAAATTTGAATAATCGCATCAGCTAAACCGTCGCTGCTGTCCATTCCGGCGATTGCAATTGAGGATTGAACCGCCCCCGGCCCCCCCTTAGCAATTGGGGAATTAACCCCCCCCGGCCCCTTGCTAAGGGGGGGAGAATTGAAATCTTGCTTCCCCCCCTTGCTAAGGGGGGGTTCCATCGCGCCTTTGGAACCTAGTATTTCCCAAACAACCGGCAAAACATCAAGTCTCGGTTTAGGGCGCTGGTGAGCGAGAATTAAAGAAGCCCGATCGACCTTTTCCAGATTTTGCCCGAATTCGGGATTTAACAGCAATTCTAATCCCGCGCGGGAGGCTCCGTGAACCCCAGTCGCGACAATCGCCCAGCCCGATCGCGCATTTGACCGACGAATGGTACGATCGCACTCAACCTCCCCAAAAGCCGTAATCGCCACCGTCACCACGGGCGATCGCACAACATCGCCACCGACGATCGGCGTATCATATTCTTGCAAGCAAGCCGTCATCCCCCGATAAAACTCTTCAACCCACTCCACAGCCGTATCCGCCGCCACAGCGAGGGCTACAGTCACCGCCAGAGGCTTTGCTCCCATCGCAGCCAGATCCGACAAATTCGCTGCTGCGGCGCGCCATCCTGCGTAATAAGGCCCCGTAGTGCGATCGCTAAAATGCACTCCATCCACCAACATATCTGTAGTGATAGCGAGAGATTGGTTGGGAGTTGTAGGCATGACAGCGCAATCATCACCAACTATCTCTGCGGGGCAGAATTTTTGTAATATTCTTAAAAGGCCTTGTTCACCTATATCTTTAATCAGCATTAAAAAGGATTTTTTAGTGAGATGCGGACGGGCAAAATGCCCATCGTACAATAAACTCAATGTATTATGAAACAGGTGTCTTACCTGTAGCAAGTTATTGGTGCGTAATTTCTAAACAACTGTCAACTGTCAACTGTCAACTGCCAACTGCATTACCATTCCTTACCGGAACTCGGCGGCAAGCGCAACCTAGGAAACCTATAAAAAGTATCCCCTTCATCATCTACCTCTAAAATCGCCGAAAAAATCTTAACTTGCCGACTTAAATACTGCTGAGCAACTTCAGCCTCAACCCTAGCATTAGCTGCCAGTTGAATCAACGAAATTTGGCTGTTTTGAGTTTCCAACAACTGATAAAAAGCCTCATCCAACCGCTGCTTTTGCTTACTTTCATTCACATTTTTTATAATCAACAATCCTGTGAATCCGCCCAATCCTATTACCAATAAAAATTGTAAAATAGCCATATTCTCGATTTAATTCCTAATTTCAATAACGAAACTATAAAAATTATCTCTTCTTCCAGCCCGCTGAGACGGGATTTATCTGTGCAGAAGCGATTTCAATCTCCTTCACCCTCCAGAAACGATTTCAATCGCAGTCACTATTGATTTTTTCAGCCCGCACAGGTGTTCACTGAGCTTGTCGAATGTGCGGGCTTTGTTTGTGTAAAAGCGATTTCACTCGCCGTCACTTTTGACAAGCAGCGATTTCAATCGCCGTCATTAATTAAACTTGAGGTCGCACCAAATTTTCGCTTCCTTTAACTACCTTAGCAGATACAATCTTGTCTCCCTGCTTCAGTTGCTCCAAAACTTCTTTTCCTTCAATCATGTAACCAAAAACAGCATAGCGGCCGTCCAACAGATTCAGGCCAGCGGGAGTGAGTTCAGGTTCAAACAGGAAAAAGAAAAACTGAGAAGAAGCGCTATCAGGGTCAGTTTCTGTACGGGCCATTGCCACTGTACCGAAAGCAGAAAAAGGCAAAACAGGTTCGTCGCGATAACGCCCCGCATCTTCTAGAGTAATCCCGTAAATAGGTTCTTTTTCCTCCCTGACGAGCACTTCTAGCGGAACATTCCGGTATTTGCCAGTAGCTGGGTCAATAAAACCCTCTTCCTTGCCTTCGGGGTCTCCGGTTTGCAAAACGTAGGATTCTTCCGATCGAATAAACGGCAAACCGTCATAAAAACCTTGATCGACTAAATCCACAAAATTACCAGCAGTAACCGGGGCGCTGTAACCGTCAACCACAACAGTAATTTCCCCTTTATCAGTTTGTACCGCCACAGTAGCGCGCCCTTTCAGTTGAGGCAGATTAGCATACTTGGCAGGCACTTCAAACGGAAACTTTGTCACCATCAACTCTTCGAGTTCGCCTACCGAACCTAGGATTGTGGCTTTCAAGTCAATCACTTTGTCCCTGTCTTTAGACTCAACAGCCTTTTCCAGTTGAGCAACTTTCTCCTTGACTCCTGCAACTAGCGCCTCAGCTTCCGGCTTTTTGGCGTCGGGAATACTCTCTAAAAGGTCAGATTCCCGAAGGTTGAGAATCCTGGAAGCCTTGCTGACATCACTGCTAATGGGCCCCCAACGTTTAGACCGTATGTGGTTGCCAATGTCTTCGAGACTGATTTGCAACTCTCGCACCGTCTGATTGTCAATAGGTAAAGCAAAGCGCAGCAGCGCCCGGCCGTCCGTAATCGCATTCCCTGCAGGCATACTGCTGCTGGGGCGTTTGGCATGGGAGACTGCACTGAAACTCAGGGAGAGAGTGAACAGCAAGAGCGCTAAAGCGACGGTTTTGACCCAGCGCTTGCACGTATCGATCGAGAAATTAGGCCAATGCAACATAACTTTAACTTTTATTGCCTCTATTATCTTCCCACAGCGCTGCCCGCCCGCCTTTGCTGCTACCCATCTAAAGTGTCTGTTCGTTCGGTCCGGGAGGGAGTTGCCCACTAACAACAGTCAACAGTCAACAGTCAACAGTCAACAGCCCACTGCCCACTGCCATTCACATTTCAGTAAAGCACTTGCTCCCTTTGAACGGTAAAATAAAATGCCAATTGCTTTTTGATGCCGTCAGCTAGACTGCAGCTTTAACCTGACCCGCTCAAAAACGGATACAATCCCCAGACTCCTGTCGTGGAGAGATCAAAATTTTAGACCAAGGTTCAATCTCCCAAATTCATCTGTGGAGTAAATCTAAAATCTAAAATCTAAAATCTAAAATCGACTGACTGTAGTTCCCCCGTGCCTCAAGGCGACGGGATTGCCCACAAAAATTTATATGATCTCCAGTAACGACTTTCGACCAGGTGTTTCAATTGAATGGAATAACGGCGTGTGGCGGGTTATCGAATTCCTCCACGTCAAGCCAGGAAAAGGCTCGGCTTTCGTGCGGACAAAATTAAAAAACGTCCAAACCGGAAACGTAGTAGAACAAACCTTCCGGGCGGGCGAGACTATGCCTCAAGCCAACCTGGAAAAGAGTGTGATGCAGCATACCTATAAAGAGGGCGACGATTTCGTCTTTATGGATATGGAAACTTACGAGGAAAGTCGCCTCAATGCTAAGCAAATAGGCGATCGAGTCAAGTACCTCAGTGAAGGGATGGAAGTCAGCATCCTGCGCTGGAACGACCAAATCATGGAAGTGGAACTGCCCAACTCTGTCGTCTTGGAAGTGCTGCAAACCGATCCCGGAGTCAAAGGAGATACTGCCACCGGTGGCAGCAAACCCGCGATCGTCTCCACCGGAGCTCAGGTTATGGTGCCTCTATTTATTTCCATTGGAGAACGGATTCGGATTGATACTCGTGAAGACAAGTACCTCGGCCGAGAGTAGAAACGAGGAAGGAAAAGGGAGTTTTTAGTTTTTAGTTCTGAGTTATGAGTTAAAGAAGTGCAAATTCAATACTCATTGCTCACAGCTTAAAAACTATCCCTTTTGCCCCCAAAGTCGTTGATGCTCCTAGCTTCGCCTGATTCTGAATTTTCAATTTTCAATTCTCAATTTTCAATTCTCAATTACCCTTGAATCTGCTGTGCAACTAGACTTAAACCAGCTTTGTGACTTGCTAACTGTATTGGACAAAACTGGCATTTCGGAACTGACTTTAAAAAGTGGGGATATTGAACTGACAGTACGCAAAGGCAGTCTGGCAAGTTCACCAGCCACCTCTGCTGCGCTCCCTGCTGCTGTGGCGACTGTCGCTCCAAGCGCGTTGGCCACTGTTGCTAGCCCCCCATTAGCGTCACCTCCTGCTGTTGACCAAAATTTAGCGGATCTGGCAGCCCCTGTACCCGTCGCCCCTGTGGCCGTACCTGCTGCCGTACCTGCTTCTGTCGATACGAAATGGGTGCCAATTATCTCGCCGATGGTAGGAACCTTTTATCGCGCTGCGGCTCCCGACGAGCCGCCTTTTGTCAATGTGGGCGATCGCATCAAGGTCAATCAGACAGTCTGTATTATCGAAGCGATGAAGCTGATGAACGAGATCGATGCTGATGAAGTCTCCGGTCAAGTGATGGAAATTTTAGTTCAAAATGGCGAACCTGTCGAATACGGTCAAGTGTTGATGCGAATTAATCCGGATTAAAGGATTACTTTATTGTTATGGACAGAATAAATGCTAATATTTCCCGATCACTTCTCTCCGGTGAGTTTGATGAAGTCATCCCAGCCTGTCCCGCAAGAGGTTGTGCAACAAGTTGCTGAGTATTTCAGTATTTTGAGCGAACCGATGCGTTTACGAATTTTGAACTTGCTTCGCGACGGCGAAAAATGCGTGCAAGAATTGGTGGAAGCTACTCAAACCAGTCAAGCCAATGTTTCTAAGCACCTAAAACTCATGCTCCAAGCTGGTATCCTCACTCGCCGGAGTGAAGGGACTTCAGCTTATTATAAGGTGCAGGACGAGTTAATTTTTGAGCTGTGTAATATGGTGTGCGATCGGCTTGCCAGCCGGATCGAACAGCAAGCCCTACACTTTCGGGCATTTAGCCTAACTACGAAGCACTGAAAATTTGTTGCCCGTCCTCAATCCTCAATCCTCTGTCATGAGTCATCAGTTATCAATTCCTATTCTCGGCCCTGAGACCGATGACTAATCACTTGTAACTAATGACTCATAATTACTAAAGGGGAAAATTTTGGTCAAAACTTTGGCGGGTACTCGGCTGAGCCACCTCCAAACCTTCGCCACCTAAAAGTTCTAAAGGCTTGCCTTCCACCGAAATCCAAACCTTGGTATTCGGTTTTAAACTCGTAGCCGTATAGATAACTTGCCCTAACCGGCTAGTCATTGAGGTGCTGCCTCCCCCGGACGTAAATTCTGCCGACAAATCCACATAAACTCCGTCATTCTTAACACTCAAACCCCTGAGTTTTGTCCCCTTCGGAATTTCGCTAGAAACAGTTCCATCCTTCGGCCCAGCCAACAAACTGTTAAAAGCAGCTTGTAAAGCTGCATCAGGCTTGTCAGCTTGTTTGACAGCTACTTTCGTAGGAACTCCCTCAAATTTACCGCTGGCATCTTTAACCCAGTAGACTTGGACTGTCTGGACATCAGTCTGCGGCAAAGGCTTTGGCTGCGAGGACTTTGGCACCAGAGCGTTAGGCGTCTGAGCGTTAGGCGTCTGAGCGTTAGGCGTCTGAGCGTTAGGCGTCTGAGCTGTAGGCGTCTGAGCTGTAGGCAGTTGTACAGGATTAGGAGGGGGTACGGGGATAACTACAGCAGGGGATTCCGCAGGAATTGGGGACAGCGGTGGAGCGGTAGTTTGAGCCGAAGACTGCGTATCTGCGGGGGTTGGCGAACGGTTCGCCGTCCACCAAGCAATGCCCCCTCCCGCCACTAAAGCTAACCCGCAAACACCGGCCATCACTGCGGTGGAGACGCGGCGTACTTCTGGTCCATCTTTCATAATACAAATTCTCCGCACACTTTGAAAGTTTGATTTAGTAAAAAGCGACCGGGGAGCGATCGCCTATCATCTCGTTACCTTACCTCATTGTAAAGTTCCCGGAAAACTAGGTCTGCTAGTTTCCGGCAGCTAGCGTTTCGAGCATCTGCCAGCCGACCGCCGCGCTTTTTAGTTCCATCAGTTTCAAAGGCGCGGCCCACGAAATATTCCCGCAGCTCGAGCTGCACAGTTGTGTAAGACTGTCCTTTGAGTTTCTGCGGTTCAATCCGACAGTTGATGTAAGTCCACAGAGTCGATCGCGTATTCGCGCATCCCGTCCACTTGCCGCCACCGCCACCGGCTCGTACTTGGCCGCTAGATTTCTCTATTTTGCCAAGGCCGCAAGCTTGCCGAAACCGGCGAAGTGCTCGCTTCTTTGGCAGGCAGAGAAAGTCATCAAACGGGTAAATCCTTGAGAGAATCCAGCCGCGCTCGCGGTATCCGAAGGCAAACCGATCGAATACCCGGTGATAAGGATCGAAGTCGGTATCAGTCAAAATATTAGTCAGTCTCAGCTCGATCGCCGCTTCGGTGTCGTGCAGGTCGCAGACCGCCGCTGCAAATTGCCGCGTCATTTCGGACACGTTCGCCCGATCGCACTTTTGCTCTTTCTGGTAGTGGTTTTCAAATCGCGAGAGGATGTTTTTCGATAAAAAATCCCCGCGCTCGGCGAGCCACGCCCAAAATGCAGGCGGCTTTCCCGGTTCGAGCGAACCGTTCGGTCTCTGCGATTTGACCGTCACCCGCGCTGGATATTCCCAGGCAAGGCGGCCTTTGATAGAGTTGATAAAGCTTGTTTGCTTGCGCGTCGTGGATTTTAAGTCCAGCAGCGCGCGCCGCATCCGCTCAATTTTCGGATCGAGCTCTTTCACCCAAAACCTGCGATCGTAAATATCGAGGTAGTGGCGGCGGTAAACCTCGCAGAGCACGAGCGCGTCAAACGGATCGTCTTTGTTGTCTGTGCCGCCGAGCGAGCGGCGAGTCGATTTGACCATACCCTGATCCGCTGTGAGCACAAAAATTCCGTTTTTTTTAAGGTGCTTGCGCCAGTAGTAAGAGTAAGTGCCGGTTCCTTCGAGTATCGCTACGGCCGGCGAATCTTTCACTTTTTCAATTAGCAAGTCGAGTTCCGTCACTTTATAAACCGAGTGAAATTGCTCGAATTCGGGCGATAAATAAAAGTCTCTGAGCGCAATTGTTGGAAAATTTTCAAGCAAAACGACATCCACGCGGTGCGCGGACACATCAATTCCTATTACCTTTAACATTGTTTCCTACCTAAAAACCTCTTACATAACCCACGAATCACCCAAGGGCATTACACCCATATCCGCACAGGGGCTTAGGAGATTTATCGCGCAGTGGGGTTGGAATCCACCGCGCGTTTGCGCTTAAATCATTGCTCCCACGAGAATTTCGGGACAGTTTTTGACTGTCCACCTCCTTACTGAAGAACTAGAATTAATGCGAGGTCGCAACCCTTGCCCGCTATCCCCCTCTAAAAGGGGAATTTCGACTGTTAGGGAGACAGCCATCATCAGGCGGGAATTAAGCCGATCGCAACGAGGGCGACATAGACATAAATTGCTTCTTCGCTCTTATTTATATCGCTTATTTCCATTTCCTCAAGATTAGGGGTTCGGAGCAAGTCATTAGCACAATTGATAGAATTATCGAGGCAGTCATCAATAGGCTTGTGTGTTCCTAAAAGTCCGCGTGTTTTTGCGATTTTAAGGATGTGGAATGTGTGTTCAAATCTTGCCTTGCTGTATTCATCCTCCAATATTACGCTCGCCGTCTTGAGAAGTCGTAAAACCGTGCGACTGCTTTTATTGGTATATTCCATGACGTTGTTGTTGGATGTTGTCTAATCAGAAATAATTGACAATTTATCGGTTTGTTGGGGTATCATTGGTTTAAGTCAATTTGATTTTCAACAAGGCGACCCGTAAAAGCGATCGAACGTCGAACCTCGATCGCTTTTAGTTTTTGGATTTTGGATTTTAGATTTCTACTGCAAATATTCCGCCTTCGGGGTTGTCGCGCAATGCTTCGGCTAGTTTTTGAACGGTTTGTTCAATTTCTTCTGATGACATCTCCCTAAACTTTCCTTGACTTATAGTTCTAACTTGAAAGGCAGCGTCTCGAAAATCGGCATCAAGAATTTCTGCTAGCATCTCGATCGCTACTGAGGAAGTTAAGGCAGTCGATACTATCAATTGCTTTTCAGTCAAAGGCAGGTCGGTCAATTCGATCGCCTTTGGCAGCAGTTCGGGCTCGCCGCCATCGGGAATGATGCGGATGCAGTGCATCTTCTCTTCGCAGTCGTTCAGCGAACCCGCCAAAGTTTCGGCGAATGCAGACAGCGCGCGGTAATGACCCTCAAACTTTTGGATCGTGTTTCCTATTTCGCGTTCGATGTCCTTTATTTCCGATTCAATTCCATCGGTCATCGGCGGCAATTCCGAGTGTTTAAACGTGTAGATGTTTGGATGTTCCATTTTGGCTAATAGGGTATAGGAAGCGATCGCCTAGCTCGAAGGCGATCGCGCAAAGAAGCGAATAATGCAGCAAATATGGACGGGTGCGAGTTACAGCATGGCATCACCTCCATCTGGGGGAGAACGGCCGCTCGACCCCGCACCGGCGAAACCGAGCGCGTAACTGTCGATGAGTTCATCCTCAGCGAAGGGGATGGCCGCAAACCTGCCAGCCGATCGCCTAGATTGGGCCGCTTCTAGCGGTTCGGATTCCAGACCGACTTTACCCAGTGCTGCAAACCAGTCAACTACTCGGTTATGGCTGAAGGCATCCGGCGAAGGTGTCGGAACTTTTTCCGGGGGATTGAACAAGTCCGACAGATTCCACTCGCCAACGACTAGCAAACGCCAGATTTCATAAAGACTCTTGAAAGTCCGCTGCAAAGTTCCAAGACTTAAAACCCATCCCCCGGTGATGGATTTAGATAAGTCCAAACAAGCGGCGCGCGCGAGTTTGAGCACGCGGATAAAGCTGCACCGCTGCACCGGGGTAATGTCCTTTGCTTCGGTAATTGTCTGTTTGTGCGATCGCACTTGCTGCAACAATTCCGCATTCTCAGCGCGCAGCCGTGCAATTTCGGCGAGTGCTGCGTCTAGGTCGGAAAGTGCGATCGGGTCTTGGGTTTTTTCAGCGTCGATGCTGGTTTCGATCGGCTCCTGGGCTTGAATATTTTCGACACCGGGGGGAGTTTCAATCGGCTGATTGTCGCAATATGCGATCGGCTCCAGGGTTTGAAAGATGGGGAAGGGTTGACCAGTGAGCGCGACAACCCAAGTTTCGCGCCGGGTCTTGTTGCCATCTGGGACGATGCCGATGCTCCGTGCAATTTCCTTGAGTTCCGGCAGCAAATGCTTGTCCAATAGTTCGCGGGTGTAAAAATGCAGTTCCATAGTTTTGAGAAAAAAAAGGGCGAGAGTAAACCCGCCCTACCCAATTCTGGGTATGCAGTGCAATCTATGGGAGATTTAACGCAGAGATTTAGCTAAACCAATTATCCAAGCGGCTAAGCCGAATCCCTTTGTTGTATCTACCCACCCATACTTTAGTATAGATAATTTGACCTGTCAATACTAAAGCATGGATTCTATAGTAAGATGAATCCAAACACAGGTAACGAGAACGAAGAGACATTGAAAAACCTGATTGAGGCAGCACGCACAAGTCAGCGCCAATTGAGCCGGGACATCAACATTGCCGAAGTGACTGTAAACACTTGGGTTGCTGGTAAAAAAATCCCCCGGTTTGACAATGCTGCCTTAGTCGCCGGTCAGTTAGGAGTGTCGCTGAAAGCCCTAGCTAAAGCGATGCGCGTAGACGTAAGGGATATCCCCGGTGACTACAGCCTGATCGAACTCAAGGCAATTGCGGCCGATTTGGGGATTGAGAGAGTAGCAGATTTACCAGCGGACTTTGAAACGATGAGGCGGATGCGCGATCGGGAAAACTGACGCGCTCCCAAAATACAGCTACACATAAATACTTTTTCCATAAAAGTCTTGTTTATGTGTAGCACCACAAACTGCAACCCCTTAACACTATGCAGAGACAATTATCAATCTTTGACAGCCTCCAACCGCTTGACACACCCGAAAGTTTGATAGAACCCGGTGACTGGGTGAAGCTGCAGCGCAAAACAGTTACGGCCCCTTACTGGAAAAAAGGCGAGAGTGTGCAAGTCGAGGGGGCGCACCCGACAAACGGCAGTGTTAAATTTTGGAGCGAGCGATCGGAAAGTTGGGCATATTTGCACCCGGAGGACTTTACCAAAACTGTGCCGCCGATCGTACTTGTTGCAGAATCAGAACCCGTCCCCGGTGATTCTGCAACAAGTCAGCCGATCGCACTTGTTGCAGAATCAGAACCCATCCCCGGTGAAATTGATTCTGCAACAAGTCAGCCGATCATACTTGTTGCAGAATCAGGGTCCGCGCCACTTGTTGCAGAATCAGAACCCATCCCCGGTGAAATTGATTCTGCAACAAAGTCGGTATCGACTTACCGCCCCAAAGGTACAGCTAGGGGCGGCGAGTATTTCCGATTTGTCTACCGTGCCGGAACCAAAACTAAATCCGTTCACATTCCCGGCGGAAATACCGGGAATAGTCTGGCACAACAGCGAGCGGCCGAAGTGATGGAACTTGCGACCGCCGGAGTTCCAGCAGTCGAGATTTGCGATCGTATCCGCAGTTGGAGCGGCCGGACTGCTACGCCGAAATAAAGTGAACCCAAAACTCACCGTCATACGCGCAAGTTTCTTGAATTAGTCCGAAACTGTACTCCAAGCCCGCGCCGCTGGCGGTGATGTCATAACCGTTGCGGAAGTATTCGCCGTTGGGGTCATTGACGATCAGCTTACCGGGCTTGTAGCCGCGAGCAACTACGATGTGACCGCTGCGGGTAAACATCCCATGCAAAATACACGGGTTCCCCTGATCAATCCATGCGATCACCTCTTCGATTGTCGCGTACCAAGTAAACCTATCCTTGCACCCGTAAGCTCGGACAACTTTTGCCAAATCTTCGGGCGAGTGTCGGCTTAACTTCTTGCTGTACACATACTCAAAGAGTTCATCTTCAAGTTGTTTCCCCGGCTGTTTCGGCCTCACTTTGAAGTAGTCGAGGCACATCGCCACACAGGTTAAATTGCACGTTCCGCTGGGGTGATGCCGATTATCTAACTGGCTAAAGTGTCGAACGTTTAATAATTTTTCCATCAGCTTTTAGGTGTTGGTGCTAGAAGTCCAATTAGCGCGCCATTGCAGCCTGTCGCCAAATAAATCAACTGTTCGGGTATTTTTTTCTCTTGCGCTGCAAGCGAGATACCGCCAACGGTTACAGATGTCGAAATAGCACACAGCGAACCGATAATCATTCTGTAAGACCAAACATCAATAAGCATAGACACTAATTTATTAGAATCCGGTGTTTTCATTGTTGTATTCTTTCAGCAAGTCTTCTTCGATTTCGTTAACAGTTCCGCGCGCATGATAGCCGTGCTGCATATTTAAAAATTTTTGTACATCGCGAAGTTCTCCCCGCAAACCAATAAGAAGAGCTTTTAAAACTGTCATTCTTCTGTGCAGAGTCGAGAGGATTCGCAACACATCCCGGCTGACCCTCCATAGCAGGATAATGCCAATAATAAATTCTACAGCCGAAACAAGGCTAGGGATAAACTCAACACTTGTTTTCATTACTTATGCAAAATGATCTATTTGAATTTCATAAGACTCTATCCACCGTTTTGGATAGAATTTAAGCGAATAATACTCTTCACTCTCAATCTCAGGAAAGCGAATTATTTTACAAGCATTAAGCGGCAAAGTAACGGAACCGCCCTCTACATCCAATCCGCCAAACGGATCGAAAATCTGCACCAGCTCCCCCGCCACGCGCCAAGAAATCGGTGCAGTTGTCGAAGACACTCGAACTCGAACCGCAGGCCAGGTCAAGTTCACCGGAAGATAGACCGGCTCGACCTGCCAATCTACCGCCCGCTGAAACTGCCCTGTAAAAATCGAATTCCACATTATGCGGTAACTTCAGATTTACCCTTGATTGAACTCATCGGCTTCAACTGTGTGGGGTCTGTGAAATTCGGATCGATACCAATTTCTGTTCCAGATTCTAGGGTGAATGAGCTCGGCCGCTTGGTTGCCGATGAAAACGCAGTATTTACCCAAATCGCGATCGCAGCAGCCGACATGATCGAAGGCACCCGAATCGTCATTGTCTTTTTCTTTTTGGCTGCATTTTTGCTATTGACCGGGGGAGCGTCCGCACCTTTAACTGGGAATTTGATTTTTTTGCCAGCGAGCTTTCTCGATTTGTTTCGGTAGGTTACGCCGTTACCTTTGTTACTCGGAGGCCTCGGAGTTGTTGCAGTGCTCGGCGGCTTATACTTTGATATCGCTTTATCGGCTGATTGTGGAAGTACCGGCACCACTTCAAAAAAATTGTAAAAATCCTCTCTAACTGTAAACTCAACATATACACCCGGCTCTACAAAAGCCTGCACAACACGACTTTGAATCCTTGGCTTTGCTGTTAGCTCTTGTGTTGTCTGTGTAGCCTGTTCCTGGGTAATTACCGCCATCGTTCCTCCTAATGATAATAGTATTTATTGCTGCTGCGAGGGCAGCAACCAACCAAACATCAAATTAAGAATTAAGTAAATAATTCTGTCGCATTAGAGACAATTCCATCTGCACCCATAGTCACAGCCGAAGGAATAGTCAGCCCAACTGTGTAAACTCCGGTCAATTCATTCTGGGTAAAAGTTGTGATAACTGTCCTGTTGTTTGGGTTTGTTGCGGCCGACGCTTGCAAGTCTGCAACACGGCGCAAAATTTCGAGCAAAGCATCTTCTACAGTTGTGGAAGTGATCGAGGTATTGACTAAAGCTGTCATATTTTTTAGGGATTGAAACTATCTATTAACTCTAACTCTTGAATCCCTTACTGTGCAAGGGTTTTGATAAAATATTTTTATCTTGAAGATTTGTAGAACATTAAGGTTCTACAAGTCTGTTTTTGGCACCAGATTAAAGTAGTATTTAATAGGTAAGAAAAGTCAAAAAGTCGAGTTCAAAACGTGACAGCAATTACAGCCGGAGGTGGCGCAACAATCGGCGCAACCACATTAGAGGGTCAATTTCTGCAATTAATTGAATACTTTCAATCTCTGGAAGCAGCAGCAGGAAACACAACAAATTTTTTCGCCGGCTCTTACGATTCAGACACTTTAATTTTTACCGGAAACTTCAACGTCCCGATAAAATTCAACGACCCATTGAATCTAGTTTTTACTGGCGACCCCGATACTGGAAGTTTCCCAACAGGAACTTTTACACCTGGAACCGGGGGAACTTTTACCGCGCCGCTAGCGATTAACTATTTTATCCAAGTTGTTTCTAGGTTGATGACCTTGCAAAACGACTTGAGCAAAAACCCGCAAAAAACTCAAAACATCACAGCCTCTATTAACTTAAACCGCAACACACTCAGCGGTAGTTTTACCGTCCCGTACACCAAATCAACGACCGCGACGGGAATCTCTATCAATGCCGCGACTTATCTATTGTGAGAATATACGGGAATGGCTGACTATACATTTGAATCGTCGATCGACCTTCTAAAAAATGACAACTCGATCCAAGTAGTTTTCGATGTTGACGTTCTTGCCGCTCCAGCTAAGGTCGCGCTGGCTGCATACATCGCATCTTTAGGACTTCCAGCAGCGCAGACTCAGCACTTACTGTGGCAAAACATCGGGGTTGCCGCGTTTATCGACAGCTTGGCAATCACTTACTATTTGCCGTCGCTCGGGAATCAAACCCCCGCGCCAGATTTGAAGCGAACTTCATCAATGAAAGACAAGGTTGTAGAGATGCAGTCGCTAGAGTCTAAGTTTCCCAAGTGTCAAATGCTGATGTTTACTCGAAGTTCGTCCGCGGCCGCTTGGGTTTGGCGAAACACAGAAGTGATTCAAAATTCGGGAAACAGAGTCAATACCCTTAAACTTCTGCCTTACCTCAATCAAAAAGATGTCTTCGTTCCCGGTCGTGCCACCCAGATCGGAATTCAATTTATCGCTGACCCCGCCTCGAATAGTACACTTCCCCAAACCGGCGACCGAGTAACAGTTCACGGTTCTATCGGGCTGGACGTAAACCCGATCGAAGAGTTAAAAAAAAATAACGAGACAGAACAGTTAAAAATTCGGATGGCAACACTTGAAACTCTGCTGCAACCCTTCGGAGCCGCGACAGCAACCGCCGCCGGTACGACCGGATTAGTGCCGGGTGCTGCTGCGGGACAATCTGAATATTTGCTCAGAGGCGATCGCACTTGGCAAGAGGCCGCGGCTTTTGTATCCTCAACTAAGGACGTGACAATTAACGGCAACAAGACATTCTCGCAGCTAGTTAACTTTTTGAAAGAAATTGTGATTACCGGAGTCGGTAGTTTGACGGGTTATTCGGCGCGTACTGCTGCGACTTTATTCGCTACGGGTGCAAATTCTTATCTATCGCTAAGTGCAAGCAGCGCGCCTGTAAATTCTAAGCTTGTAGACTTAGAATTGAGCAATGCGGGAACTATAACCATGCGGAGGTTAAACGATGCTTACAACAGGGTTGTATCTACTATATTAACCACCGACGCGGCAAACAATCTTAATTTGCCAGGTTTTACTAAACTAGGCGGTGACGCTGCTATTAGAGTCAAAAGGCTTCAAGGAACTACCGCCCCCGGGCAAGGAGAAAACATAGCAATATCGCACGGGATAGACGGCGCGAAAATAGTTAGTTGCGACGTTATAGTTAGCTATAGCGATACTTCTTATGTGGGGCCTGGTTTTGCGAACGTCGCGGGGTATGAATTCGATTGGACTTTTAGCATTAGCGGGGTAAGTATCAGAAATAAACTTAACAATTCTGCCAATATTTTATCCAAACCTTTTACAGTTTTGTTGATTTACACCAATTAAATTATGGGCAAAATTGAATTCAATACTGAAGAACAGCAAGTAACTATCACTCGACGCATAGGAAGGTCAAGTGAAAGTACGATTACCGTAAACCCAGAGGAAGTGGGAATTAATATCAACTTAGGAATTGCCTCGATCGGAGCAACAAGCGATTACGGGGGAGCCATCAGCCTCGGCATTGCAGGGCAAGAGGTAACGTGGGGACGGGAGGGCGGTACTATTCATATCGGCATCGGAGGGTTCGCGGTAGATGTAGAGGCAAGAGATTGCATTGTTACCGAAACTAAATCTATTTTCGGTCAAATTGTCGCTCAAAGAAGTTATCCCGATCCAGGTTGTAAGTTGCCAGAACCGCCAGAACCGCCAGAGCCACCACCACCAGATCCCAAAATTGGCATCGATCCTGCAACCGTAACAAGTACAGCAGATGCTTATGTATTGGTCGGACAATACCACTACAGTATTGTTTACAACTGGCCCAACCCTAACTATATAGAAAACGACAAACGAGGGTATACCATTTATGAAGGAATAGCCGAGGTCAAATGTGACGAGTTGCCTGAGATTGTAGTAGCGCCGTATTATTATCAATCGTGGACAATTCCCGTTTATCTTACCTTTAAAAACAAAGGAGAAGATACCCGCTGGATAAATAACGGTTTTGTTGATTCGTCGTCTAGTTATAACTATTTCTCTAATGTCGGAGCGAACAGCTCTTACATACAAAGCGACGGCGTTTCGTTCCGACAAACTCCTTTTGGTCAAGGAACTGCCACTTCACAACACAAAGAGGGCCCTTATCCTCCGGCGCTTGGTGGCTTAGTTAATGGTTTTGTGTGTTTTGGGTCGGCGCGAGCTATTGCAAAATGGGTTATTTTAGCAAACCAGCCATTCTCAGGAGGGCAACCGCGAGCAACAAAAAACATAATAAATAGAATCATACCGATTGGCGAGCAAAAACCAGCAGGCCCACTTTTACCCACAGGAAATAAGCCACCAATGAACGATTGTTGCGAAGAAATTTTAGACCACTTAGAAGACATTAAAGAAGCTTGGGCTATCGAGCGATTGCTAAAAGATGGGTTTCCGGTGTCTAATACTTTTATGGCTCCAGAATGCGACCCTGCGAGCGTTACGAAGGCAAAAAATGTCTATGAAGTTTTGCAATGCTTGTTTAGGATGCTCGCGCACGGTTTAATATTTGAGCCGCGCGTCGCCATCAAGGACGCGGACGCGGCAAAGGCTGGCGACCAAGAAGTGAAAACGAGATATCTCAATGCGACGGGCTGGGCTTCTGCCGTATCGGAAGCACTAATGGAGGTAAAAGACGACGGCAATGTATCGACAAATATGGACATTCGTAACGGATTTGCAGCAACTCAAACTATGGTTGGTGTTGCCGATGCGCTTATCAGACTAGACGCAATTCTCGACTGTCTGGGCTTAACTCTAATGCCAAAAGTCGAGTCCGTGCAGACTCCTTACAATTGCTTTGTCAAAATAGGGAAAGGATTTGGCGACGGTAACGAGCGACAACTAGATTTAAATGAAGATGAAACGACAGAAAAGTTGTTGCCCGAATTCTTGCAGACCAAAATCAACAAGATAAAAACCGTTGCGATTCACCCTCGGGCCGAGACTATTTTGGATATTTTACAAAGGATAGAATCAAACTTACCCCCGCAAAGCAATGGTTAAACAATCGGCAATCACTCAGGCAGATATCAAGGTATTTCTTGCTCGTCAAGTCAAAGACGATGTAAGACAATTTCGGCGCGAGCGCGCGCTCGATCGGATTAACCTTTTAAAGGCTGTCGGTGTCGGGAATATGGATGATTATATAAGCGAATGGGAACAAGACTTTGCAAATTCCATCACCTCGCCGAAATTGCCGGAACCCAAAAATAAGAAGCTCAAAAAAATCACCAATGTAAGACGGGATGTAAGACGATGAACCCACCGGCCGGCGTTACAGTTGAAAACTCAAGCCTTGCAATTACTCTCGGTGTCAAGCTGGGAACTTGGTTTCAAGGGATAGGAAGTCAAATCGGGAGTATACTCTCGCGGGGTTTGCTCAATGTCAAAAGCCTGTTGAGTAACATGGTTAACGGGGCAAAAGAAATGTTTGGCGCGATCGCTCGCGGCGACTGGAATATTTTTAAAAGTTGGTTAAAAGAAGATCCGATCGCCGTGACGGCCGGTGCTGTTGCTGTTGTACTCATCGGCGGCCTGGTTGTGGGGGCTGTTGCGGGGGGTGTGGCGGCGATTGTCAGTGCGGTCGCTGGTGCTGGCACGATTGGCGGCATAACTTTAGCTGGAATTATGCCGTCGCTGGTTACGGGTGCGGTATCTGCGGGGGAAACAATTTACAATTTTGACTTTAACAAGTCAGACGATCAGTTGTTAAAGGAACTAAACCAGGGCTTTGTCAGGTTTGCCGAAGTAGCGGGCGAATCACTCGGGCGATCGCTGATAAATTTCATTGTTGGCGGCGACAAACTGCCAAAGCTTCGAGTCGATCGCAATGCCATGCGAACTATGTTCTTGGTATTGGAGGATGAAAGCGAGACGGGCGAGGAAATACTGCAAGAACTCAGCACCGTCGGCTGGGCGATATTTAAGTTGGCGCGGCAAACTTTATTCACTGCGGGATTTATCAATTTTAGGAAGTGGGCCAAGCAGAACATTCGATCCGGCATACCGTGGGTAGACAAAATGATCGAGTCCTGGGGAACTGGTAAGCCGCTAATTTTAAGCGAGAAAGTGCGGGAATTTACAGAGAAAATCGAAGAAGGTAATCCGGCCCTGGGGAACTTTTTAGAAGGAGTTCTCGAAGGTTTCGGCGGCGGTACAAAAGAAGCCGTCATTCGTCGGTTCGTGGTTTACAGTTAGCAAGTGAGATGTAGGTAATGGCTGACGAGAGAACCGAGGCAAAAATTGCCCGCATCCTTGCTAAAAGTGATGTGACAATAACGCGCGTCGCCGGACAATCGGATCGTAAACCATCGGAGCAGAGCCACTTTGACGTTTACGAGTTGACGCTAGACAAAGACAGCGAGCCGATCAAGTTGTTAATTTCTGGCTCGCAGCCGTTTATCGCACTGCAAGCAAGTCTTTTGCCTGCTATTCAACAGCTAATCAGAGCAGAACTTCAGCGCGCCGACTTAGCGCAAATTGTTGGATATCCCTACGGCGAGTATGTAGAACAGCACGTCGCGCCAGTGTCGGTACAAATTCATTGGCGATTGTCTGGCACTCGCCCCTATGAACCAACAAAGTTAGTAAAGAAGCTCGCAGGCAAGCAAGCGCCGCGACCGTTCTTGACTATCCCTAATATCCACCGGGGAAAATGCACTTGGGACAATATTTTGGCAGCAGCCGGCGGCGAGAACGGTTACACCTACGGCGGCCACTATGCCGTCGCGCTGATGGGTGATAAAACTACTGATGCAAAAATTGGCAAAGGCGGCCAGATGAAGGCTTACGCAAACTCGAAAAACGCGGCGACCGAGATTGTAGAGCGAGCCGCAGAGTTGAGCAAGTCTCGTGTTTTGCGACTCGTGCACGGTGAAGAAGTGCGATCACAAAAAGTGCGGGTTAAAGTTTATCCAGCCTGGTTTATGATTTTCAACAGCAAGCTCGCTCAACACAACCGGGAACTAAACAGGCAGACCGACACCGGCCAAAAAATACAGCTTGGTTACAAACCCACAGACGTGCAGGCGATTATTCGCAAGTGTTTAGAGAAGGGTTAGCCGCCAAGTGCGATCGGATGCAGCCGATCGGGCGATCGCACTTTTCGACATTCTCCCGACTCGATCTTAAAAATCGCAAACTGATTCACAGCTAAACTCGGGATACTCTGGCAACTGTGACGGGGGGTATTTCGCGTAATATTTTGCGGCAGCGGGCCACCACTTCCAAGCCTCGAAAAATCCGCAGGCCGCAATCGAGCGATCTACTATATAGCCGTCAGCAGTGCGATGCCATTGAATCGGCAATGCAGCCGCCCACTGATAACGTGCGAACAAGTGAGCTTTTCCCGGTGGAATCTGGACGGGGAACCCGTCAATGAACGGTAAAGGCTCGGCAACGTGGAACCCGTCGCGGTTTTCTATAACTTCTATTTCTCTAAAGGTTCCCTTAAAGTAGGTTCTCGAGAGTTTGAGAGGTAAGCGCAGCGCTTGCACCTGTTCCGGGTAATACCATCCAAACACCCAACCGCGATCGGTGTAGAAACTGCCGGGGGTAAAGTGATTTTCTAGCCATCCCGTCAGCATTCCAAACTCTGCCAAAACTTCCTTAATCTGTCGCGCGGTGTGGGAATTTGTCGAATTATTAACGAGTTGCTCTATTTCGACTTTGGCGCGGTTTGCCTCGCTGGGAAAAGTAGTGTTTAAGTATTTACGGATAGCTTTTCTAAACGCTGTTTTAAACATTTTTGATTGTATCTCCTAAATCGCTCTTCAACGTCCCATCGCTCATAGTTAGCAAGGTTTAAGTCAATGCTGAACTTTGCCAAGTCGAGCGCAATCAGTGGCGTAGATCCGCCCCAAATCTCTTGTGATCGTTGCGTGTTAATCTCGTCCACTAGCGCCACATACTTGTACTTTGTCGCCCACTTGTCAATCTCGCGGTAAGAGTAACCATTGAGACAGTACCAAAGACCGCTAATTCGTTTGCCTATCCATTCAGACTTCCAAATCTCGATCGAGTATCCCTTGTACAGCATTCGTTCTCACCTCGGGAGTAACATACCGATTAATATGCCGATGGCAAGCGCACAAAGATAAAAAGTGCGATCGAACTTTTTATAAGACAGAAAACTCCGGGCGGTTGATTCTGTATCACGGGCGATTTGCCTTATTTTTCCCATAGGTTCTCAAACCGCGACGGGTCAAGCGCCGTATATCCAACAGTATGCTCGATCGACCTGTGCCCTAAATATTCCTGTATCAACCGTGTATCACAGCCTTTTGCCGCAAGCGCGTAGCCGCAACTGTGCCGGAGCATATGATGGTGAAACTTTATTTCAAGCTTGGCCGCTAGTGCGATCGCCCCCAGTGCTTTTGCTACGCCGTCGCGGGTTAGTGCTAACCCGGTCGCGCTGGTGAACATCCACGGGGATTTGGTTGGCTGATTTTTTCGGAGTTTCGCAGCGAGACGGCATTCATCGGACTGCATCGGGTGAACTCCCGAGTTGCTACCCTTAAGCCTTTTAACGTGAAGGCGAGCTTCTTCCAGTTCTATTTGTTCCCACTTCAACCCCGTTAATTCGCTAATTCTCAACCCGTGGCGATAACTTAGCAGTATAATGAGATGATTACGAGTAGCAAGAAAAGTGTCTTTGTTGCCCTTTGCCGTCGCAATCAAGCGCGTTATCTCGGATTCTAGCAAGTATTCCCTATCCCTTAAGGAATCGTTAGTCGGTCTGCCTACTCTGCAATTCACCATAAAAACCGTCTCGATCCTCGCTCTCTAAAGCCTTATAAATGCGTTGTTTGCTACTGTCTTTGTCTGCTTAACACACATTTTGTAGAGTCTAACATCAGTAGCGTGTGTTGGAAGTGTTGGAAGTGTTGGAAGTGCTGGAATAACAAGGTTTTAAAAGCTGTAACGGGCAAGCCCTGGGGAGTTTTGGGGGGTGAGTCCTGGGGGCGATCGGGCGATCGCCTTTAAGCGGACTCAAGCGAATCGGATGCTTGTATCCATTCTGGCATTTAGCGCGGTTTTGGACAATGGGAGATGTCGTGCGGGCGGTGCTCAGTTACACCCTCTGCCGCTGCCAACATATTCCACATTACGGAACCGGGGCGAGGTTTATATATTTCCCATTCCTCTTTAGTCATGTGGCGAGGCCTTCTTCTGAGCGCTGCTGGTTCGTAAGGAACTGGAATGCAATCATCTAGCTGCTGTAGTTTCTTCGACTTGCGCTTCTGTTTTAGCATTGGGGACTCCTTACAGATAGAGCGCTTGGCATGGTGAGGAGCGACTCCTGATCAGCTACATTTGTCTATGGTTAGATTCGGGAATTGACACAATTGCATTGCTGCTAGCGAACACTTTATAGCAAGCCCAACATATTCTAAATCCGACTATTGGAATCCTAGACCATAATATAAGATTTAGCCCTTGGAGTATGTCACCGAAAAACGAGCGAGAAGCCCCTGACTTTAGGCATGGGGAGGACAGTGGCAGCGACTTCAGTCGCATTAAAAATCCCCTTTTGGGGTTGGAGAGGTCGGGTTGCCTCTCCAGTGAGGTATGGTTGCCTCAATTTCCCTTTCGGGTAATGTTCGCTTCGCCAATGTTTTAAGAGCTTGTTAAGCTAGTCGCATGTCCTTAACCCTTGTACAGATGTTTAACGACTAGCGATAGAGCGACGAACTAGCGTCGCATTCCCCGGTATCGTGACTCAAAAAACGTAGTCAGTAAAGACTGAGGCTGGTAAGGTAAGCTCTCGATTCAATCCCGCTCAAACAGCCGGACCGTATTAAAAGCCTCCGCCTTTAGGCGTGGGGTTGCTTACAGTATCTCGATCGGCCTAGTGGCTATATTCTATAGTAATCATAAAAAATTAAAGAATAAAGGAAGAAAAAATAAGTAAAAAGGAAAAAGGAAGACAACGGAGAGATGTAACGGAGGTAAGGGGGGTAACGGATTTAAGCGATTTAACGGATAGAAGCCGGTCTCTAAAATTTTTCCCCAAACAAAAAGCGCCCCTATTTCTAGGAGCGCTATTTGTCAATCAATTGCTAAAACTTAGCCGTTGATAGAAGGAGCAACCAAAGCTACGGGAGTTGTTTCACCAGCAGCCAAATCAAGCGGGAAGTTGTGAGCATTACG